>CAYSXA010000005.1:0-47788 GCA_964435005.1 uncultured Anaerolineaceae bacterium | reverse complement strand
CTTCGTGACGCAGTTCCGCCGCTGCCTCCGCTGGTGGGCCGATGACGAACGTCCCACGCCCATGTTGGGTAGAAATCAGCCCTTCCTCGTCCAGTTGCCGGTACGCGCGCGCCACTGTGTTGAAGTTCACCCGCAGGTCGGCAGCCAGCTGCCGTACAGTGGGGAGTTGATCGCCAGGACGAAGTTGCCCGCTCAAAATCAACAGCCGGATTTGCTCGCAAATCTGGCCGGTCACCGGTTCACTGGAGCGAAAGTCCAGCTTCAGGGCCAACGGCCGCACGGAAGACGAAGTGCCTGAATCAATGTATCTCGATTCACCCAAGCGTGTACCTCCTGTTGGCTAAATTGTATCTTTGTATCATTGTAGCATTGTATATCACAGGAGACACTGGTTGTCAAGGATTTTTGAAGTCCGCTTGTGGGCTGTTGGGGAAAAACCTTTTTGTTTTTTGGAAAAGAGTCTCTCTTTTCGTATCCGTCGTAGGCGTTGTGGAAAAGTGGAGAGTTTCCAGCGCCCCCCCTGGATATGGGTGGGCGGACTTGCCTTTCCCGTAAATCTTGGGTTGTTTGGCGGAAAGTTTTCCCCAGGCCGTCATGGGGAAGAAATGGGGAAAAGGGGATGCTTTTGCTGTTGAAAAACGGCGCTCCCAGATGTGGGCGTGGCGTTGAAGAAGCCCCCATATCTGGGTTGCGGAGATTTCGGCGTTTTGTAAATTTTGTGTTCTTTTTCCCCAGAAGGGGCTGTTTTTCCACAGTTTTCCCCAGGTTATCCACAGGAAAAGACGCTTGACTCTCTGCGAATGTTAGATTATCATCTAGTTAGATGATTGTCTAACGCCAGCGGTGGAGATGATATGGTTGTGCATTGGAAGACCGGAACCGCCTTCGATTTGTTCGCCAGCCTGTACGTGTTGCACCACCCGGCGCAGTTCGGGTTGCGCGGGGCGTGGGCGAAAGGGGTGCGCGCCCGGCTGGATGCTGTGGCGCGCGAGACGCTGGAAGCGATGCAGGATTTGATTGTGATCCCGCTCGCCTGGCTGGCGACGTTGCCTCAGCCGTGTGATGCGCTGGCGGCCATCCAGGCGCTGGCGCTGTATTCGCCGGCGGAGCGCTTCCGCCGGCTGGTGGTTTCGCCTTCCTGGCCGGAAGCTGCCCGGACGCGGGTGGAGGCGATCATGGCACGTGGTGAGGTGCTGGAGGACGACCTGCCGGTGCTCAAGACGGCCTTCGCTGGGGGGAGAACGCCATCCGAGACATACCTGCGTGCGCTGGTCACCTGGGCGGCGCAACCAAGGGGCTTCGGTGAGCGCTACCTGGAAGCGCTACAGGGCTACTACCGTGTGTTCTTCCAGGAGGAAGAGCAGCGCATCCGTCCAGCGTTGGCGGAGGCGGTGCAAGGGGCGCAATCCCTGGCTGCGGAACTGACATTACCCGACCTGCTGGAGGCGCTTTCGCAGGGCGTGCATTTCCCCTGGACAGAACAGGCCGAGGAGGTGGTGCTTGCGCCGTCGTTCTGGCTCGCGCCGCTGGTGGTCTGGGATCGGCTGGACGAGCGGCGCTGGATGTTGGTCTTTGGCTCGCGCCCGGCTTCGACTTCGCTGGTTCCGGGGGAAGTCGTCCCCGATGCGGTGGTGCGCGGGCTGGCGGCGCTGTCCTCGCCGACGCGGCTACGCATCTTGCGTCACCTGCTGGCCTGCCCGGCCACACCGAGCGACCTGGCGCGGCGGCTGCGCCTGCGCGCACCGACCGTGATCCACCACCTGAATGCGCTGCGCCTGGCCGGCCTGGTGCATCTGGAAATCACCCCCCAGGGGGAACGACGCTACGCCGCCCGCGCAGAGCAACTGCGGGTGGTGTGGGAGCAACTGGACGCCTTTTTGCAGGGCGAGCGCCCTGAGTGATTTCAGGAGGGATGATGACCACCTTCGAGAAGCGAGTGCGGGCGGGACTGCGCCTGTACGCGGTCAAAGTGCGTGCGTTTTCGCCGAACGCGCGGCTGTATTTGCTGAATGTGGTGCTCACCGGTGCGGCGTTCGGCGTGTTTCGCCTGTTGTTCAATTTCTACGTGCTCAGTCTGGGCTTCGACGAGGCACTACTGGGGCGGTTGATCACTACCAGCAGCCTGGCGGCGTTGATCGCCGCGCTGCCAGTGGGCTACCTGGCCGACCTGCTGGGACGCAAGACCTCGTTGCTTACCAGCGGCGGGTTGACCATCCTGGCGGTACTCACGATGGTGCTCTGGCCGTCACAGACCATGCTCTATACGATGAACGCGCTGCTCGGCGTGGCGCAGAGCCTGGCGGCGGTCACCAACGCGCCCTTCCTGATGGAGAATTCGGGCGACGAGGAGCGCACGTACCTGTTCAGTTTCGCTTCGGGTTTGCAAATGGCGGCGGGGTTCGTCGGCAACTGGGTGGGTGGCTACCTGCCCTCGTGGGCTGCCGCGTTGCGCGGCGTGACGCCGACCAGCAGTCCGGCCTACGCCGGGGCGTTGTTGTTTGTGGTGGTCATCGCCGCGCTGGGGTTGATCCCGCTGTCGCTGCTGCGCGGCACGCGCGCCGCTACCCGGTCTGACCGCTCGGTCTTCGCGCCCTTCCAGTACGCGGCGAAGGAACCCGTACTGCTGGGCAAACTGATCCTGCCCATGTTGATCACCTCGATCGGCGCAGGGCTGGTGATGCCATTCATGAACGTATTCTTCCGCCAGGTGCACCACCAGCCCGACCCGGTGATCGGGTCGCTGTTCGCGTGGGGGTCGCTGGCGATGGGCGTCGGGTTGCTGATTGCCCCGCCGCTGGCCGACCGCTACGGCAAAATCCAGGTAGTGGTGATCACTCAGGCGCTCTCGGTGCCTTTCCTGGCCTTGCTGGGCTTCGCGCCCTGGTTCTGGTTGAGCGCAGGGGCGTACTACATCCGCCTGGCGCTGATGAACATGAGCGGCCCGGTGTACCAGACCTTCGTGATGGAGCACGTGGAGGCCAGCGCGCGCGCCACGGTCGCCAGCCTGGTGAGCATGGCCTGGAACTTTGGCTGGGCGTTCAGCCCCACGGTGAGCGGCTGGTTGCAGGTGCGCTACGGCTTTGGCCCGCCCTTCCTGGGGACGATCACGTTGTACACCATTGCGATCACGCTGTACTGGGCCTTCTTCTGGCGTGGGGAGGCCACGGTGCCTGAGCCGATCCCGGCGGGGGATTGAGCCGTGCATGGGACGCTGACCACCTACGCGGATCGACTGCGGGCGTTTTCGCCGAACGCGCGGCTGTACCTGCTCAGCGTGGTGCTGACGGGCGCTTCAATGGGGGTGTTTCGCCTGCTGTTCAACTTCTACGTGCTCAGCCTGGGCTACGATGAGGCGCTGCTGGGACAGTTCATCACCACCACGAACCTGGTGGCGCTGGTGATGGCCTTCCCGCTGGGCTTTTTGGGTGACCTGTTCGGGTACAAGTCGGCGCTGATCGCGCGCACGCTGCTGATGAGCGTGGCGATCGGAGGGATGGCGCTCTGGCCGGGTGTGCCGACCTTCTTCGCCATGAACGCGTTGATCGGCGTGGTTCAGGGGCTGTCGCGCGTCTCACGGGCGCCGTTTTTGATGCAGAACTCGGCGCGCCAGGAACGCACCTATCTGTTCAGCTTCGCCTCAGGGCTGCGGATGGGGTCAATGTTCGTGGGCAACTGGCTGGGTGGTTACCTGCCTTCATGGATGGGGGTACTGCGCGGCGTGGAGAACACCGCGCCCGCGGCCTACGGCGGCGCGCTGCTGGTGATGGCTTTCCTCACGCTGATCGGCCTGTTGCCGCTGGTCTTCATCCGCGAGGTGAACGGGCGGGAGGCGAAAGCCCAAAATGGGCTGGCGCCGCTGAAGGCGATCCGCGAGCAGCCCCGCCTGCTGGGGCGGCTGCTGTTTCCGTACCTGCTGATCTCGCTCGGCGCGGGACTGTTCATCCCCTTCATGAACGTGTTCTTCCGCGTGGTACATCAGCAATCCGATCAGGTGATCGGGACGCTGTTCGCCTGGGGTTCGCTGGCAATGGGTGTCGGGCTAATCCTTGCTCCGCCGATCGCCGACCGGTTGGGGAAGATTCAACTTGTGGTGCTCACCCAGGGGCTTTCCATCCCATTTATGGCGGTGTTGGGGTTTGCTCCGTACTTCTCGCTTAGCGCGGGGGCGTACTTCATCCGCCTAGTGTTGATGAACATGAGCAACCCGATCTACGATGCTTTCCTGATGGAACAGATCACGCCGGAGTCGCGCGCCACGGTCGCCAGCCTGAGCAGCATGGTGTGGAGTTTCGGGCGCACGGTCAGCCCGACGGTGAGCGGCTGGTTGCAGGTACAGTACGGCTTTGCCCCCGTGTTTGGTGGCGCGATCCTGTTCTACACGATGGCGGTGTTGTTGTATGCGGTCTTTTTCTTGAGGGGGGATGGAGGTGCTGGAGGGGGCAAAGGTTTCAAAGGGACCAAAGGTATCGAAGGTGGCAAAGGCAGCAAAGGAGCCAGAGGTTAACAGCCTCTGGCTCTTCTGGTGCTTCTGGCATCTCTGGCTCTTCTTACCGGAACTGCTCCAAATCGGACGAGTCGATTCCCAGCCCATCAAGCAGGTTGCGGATGGAGTTCCAGTGCACGCGCTCCCAGGCGGCGGGGCTGGAGTTGGAGTTGTGCGGGGCGAGCATCACGTTGTCCATGCGGCGCAGGGGGCTGTCGTCGGGTAGGGGTTCGACCTCGAATACGTCCAGCGCCGCGCCGGCGATCTGCCCCTGCTGCAACGCAGCGACCAGCGCGGCCTCGTCCACCACCGGACCACGGGAGGTGTTAATCAGTACGGCGGTGGGCTTCATCTGTGCCAGCCGTTCCGCGTTCATCAGATGATGGCTGGTTGGATTCAGGTCGCAGTTCAGGCTGACGAAGTCCGCTTCGGCGAGCAGCGTCTCCAGCGAGACCATCTGCACGCCGTACTCGGCCAGGAAGTCGGGGGCAATCTCCACGATGTCGTTGCCCAGCAATCGCATGCCGAAGGCGCGCGCACGGCGCAGCACGGCCTTGCCGATGTTCCCCACGCCGATCACCCCCAGCGTGCACTCGCTGAGCGAACGACCGGGGATTTTTTCCCACCGGCCGTTCTTCATGGCGCGATCCATCCACGGCTGGCGGCGGGCGAAGGCCAGGATGTAGCCCATCACCGTGTCGGCCACGGGGAGGGTGAAGGCGTTCGGTGTGTTGCCGATGCGGATGCCCAGGCGGTCGGCGGCCTGGCGGTCGATGGAGTCGATGCCCGTGCCCCACTTGGAGATCACCTTCAGGCGCGGGGCGCAGGCTTCCAGCACGTGGGCGGTATAGCGGTCGTCGCCGCAGATGGTGCCGTCGAACTGGCCGGCGTAGCGCAACAGGTCGGCCTCCTCCAGGCGCTCATGTACTTCGGGAACGAGCAGGTCGAGGCCATAGTGCGCGAAGACCGGGCGAAAACGGTCGAGGAAGGGGAGCATGTAAGGCGCAGAGATCAGCACGGTGGGCATGGTTTCGTTCTCCTATGATGATAAAGATAGAGCCAGCCTGCTCACGGCGGGCACAGGCTCAGGTTGACCTCGTCGATGAAGAAGGCAGTCGGCCAGGCGGCGTCGGTGACGGCTTCCAGGCTCAGGGTGAGCGTCATTGACGAAGAGACCGGTAGACTGATCTTCCACCGCTGCCAGGGGGAGGCGGCCTGCTGCGGCTCGAAGACAGCCAGCGGTTGGGTGTTCAGCGCGACCGTCAGGCGGTCGGTGTCGGTGATGGATTGTCCAGCAGGCAGGTCGGTGCGCCACCACAGCGCCAGGCGGAGACTTTGCGTGTCCGTCAACGTGTGGAGAGTCTGGCTGAGGACATCGCGCGCGGTGTTGTAGCCGCCCAGGTGGGCGCTCAGGTGCCCAAAGGCGATGCGCGTGCCGTCGGCCAGCGGGTAGCCGCCGTTGGATGTCGCGTCCCAGCCGGCGGGCTGGCCGTTGTTTCGTTCCTCGAAGCCACCGTTTTGCAATGCAGGGGTGCAGGCCGGGCTGGTGTTGGATGTTACCATAGGCAGAAAGATGGTGTGTGCTGACAACGCCCGCACGCCCTGCACGCTCACCACGCGGGCGTAGCCCTGGAAGGTCTCCCAGGGGTAGAAGGCCGCGCTCAGCGGCACGGTGATTGTGCTGCTGGGGGGGAGGCGCAGGGTGGCCGTGGGGTAGAGGTGGTCGGCGTTCGGTGGCGCGCCCAGCCAGCGGCGGTTGAAGGTGTCATCCGCGTTATAGAGCAGTACCTCGGCGGCCTGAGTGACCGGCGTGGTGTTCATCAGTTGGATCACCGCGCCCAGCGTGCCGCTCACCCACAGACCGTTCAGCAAGGTGAATTGCGGTCGCGGCGTGCTGGAGGGCGGTTGCCAGGAATCCGGGCGGCGCAAGCCAAACACGCCACGTGGCACAGGCGGCACGCGCGTGGCGCGCCACAGGCCGTCTGGTGGGAAGGCCATCCAGCCCCATACCAGCTCCTGATAGGGGTAGCGGAACGCCATGTAGTCGCCTTCGCGGTATGGTGGACGGTCGGGGGCGAACGGCGCCGAGGCAGGACAGCCGGGGGCGGTGGTTGTGCGGTTCGGGTCGTTGCACGTGCTCCAACCATTGTAGGCCAGCACGGCATAGTACCATTCTTCCGGGATCGTGGGGTTGTTTCCTCCCAGGAAGGGGGCGTGGTTCCATTTGCGGATTAAAAAATTGACCCCGGTGCCCAGGTTGTAGGTGATCTCGCCGGCCACTCGCAATGGGTCGAACCAGCCGCAGCCGTCGCTCATGCACGAGGTGATCTGCATGATGCCGTAGCCGCAATCGGGCGAGAGCAGTGTGCAGGCTTCCGTGCCGCCCGATGCGCCGACTGTGTCGCCGAATTGCACCCAATGGGATTCCTGCCAGGCCACGGCGAGCAGCACGGGCAGTGGCAGCGAGGTTTCCGAGCTCAGCGGGCGGGTGATCATCGCGGGCGGCAGGCCCACGTTGATCGCGTCGTAGGTTGGCCCATCTACACTCAGGGCATTGATCGCTGCACGGCGGAAGGCCGGGAGCAGAGCGCTGCGGAGAGGCTGGTAGCCGTGGGCGCGCGGTTGCGGGCAATTCGAGGCGGGGCAGGGGGGCGTCGCGGTCGGTGATTGTGCCTGAACTGCCGAGAGCCGCGCGGTGCTCAGCAGCAGGCTGCTCAACCCCAGCGCCAGCACCAGACTGAGCCAAGCGGCGCCCCTGTGGTTCACGGCGCACCCCCTGCCCAGCCAATGAAACGTACCACCACCTCATCCGTGGTTGGGGTGACCCATGTGCCGGTCTGCACCTCCAGCCAGAAGAAGCCGGTGGGGTAGCGTGCCATTGCCAGCCAGTGGCCGTCCGGGGAAAAGGCAATGGGCGCTGGTGGGAATTCGCCGGGAGGCAGGGGATATTCGCCCAGCAAGCGTTTCTCCCCGCCGCGATTGAGCGCCCAGAGGGCGATGCGCGGTTGAGTGGCGTCCACCTTACAGAGCACGATCTGATCAGGCGGTTGCAACCAGGCGAAGCCGCAACGCTGCTTCCAGGGTGGCAAAGAGACTGAAGCGTGGGCCGGATCGCCCATCGGCCCCCAATACACCTGCTGACGGTCGGCCCACAGCAGAGCGCGCCCGTCTCTGGACGGACGGGCGGCCTGCGGTTGAATGTCGGTAGGCAGCCGTCCGTCGTACAGCAATACCGGTTGCCCGACGGCATCTCGCCCCAGCATTTGTGCTGTGTGACCGGGATCGGGAGAGAACAGCGTCCGTCGCTGGCCGGAATCGGGGTGGAAGGCGATTAGCGTGGTCTGCCAGGTGGTGGTTGGTGTCTCCCTGACGGGTTCGCCTGCACCATAGACCAGGACCTGCCCGTCCCAGGTCAGTCCGCCCAGGCCGGGGGCGAGGTCGATCAGGTGGAAATTCCCCTGCGTGGGGTCTCCCAGCCAAAGGCGCTGCCCGCCGGGGGAATCTGTCACCAGGGCCAGAAGCGCTCCATTGGGCGACAGAGCGGCTTCCAGGATAGGGTCTGCGCTATGCCACTGGTGAGTGATGGCCTGTGGCGCATCGGGCGAGCCAAGCCACAGGTCGGCTTCCCCGTCGGCGGCGTTTGTCCACCACAGAGCATGCACCGATTGGATGACTGCCCCTTGTGAAGGGCGCAGCGCCGCCCCAGCCAGGACGAGCAGGGTGATACCCGTGATAGCGAGCGCCAGGTGTTTCATGGAGTCGGGTACGGCGCACTGGGTGTAGGCGTGACATCCTCAGGGGGAGGATTTTGATCCGTCGGCGGCGGGTAAGGTGGAGGAAGCGGGGTGGGAGTGGGTACAGATGGAGTGTCTGTTAAGCCTTCAGTCGCCCAGTGGGCCACACGGTTGACGTAAGTGATGGCTGTCCGGCATGAAGCAGGCAAGTGGGCTGAGATCGTTTCCCAGGTCAGGGTGTTGCCTGTGTGCAGGGCTGCCTGGATGGCGTCTGAAAGACAGCCGGGGCCGGCGTTATAGTTCGCCAGCGTGGCGAGCCACAAATCAGGGTAACTCATTACCTTTCCTGGGGGAAGTTTGCTTTGCAGGCGGACGACCTGGCCGGTTTGCGCGCAACTGGCCGACAGCAGGGCTGCAGTAGTCTGAATCGCCTGAGGAATGCGCAGTTCATCAATGCCATTTGGGCAGGTGGGACAGTTTATATCCATTCCGGCCAGTACAGCACCGCGCAGCATGGCCTGGGCTTCGGAACTCAGCATGGGGTAGGGTTTACGGCAGGTCGTTTCGCTGAGTACCCTGGGGCACAGGCTCTGGTAGTACTCTGGCGACCAGAGGAGGAGCGTATCTGCGCCGGCTTCGGTCAGTTGCCCAAGCCCGAATTCGTTTTCGATCGTCACCATGCCAGGCCAGAACTGGCTTTCCTGGGCAAAGATGCGCTTGAGCACTCGCGCGGGCACATGGTATTGCTCTGCAGCGGCCAGGATATCGGAATCGAAGCGGTTTTGCCAGTCGGACACGGCTTGTCGCGCGGCAGCCAGGCCGCAGGGGGACGCTGCGCCGTTGGGCAACAGACCGCCATCGGTACAGTTTTCAACGGTCGCCAAGCCATGTGAAATGAGCTGTCCGGCCAGCAACGTGTAAGGATCGTCGGTGCTCAGTTCTTCCACCCTGGTTGGGGAAGCCAGCCAGGTGGGAATGCCCTCCAGTGGCGGGAAAATCCCCCATTCCTGGGCGCAGGCGGCCTGGGCGACGTCCTCCCATTGCTCGCCGAGCACGTCCACGCGCCACTGGCCTGGTTCCAGAGGGACAATTTGCATTTGTGCCACAAACTGTGGACTGCGGTCGCCCAGGCTGGAGTTGGCCCAAAAGAGGAGGTCGAGAGAGGTTTTCCCGTGCAGCGTAATGGGAACCGTGCATCGGTCTCCTTCACAGGAGAAAGATTGATCGCCAACCCGCCCCCTGATGGATAAAATCTGCTCGCCCGGCATAGGCTCTGTAGCTTCCAGCAGAAGGGTTGTCTCTTCAGGGCACACGTTGGTGTCTTTTTCCACCCGACAGCCTTCCAGGCGGATGACCATGGAAGGAGGCGGATAGGTGATCGTTACCTCAGCTTTGCGGGAGATCGAGCGGACGTATTGCAGGTAATAGCCGCTGCAGGCTTCGGAAGAAGGATCGAAGCAGGGTGGCGCCGTGGCCCACTCGGTATAGATCTCTTCGCCGCAGGTTACATAGATTTCGTCGTGAGAGGGCAATGTATTGCTGGCGGAAATAATTTCGCATACCGGCGTCTCATCCCCCCAGGGAACCAGCCACCAGACGTAAACCGTTTGCTTTACGGTTTTGGTGACCTCACGAGGAGGCGTCTCGCTTGCGCTGTGCGCATGGCCATGGACGAATAGCAGAACAGCGACGATGGCCAGCCCGCCCCATGTCCGTAGATGTTTCCACCAGTGGTTGCGCATCTTATTCCTCGGTTATTGTCCCTGTTAAGTATAAACGAAACTCAGGTGCGTTGCAGCCTCCACGCGAGCGACGTGTAGCGGTTCACCACCGGGTTGTTGCGCACGGCAATCGCGATGGCGCGTTTGCTTCCCACCAGCACGCACAGTTTCCTGGCGCGGGTGATCGCGGTGTAGAGCAGGTTGCGTTGCAACATGATGTAGTGCTGGGTAAGCACGGGCATGACCACCGCCGGGAACTCCGCGCCCTGGCTTTTGTGCACGGAGATCGCGTAGGCGGGCGTCAGCTGGTCGCACTCTGACCAGTCGTAGGTCACGCGGCGACCGTCGAAGTCCACCGTCAACGTGTGATCCACGAGTGAGAGGGCGACGATGCGACCCAGGTCGCCGTTGTACACTTCGTGGTCGTAGTTGTTCTCGGTTTGCATCACCCGGTCACCGACGCGGAAGCGGAAACCAAAGAGGTCCTTTTCGGGCTTGTTTGGCGCGGGAGGGTTGAGCGTCGCCTGGAGACGCTGGTTCAGGGCGTTTACACCACAATCCCCTCGATACATTGGCGCGAGCACCTGGATGTCCTCCATCGGGCGCAACCCGAAGCGACGTGGGATGCGGTTGACCACTACATCGACCACCCAATCCGCGGCTTTTTCGGGGTCTTCGGCGGGGAAGAGGAAGAAATCCTGCGCTTCTTTGGGGAAGATCGGCATGTTGCCCTGGTTGATGCGGTGTGCGTTGGCGATGATCAGCGAATCCGCCGCCTGGCGGAAGATGGTCGTCAGGCGGGTGACGGGAATCCGCCCGCTGGCGATGATCTGGCGCAGCACATCCCCGGCGCCGACCGAGGGCAACTGATCCACGTCGCCAACGAGCAGCAGGTGCGCTCCCGGCGCGAGTGCCTTGACCAGGTGGTACGCGAGCAACAGGTCGATCATCGAGGCTTCGTCCACCACCAGGAAATCCACGGGCAGGGGGTTCTCCTCGTGGTGTTTGAACCCTTCGCCGGGTTTGTACCCCAGCAGCCGGTGGATGGTGCTCGCCGGGCGGTCGGTGGCCTCGCTCAGCCGTTTGGCCGCGCGACCGGTCGGTGCGGCCAGCGCATAGCGGCGCTTTTGGCCTTCCAGCGCGGCGATCAGCGCGCGGATGGCGGTAGTCTTGCCGGTGCCCGGCCCGCCGGTCAGCACGCTGACCGGCTCGCGCAACGCGGTTTCCAGGGCGCGCAACTGTTGCTCCGAGAGGTCGCGGTCGGGCAGGAAGAGCCAGCGCGATGAGCGCGATGTGGAGGCGGACATCAACTCGCGCAGGCGTTCGGCCAGGCCACGTTCGGCGACGTGGAAAGGCGTCAGGTAAACTGCGGGGATGCGGTAGGAGGCTGCTGATTCGGCAGTGCCCGGATCGGTGCTGGAGTGTTCCTCTGGAGAAACGGGCACCTGTTCGGCACGCACCATTTCGCGCGAGATCAGGCGTTCCAGGGCAGGTTTCAGCAGCATGACATCCACCTGCAACAGATCGGCGGCCTGTTCCAGCAGTTGCGCGCGTGGCACGAACACGTGTCCGTCGTCCAGCGCCTGGTTCAAGGCGAACAGGATACCGGTTTCCAGCCGGGTGGGGTGTTCCGGGGAAAGCCCTAACGCCTGGGCGATGCGGTCGGCGGTCTTGAACCCCACCCCGCGGATGTCCTGTGCCAGCCGATAAGGGTCTTGTTGCACGATCGAAATCGCCTGATCGCCGTAGGTCTTGTAAATCTTGACCGCCAGGTTGGTGCTCACACCGTGCCCGTGGAGGAAGAGCATGATCTCTTTGATCTGTTTTTGCTCTTCCCAGGCCTCCAGGATGCGGCGGGCGCGTTTGGGGCCGATGTCGGGCACTTCGAGCAGGCGGTTGGGCTGCTCTTCGATCACGCGCAGCGTCTCTGCGCCGAAGGTCGCCACGATGCGATCAGCCAGGCGCGGGCCAATGCCTTTGATCAGGCCGGATCCAAGGTAACGGCGAATGCCTGCCACGGTGGCGGGCATAATTTTCTCGCAAGTCTCGGCCTGGAATTGCAGGCCATGTTTGGGGTGGCGCGTCCAGCGACCGGCCAGACGGAGGTGTTCGCCGGGGGTGACCTTAGGCAGGTTGCCAATCACGGTGGCCAGCCCCTCGCGGCTCAGACCAGACAGGCCACGTTGATCAGGCTTCAGCCGTAGTACGGTGTAGCCGTTCTCCGGATTGTAGAAGGTGATCCGTTCAACGGAGCCGCTCAGCGTATCCATGGGAGATGAAAAGCGGGCGTCGAGCGCCCGCTTCTTTTATGGCAGGGAGTTGCTGGTTGCCCAGTCTGTACCCAGCAGGATGTCCACATCCACCTCGCTGGTCGGGGCATAGTTATTATAAATTCGGTTCGGGTTGATGTTCAGGATCTCGACCAGATAGGCGATGGTGTAAGGGTTGCCGGTGTAATCGATCACCGTGGTTTCGCGGTACACCTGGTCGGCGTTGCCCACGGCAATCACCTGCGCGCCCAGCGAGGTGAGATAGTCTGCGGTGCGCTGTGCCAGGCCGGTGGTGTACGTGCCGTTCAGCACACGCAGCTTTGCGCCTTCCTGTTGCATCTTTTCCTGGCTGCTCAGGTTCGCCAGCGCCGGGTTTTGCGCCAGGGAGGAAGCAAACACTTCGTCGCGTAAACGGCGAATCTCATCAGGAATGGGCTTCAGGATGTCCAGCCCGTTCGGGGATTTGGCAAAGATCACCTGTTCGGGGCCAATGATGCCGTGGCGGATGTTGTCGCGTGGGATGTTGATCACCAGCAGCGCCAACCGGCGAGCCTGATCGAAGTCCAGATTGGTGCGGATGCCGCTGGACAGTTCCTGATATAATTTGGGGGCTTTCTTCAGCAGCTTAGGGATCATATTGAATTCCAGAATACGATCCCGGATGGCCAGGATGACCTGCTGCTGACGCTGGGCGCGGTCGAAGTCGCCGCCTTCCGTGTTGCGTGCGCGGGCGTAAGCCAGGGCGAAGTCGCCGGGCAACGTTTGCCAGCCGGGCTCTAGCTTCTTTTTGGTGGACGCTCCGCTGCCGATCAGGTCGATGGTGATCGGTTCCGGCACGTAGATTTTCACGCCGTCAATCTCGTCAATGAAGCGCACGAAGGCGCTGAAGTCGATCACGGCGTAGTAATCCACCGGGACGCCGATCACGGACTCCACCGTCTGCATGGCCAGCCCAGGACCGCCGCCAGGCAGTTGCAGCGCCTCTCCGACCTGGTAAGCCTGGTTGATCTTGGCGTAGCCGTAGCCTGGGATGTTCACCCACAGGTCCCGTGGGATGGAAAGGATCCCCACGGAATTAGTGCGGGGGTCGATAGAGACCAGCATCATGGTGTCCGTGCGCGGCGGTCCATCGTTGGATTGCCAGTCGCGGTAATCCAGCCCCATGACAAGGATGTTCACGCGGCTGGCCCCGTCCCAGGGTTCGGGTGTTGGCTCGACCCCGGTTGGGCTTTGGGGCTGCGGCGTGGTTGCCGGTGCAGTGGTGGCGTTGGGGGGAGGCGTAGCGGTGGCGGTTGCCAGTGCCAGGCCAGGCAAGCCACCCGTGCTTGTCCACGAAGCCACCACGTCACGGACGGTTACGAAGGAAAGATATGCGGTTGGGACGGCGGCCAACACAAAGGCCACCCATAGCACCAGTGTCACGCGATGGAGTAAAGAAGAATTGTTTTTGTTCTGCATACCGACCTCAAGGCGACCCGTAGCCGCTTTCAGACGAGAGATTATATCACGCGCCAGTATTTTCCCTTTATAATTTACCCCTGTGCTGTATGGTCCCGCAAAATTTCTGTGATGAACCAGTCGTTATTTGATCTTCACTCCTATCAACGCATGTTGCAGCAGGCGCGCCGTATGATTGGGCTGCGCTGGTTGGTGCTGCTCAGCGGGGTGTTGATGCTGGTGTTGCTGTTATGGCTGTTGCCGGTGCGGTTGGATGTTGGCGTGGCGATTGTGTGGGTAGCGTTGCTGGTGGCCGTGATTAACGCGATCACCTCTGATTTGTTGGATCAAAATCTGCTTCAACCGCCGCAATCAACGCTGAAGGAAGCCCAGCGTTGGTTGAACGCTGTGCTGTTCGGGCAGGCACTGGCAGATGTGGCGGCGATTGGCTTTTTGATCCATCTGACTGGCGGAGCAGGAAGCCCGGCTCGCCTGCTGTTGTTGATTTACCTTGCCACGCTGGCAACCATGTTCCCGCGCTGGTTGCTTGTAGGGGTGGTCATTGCGGCGCTGGGCGCGTATTCTTTGTTGGTGTTTGCGTATCTGGAAAGATGGCTGCAGCCTGTGCTGTTGAACCCTTCATTCGCCCGCTGGCAACTTCTCGTGCCACGTGAAGCGCGTTGGGCGGACATGGCGTTCTTCAATCTCTCAGGGCTCCTGATCACGGTGCTGGTAGAGGGGGTTTCCACAGAAGCCTATCGTTTATGGTTTCGCTCAGTGCGACAACAACGGTTTCTGGAGCAATTGCACCGTACCACCCGCTTGAGTCTGGAATATGAACGCATGGATCCGCTACACGCGGAATTGGCGGAGCAGATGCAAGCCATGCTGGAATGCGAGAGCCTGTGGCTGTTACGTTGGCGTGGAGAAGGCAAGCGGGTGGAACCGGTAGCTGTTGCCGGGCGCACCTTTGGCCGGGTATGGCTGCCCCCAGCAGAAACCCTGTGGTCGCTCGATGCTCCCACGCAGTTGAAGGATGAGGACCCCAATTCGCCGTTACCGGGCGTTGTGCTTGCCCTGCCGCTGTTCGAGCATGGCCGCCAGCAGCATCCTTTGGGCGTGGCGCTGGCAGTGTACCTGGATAATCATCGTTTCACGATTGAAGAACTCAACCTGGCGGCCCAGCTGGCAGATACGGTCGGTTTGCTGATTTCGCGGTCGGAGCTGAACATAGAGACCCGCATCCGCAGTTTGTTGCTGGAGCGATTGGCGCGTCAGGTTGCCCGATCGGAGCGGGTGCTCAACATGGATGCGGTATGTCGTGAAGCGGTGAAAGGGATTCGTTATCTGCTGGATGCCGATCGGGCAGCGCTCTATCTGTACTATGCCAACCGGGATGTGGTGGAGTGCCCGTATGCGGAAGGACTTTCGTCGAAGTACGTTCGCATGATCTGTAACTATTACCGATCTGTGCCGGACTCAGCGTTGCTCGAATCCGTTTCCCTGATGCAGGTCGTTGATGTGCAGACCGATGCTCGCGTTACGACATTTCGTCCCTTGATGGAACAAGAAGGCTTTCGCTCGTATACAGCCTTCTCGGCGCGTACCGATCAACAGGTACAGGGCGTGCTGGTCGTGTATTGGGATCGTCCTTATCGGCTGACGAGCGATGAAGAAGCCGTTGGACGATTGTATGCCGACCATGTGGGGATGCTGTTGCAGAACGCCCATTTGTACGAATTGCTTTCACATCAATCGCTGACGGATGCATTGACCAGTTTGCCCAACCGTCGGGCGCTCGATCGCCAGATTACCTACGAATCGCAACGCAGTCAGCGTTCGGGTCATCCGTTTGTGCTGTTGATGCTCGACCTGGATGGTTTCAAAGTGATCAACGACACCTTTGGGCACCCGGTAGGGGATCAAGTGCTGCAGCAGGTGGCGATGGCGCTGCGATACGTGTTGCGTTCCACCGACTTCATTGCCCGCTACGGTGGCGATGAGTTTGCGGTGTTGTTGCCGGAAACCGGCCTGGAGAGCGCGCTCAAGGTGGCGCGCAAACTGCGTTGGGCGGTGCGCCACTGTGCGCTGCCTTCGCCAGCCACCGGCTTTCCGTTGGGCGTCAGCCAGGGGGTGGCTGCCTATCCCCAGCACGCTCAGGACGCGACGGCATTGCTGCGCCTGGCGGATCAGGCGCTGTACCATGTCAAGCAGAAGCACAAAGGTGGCGTGGCAGTAGTGAGCGAGCGGGGGGATTTCGAATTGCGGCTGCAGCCATAAGGCATTGGCCTCATTCCTGTAATGATCTGTTGTAGCGTTCCAGCGCGCGCAGGGCGTTGGTGATCATGCGGCGTTGTCCGTAGCGGCGAGCGAGATCATCCAGCAGGGCGTGCGCTTCGGCGGCGTGCGTCGCTGCCCAGGGATGCGAGAGCGCCCGACAGATCACCCCCAACGGCGGTGAGGGGCGGGCGGCCCAGCTGCGCAGCGTCTCCAGCACGGCGGCGGCGTGCCCGGTGTGTGCCAGTGTCGCCAGCGCCTCCGCCAGCGCGGAGAGCACCAGCGAATGGTCGCTGTGGCTGAGGGGTGTCAGACGAGGTAGCAGGGGGCGTGCTGTCGCCGGCGGTAGGACGGACAGCAGGTGCAACGCGAGGGCCTGTTGCCGCGGCGACGGGGCATCCAGCCAGTCACTCACCAGGCGGTGCAGGCGGTCGGGCGGTGCGGCGCTCAGGGCGAGTTGCAGCGCCAGGCGCACTTCCTCGCGGGGGTCCTTTGCGGCGGACTGCAACTCTTTCGGCCCGGCGGCCTTGCGTGCGTAGCGCGCCCCCAGCGCGGCAGCGCCCACCGCGCGAATGGCTGCGTAAGGCGAGGTTAGGAGGGTGCGCGGATAGGCGGATGGCACGGTCGGTAGCGCCAGTGCCTCGCCCAGCGGCAGCAGCCAGCGCTGCACGTAGGCGGCGTCCAGATTGTGATTGGCGGCCACTGACGGATCGCGCCGCAGCCCGTCCAGTGCCGCATCCAGTGCGTCCGTCTGTCCCAGCCGCGCAGCGGCTTTCAGGTCGGTGTGCAGTTCACGAAACAGCCGTTTGTTCATTGCCGCAATTACGTCGTCTGGAGCAGTTGCCGCAGTTCCGCCAACACCTGCTCCCGATCCTGGAAGTGGATAGCGTGCATCCCCACCGCGCGCGCGCCGTCCACGTTCTGACGGAAGTCGTCCACGAAGACGGCCTCCGCCGGTGCCACGCCGACCCGCGCCAGCACAACGCGGTAGATATGTGGGTCGGGCTTCATCACGCCTTCTTCCGCCGAGATCACGATGTGGTCGAAGGCGTCGGCGATCCCCCAGCGGTGCAATGCGGCGCGCAGGTCTCTCCAGGCGTTGGAGAGCAGCGCGGTGGTGTGGCGCGGGCGCAGGCGGCGGATGAAGTCCACCAGGGCGTGGTCCAGCCGGTCGCCCCCCCAGAAAGCGCGCTGCACTTCAGGCATTTGCTCCGGCGGCAGGCCGAAGTGCGCGCGAACGTGCTCCCACAGCGCCTCGGCGGTGATCTCGCCGCGCTGCGCCTGCTGACCGGCGGGGCTGTTGAACACCAGGTCTTCCAGCGCGCGGCGCGAGACGCCCAGCCGCGCGGCCAACGCCTCACGCGGCGCGCCGTCCTCGGTGCGCAGGATCACCCCGCCCAGATCGAAAATCACAGCACGGATGCTCATTTGGTTCTCCGGGTTCGTTCCATGGTGTAGATCAGCGCCTGGTCGGTGCCGTGCGGCACTTCGGCCAGCAGATCGCCCTGCGAGCCAACCACCAGCGCGCCGCCGAAGGACGGCTCCGCCTCGTCCATTTCCAGCGCGTTCACGATTGCCGTGGTCACGCCCGCTGCATGTACTGCATCCAGGTAAGCCTGGCGCTCTTCGCGCTCCCAGCGGGCCGCGTCGGGTGAGCGGTGGTCGAAGGCGCGCGCCATGGGCACCAGCAGCAGATCGAGGTCGGCATCCAGACGGGCGACGACCTGCTCGTCGAACAGGTCGCCGCAGATCAGGATGCTCAGCCGCCCCAGGTGGGTCTCCACCGTATGCACCGCGCCTCCAGTGAGGAAAGGCGGTTGCTCGTGGATTTTACGGTGCCTTAGCCGGATCTCGCCGCGCTCGTCCAGCAGCAGGGCGGTGTTGTACACGCCTTCCGGCGCGCGCTCCAGCAGGCCGAAGCACAGGAAGATGCCATGGCGTCGGGCCAGGTCGGCCATCGCGCGCGTGGTCGGACCAGAGATCGGCTCGGCGAAGCGGGCGAAGTCGGCCTCTGTGTACAGGTAGCTGGTCAGGGTGCATTCCGGCAGGCAGACCAGATCAGGCTGTGCGGCAGCGACCTGCGCCAGCCGGGCGGTGGCTTCCCGCAGGTTGGCTTCTGGGTCGCGGGGATGGGTGCGGAGTGGAATCAACGCCACGCGCATGGCTGCCTCACCGCCGTGTCAATTCTACCCCAGGGCGGAGTTCTTTCTCGTAGGTATCCCATTGCCGCCGGGCGCGCATCCCGACGCTCTCGTACAGGCGGGTGGCGCCGGTCAGGCTGGCGGCGTCCACGTGCAGCACGGCGGCACGCTTGCCCCGTGCCTGCATCGTGCGGAAGGCGTGTTGCAGCAGCGCCCGGCCCAGGCCACGCTTGCGCCAAGGGCGGCGCACGCCCAACGTGTCCACGTAGGCCACTGCCTCGTCACCGCGGAAGCGCCGCAGGCACAGACACACCCCGGCTATCTGTTCGCCGTCCAGCGCCAGGAAGGTCATATCGGGGGCGAAGTCCGGGTTGTGCTCGACCCAGTGTTGCCATTTGGGGAACCCGTGATCGAATGGTTCGTCCACGTGCCCCCAGTGGTCGCGGAAGGCGTCCTCGATGGCACGGTAGGTGCGCTCGGCGTCCTTGTCGGGGCGGTACGTCCGCACCGTGATGCCCTCCGGCCATTGCGGTTCGGGCGCGGGCTCTGAGAATTCGATGATCATCTCCAGCCAGTGGCGTACCAGGCGATAGCCGTGGTCGGCGAGCAATTGCTCGGCGGGCTGAAAGCCGTGTGTGGTGCCGGTCTGGATCACCACGCGGGCACCCTCCGGCGCGCGAGCCAGCGCCTGATGTGCGCGTGCCTCCCCCCAGCGCAGCAATGCCGTCCCCAGCCCGCGCCCGCGAAAGGCCGGTCGCACCCGTCCGAACAGGTGGATGCGCACCAGCGGGTTGCCCAAGTCCCACACTTCAATATACGCCGCTGGCGTGCCGTCCGGGGCGAACACCAGCCGCGTGGACTGTTCCAGCGAGAAGCCGGGTGTCTCCCAGGCCAGGCGCAGGTCTTCGCGCGTTTCGGTGCGCTCGCCGATTTCTTCCTGCGTGCACTCATGTAGCAGATGGAGCACGGCGTCCAGGTCGTCCAGCGTGACCGGACGGTCGGTGAAGCCCGCCGGCAGGACGAGCGAAGCGGTGTGTTCGGTGGTTTTTGCGGTCATTGGTTTCTCCTGTAACGGTTACTCGGTCTCCAGTTGCGGTTGCGCCGTCAGGTCGCTCTCCGTGGCGTTTCGGGGATCGATCTTGAATTTGAACCAGGCGGGGATGGCGGTGATCAGCGCTACCCAGCCGGTCAGGGCGAACGGCAGTTGTGGGCTGAAGCGTTGCCACAACTGCGCGCCGATCGCCGGGGCGGGTAGGGAGAACACGCCCAGGCTGGTGCTCAACAGACCGAAGGCCGTGCCTCGCAACGACGCAGGGACGGCTTTGCTGATCAGCGAGTCGTAGGCCGGGGACATCAGCCCCACGCCCAGGCCGAACAGCGCCCAGGACAGCGCGTAGCCCCAGAAGGTCTGCGCGCGCAGCAGCACGGCGATGGCGACGGCGTCCAGTACGAAGCCCGCCACGATGGGGACGCGCTCGCCGTGGCGGTCGGCCAGCCAGCCGCCGGGGATGGTGGTCAGCATGGTGAACACGCCGAAGACCGACCCCAGCAGCCCGATCTGCGCCACCGTCAGGCCGCCGACCTCCTCCAGGTAGATCGATTCCAGCGTGAAGGACATACTGAAAGCGATGTCCCGCACGCCGTCGGTGAGCACCAGCCAGGTGAGCACCCCGCCGCCGGCCACCAGCGCCAGGATGCGCCGCAGGTCACGCCCCAGCAGGCGGAGTGAGAAGGGACGCGGGTTGCGCTCCGCGCCACGGGCAGCGGCGCGAGCCATGCTTACGCGGATGACCGTCGCCAGCGCGTACAGCGCCGCCGCGCAGATCAGCATCACGCGGAAACCGTATGCCCCGGCCAGCAAGCCGCCCAGCGGCGGCCCGACCACGTTCACCACCATGAAGATGGTGTTCGTCAGGCCGTACACCCGCGCGCGGGTGCTCTCACTGGATTGCTCGGCCACGAATGCGCTGAAACTGGGGCCGATCAGCGAGCGGGTGATCGCGCCCAGCCCTTCGCTCAGCAACACCCATTGCCAGGTGGGCGCCAGGATCAGCGCCACGTAGGCCAGCATCCCCGCCAGGCTACCCAGCGCCACGCTGCGCAGCCGCCCTATCGTGTCGGACACCCAGCCGCCCAGGATTTGCAGCGCCAACGGGATGACCCGCGAGATGGTGTAGAACAGGCCGATCTGCACCACGCTGGCGTGCAGTTCCTTCAGGTAGAGCGGCAACAAAGAGCCGTACATATTCCCGGCGACGTTTGCCAGCACCATCGCCAGCATGAACAACTTCAGTTTGGGAGTGAGCAGTGAAGCCGTGTTGTGTTCGTTAGACATGGTCTTTCCCTGCAGAGGACACCCTCCCTCCCCCCTTAGGGGGGAGGGCTGGAGAGGGGGGATGAAGCCCTCGCGAACAGCCGTTCTCAGCAGGACTTTTCAAGAGGCAACTTCCCCTTTATCCGTTCCGGTGCAGTCTGCCGGCGCGTTTGGCGTAGCGTTCCACCTGCTGAAAGACCCACAACCCGGCAGGGATGGCGAACGCACCCATCCACAGCACCGGCCAGATGGTCGGCCACAGGCTGGCGGTGGGCGCGCCCTCCAGCAAGGCGGCGCGTGCCCCGCGCAGCACGTAGGTCGCCGGGCTGAGCACCGCCAGGCGTTGCAGCGCGGCGGGCAGCACCTCAACAGGGTAGTACACCCCGGAGACCAGCAGCAACAGCGCGATGATCACGTGGGTCATCTGCTCGCCGCGCTCCGGAAAGAGCAGCGGCAACGTGGAACCCATGATGCCCACGCCGATGAACGACAGGCTGCCCGCGATCAACACCAGCGTGCCGCCCCACAGGTTCGCCTGCTGCATGTCCAGGTCGAACAGCAGCACGGTGACGCCCAGGATGATGGCCGTGAACAGCAGGCTGTAGATCAGGGCGAACAGCGTCTGCCCGGCCATGTGCGTCACGCGGCGGATGGGCGCCATCAGGGTGTATTCGATGGTGCCCTCCCAGCGCTCGATGCTGATGATCTCCGTGATCCAGTAGAAGATCATGGAGAGGAAGCGCCAGACCAGCGTCCCGATCACCAGGTAGAGTACCAGGAAGCGCCCGTCCGCCTGCGACGAGCCTCCCAGGCGCTCCATGCCCAGCCCGATGTAACTGACGGACAGGCTGTTGGCGATGGAGTACACCAGCCAGACCACTTCCCATTCCCAGTAGCGCTTGACCAGGTTGGCGTTGCGCTCCATAAAAGCGTACATGGCCCGCATCTGATGGATGGCTGCGGACATGGTTCCTCCTTGCGAATGGAATCAGGCGGTCAGCGGTTGCCCTTCTTCCGAAAGTGGACGCCCGGTGAGCGTCAGGAACACGTCTTCCAGGGTGGCCGTGTGGCCGTTATCGCGGGAAAGGTGTCCTTTCAACCGCTCCGGCGTGTCCAGGGCGACCAGATGGCCGCGATCCATGATGGCGACGCGGTCGCACAGTGTCTCGGCCTCTGCCATGTCGTGCGTGGTGAGCAGGATGGTCAGGTTGCGCTCCGCGTGGATTTCGCGCACCAGCGCCTGCACTTCGCGTTTGGAGCGGGGGTCGAGACCAGTTGTCGGCTCGTCCAGCAGCAGCAGACGCGGTTGGGTGAGCAGCGCGCGGGCGATGGCGACCTTTTGCTGCATCCCGCGCGACATCTGTTCCATCGGCTGGAAGATGGTGCGCTCTTCCAACCCCAGGCGGGTGAGGATGTCCACCACGCGGCGGCGGGTGGTGCGTCCGTCCAGGCCGTACAGCCGCGCGCCGTAAAGCAGGTTCTCCATGGGGGAGAGTTTCTTGAAGAAACTGGCTTCCACCGAGACGCGGTTGATCAACCGTTGCACGGCCAGCGCCTGGTTCACCACGTCGTGGCCGAACACAGTGATGCGCCCTTCGTCCGGCAACAACAGGGTGGCGATCAGCCGAATCAGGGTGGACTTCCCTGACCCGTTCGGCCCCAGCACGCCGAAGATCTCCCCTTCTGCCACGCGGAAGGACACCTCGCGCACTGCTGTGACGGTGTGCTCCCGTCGCCCGTCCTGGTGGCCGCGCCAGGCCGTCCACCAGCGGCGGTTTGGACGGAATCGTTTGGTGATGTGGTCAACGATGATAGCGTGAGACATGCGTTCCTCCATACACAAACAAAACGGCCACGGGATGAAACCTCCGTGGCCGGATTCCAGGCAAACAAAAACGGCCACGGATGGAGCGCACCCGTGGCCGGTTCCGTCAAGAACGAATCTCTAACGGTTCACAGGCGCACTCCGACAAGGCAACGCCACGCTACCGAAATCGGCAACGTGCACGCGGAACATGCGAAGCCGGATGTTGCTCATCGAAATGCGCCTCCTTTCGTTCAAAGTTGCTCAGAGTGTAGCACGACTTGGCGGCGAGGTCAAGCGTTTGACATCGGCCGGGGCTTGTGTTAGACTCCTGGTCAACAATTGCATAGGATGATGAACCTCATCCAGAGAGGTGGAGGGACCGGCCCTGTGAAGCCTCGGCAACCAGCTTGGTTCGGGTGGTCTGATTTGTCTAATTGGTCCGTTTGACCAAATCGACCGATTAGACTAATAAGACTAATTCGACCCATCCAGGCCAGGTGCCAATTCCGGCAGACGCTCTGTGAGCGGTCTGGAAGATGAGGATGGTGCGAGAGCCTCTCTTCTTCCAGAGAGGTTTTTTGTTTTACCTGTCCTCTGGTTCTTTTGGTTCATTGGTTTTTCTGGTTCGTTGGTTGCGGTGAATGGAGGTTCGGTTGAGTACAGCACGAAAATATACCAATAGGCGCTACCTGGATGCGCTGGCTGAGCGGGTGCTGATCTACGACGGCGCGATGGGCACCAGTTTGCAGCGCATGAATCTGACCGCCGAGCACTTTGGCGGCGAACAGTATGTGGGCTGCAATGATGTACTTGTGTTGACCTACCCGCAGGCTGTCGAAGCGGTGCATCGCTCCTTCCTGGATGTTGGTGTGGATGTGATCGAGACGGACACGTTCCGCTCCAATCGCATCACCCTGGCGGAATACGGCTTGCAGGATCGTGTGCTCGAGATCAACCGCGCGGCAGCGGCACTGGCGCGACGGTTGGCAGATGAGTACGCGGCAAAGACCGGTCAGCCGCGCTTCGTGGCCGGCTCCATCGGTCCGACCGGCAAACTGCCTTCCGCTGATGATCCTGATCTCTCGAATGTGACTTTCGACGATCTGGCGGAGGTGTTCTGTGAGCAGGCCACCGGACTGATTCAGGGCGGGGCCGATGTGCTGTTGATCGAGACCTCGCAGGACATCCTGGAGGTCAAAGCGGCCATTCACGGCATTTTGCGCGCCTTCGAGGAAACCGGAGAATACCTGCCTATCCAGGCACAGGTCACGCTGGACACCACCGGGCGCATGCTGCTGGGTACAGACATCGCCGCTGCGCTCACCATTCTCGAAGGGTTACCGATTGATGTGATTGGCCTGAATTGCTCCACCGGGCCGGAGCACATGCGTGAGCCGATTCGCTTTCTGGGCGAGCACGCGCCGCTGCCGGTCTCCTGCATCCCGAACGCCGGGTTGCCGCTCAACGTGGACGGTGAGGCGGTCTATCCCCTGGAGCCGGAGCCTTTTGCGGAGGCGCTGGCAGAGTTCGTGGAGAAGCACCACATCAGCGTGGTGGGTGGCTGCTGCGGCACCACACCGGAGCACCTGCGGCGGCTGGTGGAGCGTATCCATGGCAAGCCGCGTCCACCGCGTCCGATTCTGGACCTGCCACGGCTGGCTTCGGGTATCCGCGCCTTCCCGATGCAGCAAGAGCCGCCGCCGCTGCTGATCGGCGAGCGGTGCAACGCGCAGGGCAGCCGCAAGTTCAAACGACTGCTGCTGGCTGAGGACTGGGACGGCATGCTGGCGGTTGCCCGCGAGCAGGTGGATCGCGGTGCGCATGCGCTTGATCTCTCCACAGCGGTCACGGAGCGCGGCGACGAGGCCGCGCTGATGGCGCAACTGGTGCACAAGCTGGTCTCGGCGGGGATCGACGTGCCACTGGTGATCGACACCACGGAACCTGAGGTGATGGAGGCCGCATTGAAGGCCGCGCCGGGGCGCTGTCTGCTGAACTCCACGCACCTGGAAGCCGGGCGTGAGAAAGCCGACCGCGTGTTCGACCTGGCGAAGCGATACAACGCGGCTGTGCTGCTGCTCACCATCGACGAGCAGGGCATGGCAAAGACGGTGGGTCGCAAAGTCACGGTGGCGCGGCGGCTGTATGAGATCGCGGTGAATGAGCACGGCCTGCGCCCCGGTGACCTGGTGTTCGACGCGCTGACCTTCACCCTGGCAACCGGTGATCCGGAGTTCGCCGATTCGGCGGTGGCGACCATAGAGGGCATTCGTGCCATCAAAGAAGCTCTGCCGGGTGTATTCACCTCGCTGGGGGTGAGCAACGTTTCGTTTGGGTTGAGCAAGGCCGCCCGTCCGGTGCTCAACAGTGTGTTTTTGTATCACTGCGTGCAGGCCGGGCTGGATATGGCGATTGTCAACCCGGCGCACATCACTCCCTATGCAGAGATACCTGAGGAAGAACGCGAACTGGCAGAAGACCTGATCTTCCACCGTCGACCGGACGCGCTGCAACGGCTGATCGAGTACTTCGAAGGGCGCGATGTGCGCTCCGGCGCTCAACAGGCCGATCCTATGGCTGATATGTCGCCTGCTGAGCGCCTGCACTGGCGGATTGTGCATCGGCACAAAGAGGGGGTAGAGGAGGATATTGATACGTTAGTGGCGGCCTCTACCCAGAGGAGTACTCACGCTGCCGCCGTGCAGGTGCTCAACGGAGTGCTTCTGCCCGCGATGAAGGAAGTGGGCGATAAGTTCGGCGCAGGCGAACTTATCCTGCCCTTTGTGTTGCAATCCGCTGAGGTGATGAAGAAGGCTGTCGCCCACCTGGAGCAGTATCTGGAACGTCAGGAGGGCGTGACCAAAGGCACGCTGGTGC
Source organism: uncultured Anaerolineaceae bacterium (assembly GCA_964435005.1). Taxonomy (GTDB): domain Bacteria; phylum Chloroflexota; class Anaerolineae; order Anaerolineales; family DRMV01; genus CAYSXA01. The sequence goes on along the minus strand of CAYSXA010000005.1, from coordinate 22,727 downwards.
TGGCGACAGTGTACGGCGACGTGCATGATATCGGCAAGAACCTGGTCAAGACCATCCTGAGCAACAATGGCTTCACCGTGATCGACCTGGGCAAGCAGGTGCCTGCGGAGACCGTCATCCAGGCGGCGGTGGAGCATCGCGCCGACGCCATCGGCCTGAGCGCTCTGCTGGTAAGCACCAGCAAGCAGATGCCACTCATCGTGAACGAACTGCACCGCCGCGGTCTGGATTTCCCGGTGCTGGTAGGCGGTGCAGCGATTAACCGTCGCTTCGGACGCCGTATCAACCGCACTGAGGACGGTGCGTTGTACGCCGGCGGCGTGTTCTACTGCAAAGACGCCTTCGAGGGACTGGAAACGATGGAGGCGTTGCAAGACCCCGAACGTCGTCCGGCGCTGGTAGACCGATTGCGCCGTGAGGTGGCGCACGAACTGGGGCTAGCCGCTCGCCCGAAGCGTTCCGCCGCGCCGCCTGTGGCGCGCGTACGCCCGGCGCCAGAAATCCCCACGCCGCCTTCCTGGGGGCCGCGCGTGGTGCGCGAGATGCCACTCGAAGAGGTCTTCCAGCATCTGGCGAAGAACGAACTCTTTCGCCTTTCCTGGGGCGCGAAGAACGCTCACGGCGAGGAGTGGGAGCGCCTGCGCGCAGAGTTCGAGGAGCGTCTGGCGCGGATGCAGCGCGAGGCGCTGCGCGAGGGCTGGTTACGTCCGCAAGGGGTATACGGGTACTGGCCCTGCCAGGCGGAGGGCGACGATTTGCTGATTTACACCCCGCCGGATACCCCCGACGCCCCCCCTGAAGGCGAAGTGATCGCCCGCTTCCAATTTCCGCGCCAGCCAGATGGCGACCGACTCTGCTTGGCCGACTACTTCGCCCCGCGCGACTCCGGTGTGATGGACGTGGTCGCGCTCCAGGTGGTGACCGTCGGCGCGGAGGCCACCCGCCGCTTCGAGCAGCTGGAACAGGCTGGTGAGTACAGCGAGGCCTACTTCGTCCACGGCCTGGCGGTGCAAACCGCCGAGGCGGCGGCGGAGTACCTGCACCGTCACATCCGCCGTGAACTGGGGCTGACCGAAGGTCAGGGCAAACGCTACTCCTGGGGATACCCCGCGATTCCCGACCTGGAAGATCACCGCGTGGTGTTCCAGTTGCTCCCCGCCGAGCGGGAACTGGGCATGGCGCTCACCCCGGCCTGTCAGTTGATTCCAGAGCAGTCCACGGCGGCGATTATCGTGCATCACCCCGATGCACGCTACTTCAGCGTGGGCGAGAGCCGCGTGGAGCAGTTGATGCGATGAGCGATTTTTACGAGGCGAACCGCCAGGTGTGGGACGAGCGTGCCGCGCTGCACTTCCGTTCGGAGTTCTACGACGTGGATGGTTTCCGAAAGGGGAACCTCTCGCTGCGTCCGTTGGAAATCGAGGAACTGGGCGACGTGCGCGGCAAATCGCTGCTGCACCTGCAATGTCACTTTGGCCTGGATACGCTCTCCTGGGCTCGGCTGGGCGCGCAGGTCACCGGGGCGGATTTTTCAGAGCAGGCGGTTGCCCTGGCACGTGGTCTGGCTGCTGAAATTGGCCTTCCTGCCCGTTTTCTCTGCTGCAACATCTACGATTTGCCGCAGCATCTTGATGAACGCTTCGACGTGGTGTTCACTTCTTACGGCGTGCTTGCCTGGTTGCACGACCTGCCCGCCTGGGGGCGGCTGATTGCCCGCTATCTCAAGCCGGGCGGCGTGTTCTACATGGCTGAAATTCACCCCTTCTTGTCCACACTGGACGATGAAGTGGAACATCCCGAACTGCGCGTGGCGTATCCATATTTCCACGACCCGCGCCCGATGGCGTTCGAGATGACGGACTCGTATGCCGCCAGCGGAGCTAATCTCCGCCACAAGACGCATTATGAATGGTTCCACAGCCTGGGCGAGGTAACCAGCGCGTTGCTGGACGCTGGCCTGCGGCTGGAGTTCCTGCACGAGTTTCCGTTTGCTGTGTATCGGGCGCTGCCGTTTTTGACTAAGCGCGCGGATGGCTGGTGGGTACTGCCCGATGACCTGCCGCCTTTCCCGATGACCTTTTCCATCCGCGCACGCCTGGAGGTGAACCGTGGCCGCTGACTTGCTTGCCCGCCTGGAGAACCGCGCCGCTCCCCTGCTGGCCGACGGCGCGATGGGGACGATGATTCACGCGCACGGCATCGGCTTTGACCGCTGCTTCGATGCGCTCAACCTGACCGACCCGGCGCTGATTGCTGACATCCATCGCGCCTACATCGATGCCGGGGCGGAAATCATCCTGACGAACACCTTTGGCGCGAACCGCTATCGCCTGGCGGAGCACGGCCTGGAAGACCGCGTGGCGGAGGTCAACCGCGCGGGGGTGGAGTTGGCACGCCGCGTGGTGCTGGCTTCGTTCCGTGAGGTGCTGGTGGCCGGGGACGTGGGGCCGCTGGGCGTGCGTCTGGCGCCTTTTGGCCGCGTCATCCGCGAGCAGGCGCGTGCCGCCTTCCGCGAGCAGGTACAGGCCCTCGCCGAAGCGGGCGCTGACCTGATTACCATCGAGACCATGAGTGACCTGTTCGAGATGGAGGAGGCCATCGCCGCCGCGCGCGAGGTGTGCGACCTGCCCATTGTCGCCACGATGACCTTCACCCGCGACAACCGCACCCTGCTCGGCGACCCGCCGGCCAAAGTGGCGCGGACGTTGCATCAGGCCGGTGCGGACGTGATCGGCGTGAACTGCTCCGGCGGGCCGGCGCAGTTGCTGCGCATCCTGCGCCAGATGCGCCAGACCGTGCCGGAAGCACGCTTCTGGGTGAAGCCGAATGCAGGCTGGCCGGAGCAGGTCGGGGGACGGATTATGTACCCCGCTGGCCCGGAGTACTTTGGCGAGTACGCTCACCTGTTCCGGGAGGCGGGCGCCTGCGTGGTCGGCGGGTGTTGCGGAACCACCCCCGATCACATTGCGGCCATGCGCCAGGCGCTGGATCATCCGTCGGAGCCCATCACCCTGGCTCATGCCCCCGCGCTAAATGAAGAGGGCGCCGATGAGCAGGCTCCGCAGCCGCCCACCCAGCTGGCGCAGAAACTCCAGGCCGGTCAGTTCGTGGTCGCGGTGGAGATGGACCCGCCGCGCGGCCTGTCGGCGCACAAACTGCTCGCCGGGGCGTCTTTGCTTGCCGAAGCTGGCGCGGATGTGATCAACGTGGCCGACAGTCCAATGGCGCGCATGCGTATGTCCCCCTGGGCAGTGTGTTATCTGGTGCAGCAGAAGATCGGCGTGGAAACCACGCTGCACTTCCCCACGCGCGGGCGCAATCTGCTGCGCGTGCAGGGTGATCTGCTGGCGGCGCATGCGCTCAACGTGCGCAACGTGTTCGTGGTGATGGGCGACCCCACCGCGATCGGCGACTATCCCGAAGCGATGGATGATTACGACTTGGCGCCTTCAGGGCTGATCAAATTGATCAAGCAGGGATTCAACGCTGGTGTGGATCACGCCGGCGCGGACATTGGTCAGCCGACCTCGTTCTTCGTGGGTTGTGCGCTCAACCTGACGCCCCCCGATCCAGCGCGCGAGGCCCGCGTGCTACGCCGCAAAATCCGCAACGGGGCGGACTTCGCGCTCACGCAACCGGTCTATGAGCCGGAACGGGCGCGTGCCTTCCTTCGCTTCTACGAGGAGCGCTACGGCCCCATCCCCATCCCGATCCTGGTGGGTATTTTGCCGCTGTACGGGATGCGGCACGCTGCTTTTCTGCATAACGAAGTGCCAGGCATCGAAATCCCCCAGGAGATTCGAGAACGCCTGGCAGAAGCGGGCGACCAGGCACCCAAAGAGGGGGTGCGGATTGCCTGTGACCTGGTGAATCAGGTGCGCGATTGGGCGCAAGGCGTCTATCTTATGCCGGCCTTCAAGCGCTACGACCTGGCGGCGGAGGTGGTGGAGTTCGTCCGCGCTCAGGAGGCCAGCACGGAGCGCAGCGCCTGACAGACTGCCTCCACCTGCGCCTCGGTCATCACGCCGGAGAACGGCAGTGCCAGCCCGCGCCGACCGAGGTCTTCGGTGACCGGAAAGTCGCCGGGGCGGTAGCCAAAGCGTTCGACCATGTACGGCTGCAGGTGAATGGGCAGGAAGTACGGGCGAGAGGGGATGCCGCGCGCTGCGAGCGCCTGCGCTACATGGTCGCGATCCACCTCCGGGGCGAAGCGCACCACGAACACGAACCAGGACATGTTGGTGGTGGTCGGCAGGACGGGTGTGGCCTCGACGAAAGGAATTTCGGCCAGCCGTTCCATGTACCAGGATGCTACCTGTGCTCGCCGGGAGAGCAATTCTTCCAGGCGTTTCATCTGTGCCACACCGAGCGCCGCGCTCATCTCGTCCAGCCGGTAGTTGTATCCCAGCAGGGTGTGTTGCAGCCAGGTATCGCCTGGTGCGCGTCCCTGGTTGCGCAGCGCGCGCATATGATCGGCGGCGCGGTCGTCGTCGGTCACAATCACGCCGCCTTCGCCGGTGGTGATCTGCTTGTTCGGGTAGAAGGCAAATACGCCAAAATCGCCCAGCGTGCCGGCCTTGCGGCCTTTGTACTCCGCGCCCAGCGCCTCACAGGAATCCTCGATCAGCGCCAAGCCGTGAGCACGTGCGGTCTCTTGCAGCGGATCGAAGTCCGCCGGCTGACCGAATACGTCCACCGCCAGGATCGCTTTCAGCGGGCCAGGGCGATCTGCGCCGCGCCGGGGCAACCAGCGCCGTGCCGACGTCCCGCCGCGTCCCAGATCGTGCGCTGCTTCCGCGACCTGCGCTACATCCAGGTTGCCGGTTTGAGGGTCCACGTCCACAAAGACCGGGATCGCACCCTGGTAGAGCAGCACATTGGTCGAGGCGACGAAGGAGAAGGGGGTGGTGATCACCAGGTCACCAGGCTGAATATCGGCCGCGATCACGCACAGGTGCAGCCCGGCGGTGCCTGAGTTCACTGCGATGGCATGCCGCCGACCGGTGTAGCGACGGAACGCTTCCTCGAAAGCCTGGAGGTATGTCCCCATGCTCAGGTTGGGGGTCTGGAGCACAGAGGCCACCGCCTGACGTTCGGCGTCCGTCAGGTTTGGGGAGGACATGGGAATGGAAAATTCTGGCATGGTGTCTCCTTGAACGAACGCTGGGCATTGTAGCACAAATTTTTTCAGCGTGTCGCGCCCATAGATGATCCTGGATGAGCATAGGTGTGTTTTTACAGGGATCGCTTGGCGTCCAGGAGCCAGGATGAGTACTCCGTTGTCATTCTTAGGGCGTAGCCCCGAGGGATCCCCGCGAAACGCGCGTGGAATTCGTCCCTGCTGGCTAGGCAGCTGATACTGTTGCCTCGAGGATTCCTCGCCTGCGGTAAAATGGAGCCGATGTCTCTGATCACCGCATCCAACCTCGCGAAATCCTACGGCGCACAAGATCTGTTTGCTGGCATCTCGCTCAGCATCCCGTCGCAGGCGCGTATTGCGTTGGTCGGGCCGAATGGCAGCGGCAAGACCACGCTGCTACGCATCCTGATTGGCGAGGAGACGCCCACCGAGGGCACGGTGCATCGCGCCCGCGGTTTGCGCATTGGCTACCTCCCGCAAGAGACGCATTATGTCACCGGTCGCACGTTGTGGGAGGAGTGCCTGGAAGCCGTTGCCGATTTGCGCGCGATGGAGGCCGAACTGCGCGCGTTGGAAGACGCCATGCAAGATCCGGCGCAGGCGGATGCTGCGCTGGAACGTTATGGCGTACTGCAGGCCGAATTCGAGCGGCGCGGCGGCTACATCTACGAGACGCGCATCCGGCAGGTGCTCAATGGTCTGGGCTTCGACCGCACGGACTACGACCGTCCGCTCGCCCAGCTTTCCGGAGGGCAGCGCACGCGTGCATACCTGGCCCGTCTGTTGATCGAAGCGCCTGACCTGCTATTGCTGGACGAGCCGACCAATCATCTCGATCTGGCTGCGGTCGAGTGGCTGGAGAGCTATCTGAGCGATTTCGAGGGCGCGGTGCTGCTGGTCTCCCACGACCGGTACTTCATGAACCGCCTGGCGCGTGTGGTGTGGGAACTCGGCCCGTTGGGGCTGGAGGTGTATCGCGGCAACTACGACGCTTATCAGCAGCAGCGTGCGCAGCGTTGGGGGGAACAGCGGAAGCGCTTTGAGGATGAGATTGCGCGTATGGAGCGCGAACTGGACTACATCCGCCGCAACATTGCCGGACAGAACACCAGCCAGGCCAAAGGGAAACTGCGCCGCCTCAGCCGCCAGATCGAGGCGCTGGAAAAAGGCGGCCTGATGGCGCTCAACACCGCATCCTGGGCGCGGCTGACTGCGCAACTGGACATCAAGGGGCGCACGCTCTCTGTGGACGAGGCTGCCCGTCGGCTGGCCGCGCTGCGATTGCCGAACGCGCACCATCAAGCTCCTGCCATCCGCCTGGAGGCGCGTCACCGCTCTGGTGATATTGTGCTGCGCACCCACGACCTGGAGGTCGGTTACCAGGATGAGGGCCGTCCGCTCTTCCGCGTGCCCGACCTGACCTTGCTGCGCGGCGAGTGCGTGGCGATCATTGGGCCGAACGGCGCAGGCAAGACCACTTTCCTGAAAACGCTGCTTGGTGAAGTGCCACCGTATCGCGGCGTGGTGCGGCTGGGCGCCAGCGTGCGCGTGGGCTACTTCGCACAGGCGCACGAGGGCTTGCACCCCGACCGCACGTTGCTGGACGAGGTGCTGACCGCCTCCCCGCGCCTCGACGTGCCTCAGGCGCGCGATCACCTGGCGCGCTATCTGTTCACCGGCGATGACGTGTACAAACCGGTGGCGGCGCTCTCCGGCGGCGAGCGCGGACGTCTGGCGCTGGCCATGCTCGCACTCAGTGGGGCGAACCTGCTGCTGCTTGACGAGCCGACCAATCACCTCGACCTGCCCTCACAAGAGACGCTCCAGCGGGTGCTGACCGGATTCCCTGGCACGATCCTGCTGGTCTCGCACGATCGCTACCTGATCGACGCGCTTGCCAGCCAGGTGTGGGCGATCCTGCCGGCGCAGAGGACACTGCATGCGCTCCGGGGTGGTTATTCAGACTATCGCGCCTGGCTGGAGGCACAGCAGCAGGTGGCAAAGCCGACGGATGCCCGTCCGGCCGCCTCTGCCGCAGACCGTCGTGCCCGCCGTCGTGCACAGAACGCCGAGCGCAAACGCCAGGCGCGGCTGAAGGCGGTGGAGGAGCGCATCCACGCGCTGGAAGCGGAGATGGCAGAGGTCGCCACTCGGTTGGAGAACCCTCCGGACGACCTGGACGAAGTGCAGCGTCTGGGGGAACGCTACGCCGCGCTGGAAGCAGAGGTTAATGAACTATATCGCCAGTGGGAGACGATGTGTTCTCTGTAAATGAGCGACGTGCGTTGGCTGCTGTTGCTGGGCTCTATCTGGCATTGGTTTTTTACAGAGCATTTAGCTCGCTTTTTATAGATATTGGGAGAGATTATCTCTCTTATTGGAGTGTTGGTGTTCTTGCCAAAACTCAAGGGTGGGAACAGGCCTACAATCTGGATCGTTTAGGAGAGATAGAGCTTGAGAGCACTCCTCAGGGTGAATTGTATTTAAAAGCAGGGACAGTTTATGTTCCAACACCTGCTCCTTACCTGCCAGTTTTTTTACTCCCTTTTCTGATCCTGGCGGCGTTCCCGCCACTTCCGGGTTTTCTTGTATGGAGCCTCGTAAAAATCATCGGTTTGTGGTTATATCTTCTGTTTTTTACGAAGAGTTTATCCTTGCCTCGTCCTAAGTGGGTCTTGGTGTTTCTCTCCTACCCTTTCTTTGTGGATTTGTTCTGGGGGCAATACAGTTTCGTGCTCTTGGTCATCGTTGGGGAGTTCATCCGTTGCCTTGCTCGTGAAAAAGAGCGACAAGCAGGTCTCTGGCTTGGCTTCATCTGGATGAAGCCGCCGTTGTTTTTGCTTTTGCTGCCGTTAACTGTGCTGAAGCGTCAGTGGAGAGTCTTGGAGGGTTGGTTCTTGTCCACCGCTTTGGTCTGGATGGTTTCTGCCTTGATAGCGGGGAGAAAAGGCTTAGGCGCGCTTCTACAGTTATGGCAGGTATCCTCTCGAGGGCTCCAAAGCATGGGGATTTTAGGAATGATGAATCTTCGCGCTCTGGGGTTGAACCTCTTTGGTGAAAGGTATGGGCCGATTTTTGTGTTTTCGTTGGGGGGAGTTTTTCTTCTTCTCGTTGTCTGGCACTGGTTGTCCGCTGATGTCAGGAAGATTGAGGGAATATCGTATTACTGGCTGATCCTTGCCGCGTTGACAGCCACTTTTGTGATTACATGGCACGCACATATTCATAATTTGCTGGCCATATACCCGTTGCTGCTCCTGTTAGACCGGGATGAGAATGGCATCGTCTTTCAACTTTGGCGGTGGTTGGTTTTCGTTTTCCCACTGTCTGAAACCATATCAATGTTGTTGTCTGTTTTTGAAAAAGTTTCGTCCTTCTCTGTGGGGTTCCTGAGATATACTCGACCCTGGTTCGTTGCCTTTGTTTTCAATCTGTATGCCTTCCTTCTTGCCACACAAACGCTCAATCGGCACAGAGACTCACGTGTAACACTTTTCCCTATTCGACATCTAACGGGAGGACAACTTTCCCTTAGTTCTAACGAGGTGCATCATGGAGATGGTGATTGATTTTCCCGGCGGCGCGCGTGTGGACGCCCACTTTGGTCCCTATACGGTGAAGACCGATCAGCCCCCGATGGGCGGCGGCGAAGGGTCGGCGCCCACGCCGTTTGCCGTGTTCCTGGCATCGCTGGGAACCTGTGCAGGCATCTACGTGCTGGGCTTTTGCCGCCAGCGTGGCCTGCCGACGGACGGCATCCGCATTATCCAGCGCGTGTACAGCAATCCGATGAACGGCATGGTGGGCAAGGTAGAGATGGAGATTCAGGTGCCGCCGGAATTCCCGGAGAAGTACCGCCCGGCGCTGGTGCGCGCCGCCGAACTGTGCGCGGTGAAGAAGCACATGGAGCAGCCACCACAGTTTGAGATTTACACCAAAGAGACCGCGCCTGCTTAAACCATCCAGCCCCGACCCAGGTCGGGGCTGTAGCTTTGGTGCCGAAGGAGGGAGTCGAACCCTCACTCCCGAAGGAACGCGATTTTGAGTCGCGCGCGTCTGCCAATTCCGCCACTTCGGCTTGCACGCTTAGTATAACCAAAATGGGGGGGAGGGTCAAGCTTTTTGGACCTGACGGGGCTGAAGTTTCCCATCAGGTCGGATCATGGGCGTGCGGTATAATCGCCCTGCGACATCTCACACACAAAGGCGAACTCCTATGAAACTCGGTATCATTGGTCTGCCGCAGAGCGGAAAAACCACCATTTTCAACGCCCTGACGCGTGGCGACACGCCCACTATGATGAGCGGCGGGCGCTTCGAAGTGCACACCGCTGTGGTGGATGTGCCTGATCCGCGCGTGGATCGCCTATCGGCGATGTTCCAGCCGAAGCGCACCATCTACGCCAAGGTGACCTATGCCGACATCGCCGGGTTGGAGGGGGCGGGTGGCGAGGTCTCTGGCCCGCTGCTCAATCAACTCACACAGATGGATGGCTTTCTGCATGTGGTGCGTTGCTTCGACGATCCCAACGTGCCGCACCCCACTGGATCAGTGGATCCGCTGCGCGACGTGGCGGCCATGGACGCCGAACTGTTGCTCAATGACCTGATCGCGGTGGAGCGCAAACTGGAGCGCCTGCACGATGAGCGGCGCAAGGGCGGGCGCGATAAGACCCAGGTTGAGCGCGAGATCGCGCTCTTTGAGCGCCTGCACGCCGCACTGTCCGAGGAGCGCCCGCTGCGAGACCTCGATCTGAGCGTCGATGAGGAAAAACTGCTCTCCGGCTTTGGTTTTCTGACCCGCAAGCCCATGCTGCTGGTGTTCAACCTGGCGGAAGGTCAGGAGCCGCCGGAGATGCCCGCCAACCGTCCAGCCGTGGCATTGCAGGGCAAACTGGAAATGGAGATCGCCCAACTGCCGCCTGACGAGGCCGAAATATTCCTGGTCGAATACGGCATCGAAGAACCCAGTTTGAATCGTATGATCCGCCTGTCTTATGACCTGCTGGGGCTGCAATCGTTCTTCACCGTGGGGCCGGACGAGGTGCGCGCCTGGACGGTGCGACGCGGCGCGACTGCGCCCGAAGCGGCTGGTGTGATCCACTCTGACATGCAGAAGGGGTTCATCCGCGCTGAGGTGATCTCTTACGACGACCTGATTGCGCTGGGCAGCATGGCTGAAGCCCGTGCCCATGGCAAGTTGCGCCTGGAAGGCAAAACCTATGTAGTGCAGGATGGAGACATCCTTACCATTCGATTCAATATATGATTAGGTGCGACGCACTTTCTGCGTCGCACCTTTGCTTTTGAAAGGAGTACCATGAACACGTTTACCCAATCTCGTTGGAGACTGGACGACCTGTTTTCCAAAGACGATCTGGCGGCGGTGGAAGCCGCTTTTGCCGAACTGGAAGATCAGGTAAAGGCCTTTGAGCAGCAACGCGAGCGCCTGAGCGCCGACATGCCAGTAGATGACTTCCTGGCGATCGTGCGCGAACTGGAAGACCTGTCCCGCAAGGCGTACCGCGTGAACGGCTTCGCCGGCCTGTGGTTCGCAGAGGATACCCAGGACGCCCAGGCGCAGACGCTGGTCGGGCGGGTGCAGCAATTCATGGCCGGGATGCGCAACCGCGTACTGTTCTTCGAGTTGTGGTGGAAGTCGCTGGACGACGCGCAGGCCAACCGGTTGCTGGCTGTGGCGGGCGATTATCGCTACTGGCTCGAAGAGTTGCGCCGCTTCAAGCCCTACACGCTCTCCGAGGGGGAAGAAAAGGTCATCAACCTGAAGGACGTGACCGGCAACCAGGCGCTGATCAACCTGTACGATGCGCTTACCAACCGCTATGTTTTCCGGGTGGAAGTGGACGGCGAGGTGCAGGAACTCACGCGCGGCGAGTTGATGGTCTATGTGCGGCATCACGATCCCGATCTGCGCGCCCGCGCCTATCAGGAACTGTACCGTGTGTATGGTGAAGATGGGCACATCCTGGGACAGATGTATCAGAGCGTGGTGCGCGACTGGGCGAACGAGAACCTTCAGTTGCGCGGTTTCCGCGAGCCGATTGCGGTGCGCAACCTGATTAACGATATCCCTGATTCGGTCGTGGACACGCTGCTCGATGTCTGTCGCCGCAACGCGCCGCTCTTCCAGCGTTACTTCCGCCTGAAAGCGCGCTGGCTGGGGATGGAGCGCCTGCGCCGCTATGACATCTACGCGCCGGTGGTGCGCAGCGACAAGACCTACGACTTCGGCGAGGCGGCGGACATGGTGTTCGATGCCTTCCGCCGCTTCGACCCGCAGGTCGCTGGCCTGGCGCGCCGTGTGTTCGAAGACCGGCATCTGGACAGCGAGGTGCGCAAGGGCAAGCGCGGCGGGGCGTTCTGCTGGACGGTGGTGCCCGACCTCACGCCCTGGGTGCACGTGAACTACCAGGGTCGCCCGGACGATGTCGCCACGCTGGCGCACGAACTGGGACACGCCATCCACGGGATGCTGGCCGCGCATCACAGCGTGTTCACCTTCCACGCCGCGCTACCGCTGGCTGAGACGGCGTCCACCTTCGGCGAGATGCTGCTGATTGACCTGCTGCTCTCGCAGGAGAGCGACGAGGCCGTGCGCCGTGATCTGCTCTTCCGTCAGATGGACGACAACTACGCCACCATCATGCGCCAGGCGTACTTCGCCCTCTTCGAGCGCGAGGCGCACCGTATGGTGCAGGAAGGTGCGTCGGTGGACGACCTCGCCGAAGCCTACATGGATAACCTGCGCGAGCAGTTCGGCGATGCGCTGGAGGTCGGTGAGGAGTTCCGCTGGGAGTGGGTGTCCATCCCCCACATTTACCACACGCCGTTTTACGTGTACGCTTATGCCTTCGGCCAGTTGCTCGTGCTGGCGCTATATCAACAATACAAAGCGGAAGGCGAGGCGTTCAAGCCGCGCTACCTGCGTCTGCTGGCAGCAGGCGGGTCGGACTCGCCGGAACGGCTGCTCGCCGAAGCGGGCGTGGATATCCACAGCGCTGATTTCTGGCAGGGTGGCTTTGACATTATAGCCGACCTGGTGACCCAATTGGAAGCCATCCCGGTGCCGTGACGAAAACCGCGTTCGGGAACGCTCCCGAACGCGGTTTTTTCTATGCCTCGTTCACCTCTTCGGGGGCAAAGACCACTTCTTCCTTGCCGCTCAGTTTCTCCTGGATTTTGTGCACAATCAGGTCGAGGTGGCGGGGATGCGCCACGTAGTCCAGGTCGTCCGCCGGTACGGTGAGCACCGGGCAGAGGGTGAAATCCTGAATCCAGGTCTCGTAAAGGCGGTTCAGTTGGGCGAGGTAGTCCGCGCGGATGCTGCGCTCGTAATCGCGTCCGCGCCGGGCGATGCGATGCAGCAACGTGTTCACCGAGGCTCGTAGGTACACCACCAGGTCGGGCGGCGGCAGAAACTCCACCAACACCTGGTACAAATCCCAGTAAGTTTGAAAATCTCGCTCGTTGATCAGCCCCTGGTTGTACAGGTTGCGGGCGAAGATTTCAGCGTCCTCGTACACGCTGCGATCCTGCACCACGGATGTGGGGTGTTCCAGCAGCTGGCGGTGCATCCGCAAACGATTGGTGAGGAAGAAAATCTGTGAGTGGAAAGCCCAGGTGGGCATGTCCTGGTAGAAATCGGCCAGGTAGGGGTTCTCGCGCACCGGTTCGTAGAAGGGCTTCCAGCCCAGGCGATCCGAAAGCATCTCCACCAGGGTGGATTTGCCCACGCCAATGTTGCCGGCTACGATGACGAACTTCTTCATGGATCACCTCAACAGCGGGATTTACAGGAAATTGGCCAGCGTTTCGGGGTGCGGCGTGTCCGCTGGCTCCAGGTAGGCCACCGCACGCCCGGCCTCGTCGTCCATGGTTAGCGACAGGCGGTGACCGGGGCGGAAATCCTCCACGTCGATCAGATGCAACACGTGCTCGAACATCCCGGCTTCGGGCAGCACCTGCGCCAGCCGGTTGGGCGTTTCGTAGAAGAAGGCGCGGTTGAAGATGATATCCTCATCGTCCAGGTACAGCGCCAGGGGGTAAATGCGCGCTTCCATTAAGTCCTGGAAGAAGTGAGTGCCGAAGGACGGCTCCGGCGCCACGCCCATGCCCTCGCCAGTCAGTTCGACCAGCGCCTCGGCGTTGAAGATGTCCGAGAAGCCGACCTGCACCCCCAGGTCGGGGTTCGTGGTGCCCCACCGCCCAGGCCCGACACAGATGAAGCCGTCTTGCTCCAGGCGGGTATTCAGCTGGGAAATCACGTGCCGGAGTGCACGCCGCTCGGTGGCCGTTTGCAGCGCGAAGTACGCCTGGGGCTCGACGAAAATGACGTAACGCACGCCGTGCACCGCGCCTTTTGGCACCAGCCGATGGGTGGAGAACACGATCTGGTCGCGGCGCAGGTTCGCCGGGATGCGCGCTTCACTTTCCTGCGCCATGCTCTGCGGACGGCATTGCAGGATGGTGATCTCTATATCCGGGCGCACGTCGTTCGGGTTTAGGATGCGCACGGTGAATTCCATGTCCACCGGCAGGCGGTAATGCTCCTCCAGGATGTGCAACATGCGGCGGATGCGGTCGGCGAAGTCTGTGCGCCGCAGCAGCCCGTCCATGTTGACCACCAGATTGTCCAGGTCGGTCGCGCGCAGACGGCTGCGCAACGGCGCCAGGTAGCCGTCCTGATAGACCTGCGCCAGGTAGCGCACCACGGGCGAGCGGCGGTCGATGACCTCTTTCACCGGCAACGTCTTGAAGGTGTTGTCCTCCAGGTCAATCACGTCCACGTAGCGCTGGGAGTAGTAGCGAATCTCTTTGGGCGTCTTCTCCGGGCGCAGCAGCGGATGACTGAGCGCCACCAGGCGCGGGTAGTCGTTTCCCACGCGATCCACCGCGCGCGTGCCCAGTCCCCACACCAGGCGGACGAAGCCGTCCTCGCGGCGGATTTGCGGATCCCAGCGGTAGAGGTTGCGGCCAAAAGCTACTCCGGCGGCGTGCGGCAGGTAATAGCGTCCCCAGCGTTCGCCTTGCACAAGTTGAATCAGGATGGCGATGCGCTCGTCGTAGTCCTGCAACCCCATCTTGCGGCGGTAGAGCAACGGATCAGGCCCCAGTGCGCTGGCGTACACGCGAGCGATGGCGCGCTCCAGCGCGCGCAGGTTCTCCTCCGGCGTCCCCTGGTTGGGGCAGAAGTAACTTTCGTATTTGCCGGCGAAGGCCGTACCGAAGTTGTCCTCCAGCAGGCTGGACGAGCGCACAATCAGCGGTTGATTGCCAACCGATTCCAGCAGTTCGCGCAGCCGCTCCTGCACGTCGGGCGGGAAGGTGGCGCTCTCGTAATCGGCCACGATTTGCGGGTAGTCGCGGCGGATTTCTTCGGGAGTTTTGTACTTCTGGTCGGCCCAGCGCATCAGGTCGTTGTACGCCATGAAGGTGTACATCAGGTCGGCGCCCAGGAAGTAGGATTCCGGTATGCGCAGATTGGCCTTCAGGTCGTCGTCCGCGACCTCGTTCAGAATGCGGTAAGCGAGCAGCATGCCGGCGGCCTTGCCCCCGATCTTGCCGTAGCCGATCTTACGTTTGCTGATCCAGTACAGATCGAAGACCGTCAGCCACTGGCGTGCGATGCGCACGTAGGCCAACTGGTCGCTGATCATGTTGCGGATCAGCACCACCTTGATCTCTTGCAGGCGGTGCTCGTACGTCTGGCGTTCTTCGGGCGCCAGGCGCTCGATAGCCAATCCCTGCTCCAGCAGCATGGATTGCGGTGCGAGTTCAGGGTTAAATGAGATCTGCACTGCCTCCACGCCGCTCTTGCGCTCGGAGAGTACCTCGCGCACGATGTTCTCGAACACCTCGAAGGGCAGATTGCTGGCGAAGTAGGCGTCGGTCAGATGGCTGCGCACCCGCGATAGGCGCACCTCCCATACCTCTGCGGGTTCTTCCTCAAAGGGGTTTTCGATCCCTTCCCGATGCTGCGATTTCACTGCCTGTTCGCGCACCAGCGCCTCGAACTGTGCTTTGCTGATCAGTTTACGGCGGAACAGTTCTTCGCGCATGCGCTCTCGGATGCGCTCGCGCAGGATAGGGTATTGCGCCAGCGTGAGGTAGATGCGCAGGGAGGGATCAACGGAAAAGGATGGCAGGGTCATGGTAGCGGAAAGGGCGACCTGCTGGTCGCCCTGAGTGCCTGTTGCGGAGCAGGGATGTTCAGATGTGCATCGGCATGATGACGTGCAGGAAGTCGTCATCGCCCAGCGGGCGCAGCACGCCGGGGCTTTTCGCCGAAGTGGTTTCCAGCGCCACGTTCGGCGTGGCGATGGCGTCCAGCGCTTCGCGCAAGAAGCGCACGTTGAAGGCGATCAGGATGGGGGAGCCCTCGATGTTTGCTTCAATCACCGTTTCGTTCGACCCGGTTGCCTCAGATTGTGCTGAGATGGTCACCTGACCGGGTTGCAGTTCGCCACCGGGGATGATGTTCAGCCGCGCGGTGAGCGAGCCATCGCGGGCGAAGATTTCTGCCTGCTTGCAGGCGTTCAAGAAGGCCTGTGTGGAGACCACGGTGCGCGTCTGGTAGGAGCGCGGAATGATCTGGTGGAAGTCGGGGTAGTTGCCCTCAATCAACTGGCTGACCAGTTCAATGTTTTGGGTGCGAAAGACCACCTGGCCGCGACCGGGTGGGAAGACCATGGTGACGGTTTCTTCGCCGTCGGAAATGATGCGCGCCAGTTCGCTCAACGCGCGGGCCGGGATGATCGCCTGCACCGGTTGTGGCGCGGGTGCGGAGAGTTGTGCGGTGCGTACTGAAAGGCGGAAGCCATCGGCAGCGGCCATCTCCACCTGTTCGCCCTCGATGCGGATGTACACCCCGGTGAGCACCGGACGGGCCTCATCCGTGGACGCAGCGAACACCACCTGGCGGATCATCTCGCGCAGGTCGGCTACGTTCAGTACAATCCCTTCTTTCATGTCCGGTGCGGGCAGCGGGGGGAATTCCTGGGAGTCGATGCACTTGATGTCGGTGTGTGTGGTGGCGCAATGCACGTGCAGCGTCTGCGTGCGTACGGAAAGTTCCATCTGCACCTGGTCCTTGGGCAGCGTGCCGACCAGGTCAGCGAAGGTGCGCGCAGGCACAGTGGTGGAGCCTTCCTCTTCGATCTTTGCGCCGATCCAGCAGGTGATGCCGATCTCCAGATTGGTGGCTGAGAGGCGCAGTCGCCCTTCGTCGGTGGCTACCAGCACATTGGAAAGCACTGGCAGCGTGCTGCGCGGGGACACGGCGCGTGAAACAATGCTCAATCCCTGAGCCAGATTCTCCTGCAGGACGGATACCTTCATGCGCTCGACTCCTTCGATGATATCGCTCTGAGTATACAACGAGATGCCGTTTTTTGCCAGTAAGGGCAGCGGCGCCTAATGTACGCTCAATTTCGACCCTTGCGGCGTCTTCTCCACCTCGATGCGGGTGGGAAACGCGTCTTTCAGTTCCTCGATATGGGTGATCACCAGGATTTTCGCGAAATCCTGGCGAACGGCGTTAATGGCCTCGACCAGCCGTTGCCGTCCTTGCGCGTCCTGGCTCCCAAAGCCTTCATCAATGACCAGGGTTTGCAGTCGCGCGCCCGCGCGGTGCGCCAGCACCTGGGAGAGCGCCAGCCGGATGGCAAAGTTGACGCGAAAAGCCTCTCCGCCGGAGTACATCTCATAGGCCCGCACGCCTGCGCTGTCGCTGATCTGGATATCCAGCGTTTCGCGCAGGTCGTTGCGGCGGCGATCTTTGTAGGCCTGCTGGGTGATGAATGAGATGTGCATCGCGCCGTTGCTCAGCCGCTCCAGGATTTCGTTTGCGCGGTTCTCGATCTGCGGCAACGCCTGCTCGATGAGCAGCGCTGGCACGCCATCCCGACCGAAGGCACGTTCGAGCATCTTATAACGGTCCACGGTGCGTGCGAGGTCCTCACGCTTCGCCTGCCGACTGCGAAGACGGGCGCGCAGGTCATCGAGCACCGCCACCTGCTGTCTCGCCAGGATCACCTGCTGGTTCAGACGATTTTCCTCTTCCTGGGCGCGGAGCACTTCACGTTCCAGCTCGCTCACATCGGGAAGGGACTTCAACGCCTCAGCCAGCGCGGCGGCGTGTCGGTTGTGCTCTTGTGTGATTTCCTCCAGCGCCCGACTGCGGTTTTCCACCTGGGCTTCCAGGTCGGCGATCTCGCGGCGCAGCGGGTCGAGCCTGGCTTCAGCGCGGTCGAGTTCGCGGAAGGCCTCCTGCACCGCGTGCAGTGCCTCCTCGCGCTGGCGGGCTTCCTGGTGCGCCTGCGGGTCGTAGCCGATGGCCTTCAGTTCCGCGTCGATGGCAGCCAGTTCGGCGCGAGCCTCGACAGCGAAGGCCTCATCAGTCAGTGCCTGGGTCACTTCCTGCAGGCGTGGTGCGCCGGTTTGTTGCCATTCTTTCCACTGTTTGCGCAGCGCGTCGAGTTGCTGAGTCAGTTGCTCCACCTGGCGCGTGCGTGGCTGAATCAGCGTCTCCAAACGGCGCAATTCTGCCATGCGTGCTTCGAGTTCCTGCACCCGTGCGCGGGCGGATTCGTAGGCGGCCACGTTCTCACGGTAACGGTTGCCTTTCTCTTTCCCCTCAGCCTTCAGTTGAGTGATCAGGCGCGCACGGTCGTCCTCTGAGAGCGGCTGCCCGCACAGCGGACAGTGGGCAGCCGTGGCGGCCTGTAGTTGCTGGATGCGCTGTTTCAGTTCTTCCATTTCGGCCTTCAGGCGTGGATTTTCGACCTCCATGCGGGCCCGGGCCTCGCGCGCTTCAGCAAGTGTGCCATCCAGCGCTTCGCGATCGCGTCGGGCGGCTTCTGCTTCGTCCAACGCCTGACGTGCGGCCTGGAGTTCGGCTTCCAGTTGCGAGATGCGCTGCTGCGCGGCCTGGGCAGCCTGTTCCTGCTGCAACAGCGTGGCACGTTCCTGTTCCAGCCGGGCGCGTTCGGCGGTAATCCGTTGCATCGGCGCTTCGCGGCGCGCCTGCTGTTCGCGGAATTGTTCGGCCACCTGTTCCCACCGGGCGAGTGCCAGGCGTGCTTCCTCCCAGGCGCGATGCTGTGCGCGGACCTCGTCCGCGCGAGCGAGTAGATCTTCCAGCGCGGCGGTTTCTTTGCGACGGGCGGCCAGGCGTTCCTCGAGCGCGGCGAGTTCGGTCTGCGCAGCCTCGACTTGGCGTGCCAGTGTCTGCACCACCTGTTGCTGGCCTTCCAGCGCGGCGGTGGCTTTGCGCGCCTCGTCCAGCGCGCGCTCCTGCGCCTCCCGCGCGCGGCGCATGGCCTCCAGTTCGGCCTCCAGTTCCGCCAGGCGCTGCTTGCGCTGTGGCTCCTCGGCCAGTTCGGCGCGGATTTCCTGCATTTGCGCATCCAGCGCAGCGATCTCGGCCTCCACGGCGCGCCGTCGCTCCGCGGCCCGCTGGCGGTATTCTTCCCAGACTCCCAGTCCCAGGATGGCAGAGAGCACGCGCTTGCGTTCGCCTGGTGTCTGCTGGGTGAACTGGTCGGCGCGCCCTTGCAGGAAGAAGGAGGCGTTGACAAAGGTGTCGTAGTCCATGCGCAGCGTCTGTTCGATGCGGGCCTGTGTGGCGCGCATGGTTCGCTCGGTGAGCGGTTTCCAATGCTCGCTGGCCTGGATGTGAAATTCCAGCATGGTGGATTTATTGCGTCGCTTGATTCGTTGCACGCGATAGGTGTTCGATTCCAGTGCGAAGGTGAAGACCACTTCCGCCTGATCCGCCTGCGTGTGGATGATCGCATCGTCGCTGCGACGCGCTTTGCCGAACAGCGCCCACGTGATCGCATCCAACAGACTGGACTTGCCTGCACCGTTCGCGCCGGAGATGCAGGCCAGGTCGAAGGTGGTGAAGTCCAGTTCCACGGGTTCGCGGTATGAGAGAAAACCAGCAATACTCAAATGAATAGGGATCATACGCCCTCCGACGTCATTATACAATCATCGGCACGGAAACCATTTTCAATTCACCATCGTGTGCTATGATAAATAGGCCATCGAAGACAGGCCAGGACCACAGACGACAGTCTGCGGACTATACCCAGGCCAACCAGTGCAACCAGAAAACCAACGAACCAGCAACCAGGAAACCAATGAACCAATGAAACCAACAAAACCAACAAAACCAACAAAACCAATGCAACCCCTCACTGGCATCAAAGTCCTCGATCTCTCCCGCCTGCTGCCCGGCCCATACCTGACCATGCTGTTGGCGGACCTGGGGGCGGAGGTGATCAAGATCGAGAAGCCGCGCATCGGTGACTACGCCCGCATGGCCCCGGAAGAGATGGGGCTGCAAGGGTTGTTCGAGATGGTCAATCGCGGCAAGCGCAGCCTGGCGCTGAACTACCGCAATCCACGCGGCAGGAAAGTGCTTTACCGCCTGGTGGAAGATGCAGATGTGTTCCTGGAGGGATTCCGCCCGGGCGCGGTAAAGCGCTGGAAACTGGACTATGAGACCCTGCGGGCGATCAACCCGCGGTTGGTGTATTGCTCGCTTTCGGGTTACGGCCAGAGTGGGCCTTATGAGCAACGCGCCGGGCATGATCTGAACTACGTGGCTGTGGGCGGGGCGTTGGGGTTGAATGGCTCTACCGATGGGCCGCCGATCCCGCCTGGCGTGCCGATCGCCGATCTGGGCGGCGGCATGCTGGCCGCAATCGCCATCCTGGCTGCGCTGTTGGGGCGCGAACGCACCGGCGAGGGTGCGTACCTGGATGTGGCGTTGATGGACGCCGTGGTCTCCTGGGTCACGCCCCTGGCGGGTGGGCCATTCTTCGCCGCCGGGCAGCCACCGGAGCGCGGGCGCATGCCGCTGGCGGGCGGCCTGCCGTGCTTCAACGTGTACGCCTGCGCCGATGGACGTTATCTCTCGCTGGCGGCGCTGGAGCCGCATTTCTGGAGCGACTTCTGCCGCACCATCGAGCGCGAAGACCTGATCCCGCGCCAGTTCGACCCGGCTATCGCACCCATCCTGGCTGAGGTCTTCCGACAACACACGCGCGAGGAGTGGATGGCGCGCTTCGAGGGCGTGGATGCCTGTCTGGAGCCGGTGCTTTCCTTTGAGGAAATGCTGCATCATCCCCAGGTGCAGCATCGTGGGCACGTACGGATGGAAAACGGCGAGCCGGTGGGAATGAACTCGCCATTCGTCTTTGCGCCGCGTCCCGGCAGCCCGCCACCGGCGTTGGGCGAGCACAGCGCCGAGGTGCTGCGCGAAGCGGGCTTCAGCGAGGATGAGATTCGTGCTTTGGCCGAAAAGGGCGTGATTGACGGGCCAGGGCTGTAGAAGAAGGCAAAGGTGCGTCGCACTTAATCTTGCTCTTCTTCGCGCAACACTTCTGCCGCCAGGGCTTGCAGCGCCTGGATTTCATCTGCGTCCAGATGCTGCGCCCGCCAGTACAGATCGAGCAATTCGAGTGGGGTCAGGCTGTTGATTGGCTGGTCTTCGGGCAGGCGGATGCGCGTGGGCATCTCCGGGCGGCGCACCAGATGAAATTCCAGCGCGGCTGCAGCGTGCTCACGCAGCGCGGCGTCGTCGATTAACGCCTCCCACTCGCGTGGATAGCGCACTGTCAGGCGGACGATGGCGTCTTGCAGCCCTTCTGCTGCTCCGAGTGCAGATACCAGCCGCTCGGTGACGCCTTCCGGTTCCGTCAGCGTGACAGATATATCCACGAAGGGGCGGGTATCCAGTTTGTGCCACTCCAGCGTACACGCGCCGCGTGAAACCTCCGCGATCACGAAGAACTTGTCGTCTTGCGCTTCGCCGAAGTCTACCCGCTCGATGGAGCCGGGGTACACCACTGGCGGATGCTGGCCTTCGTTCAGGTTTTGCGCCTTGTGGATGTGCCCCAGCGCCACATAGTCCAGGCGCGGGTCTTTCACCAGGCTGCCGGAGAGCACCAGGTCATCGCCGAGCATGATGGTGCGCTCGCCGCCATACGTTGCGCCCTGCACCGAGGCGTGCGCGGTGAGCACTGTAGGCAGGTCGGGGTCGGCCTTATCCAGCCAGCCCTGAACTAACTCGTGCAGTTTTCCTTCCAATTGAGCGTACACCTCGGCAGCGCCGCTCCCCTGCACGCCCAGGCGTGCCATCATGCCGGAGCGCGAAATCCACGGCAGGGCGAGCACCTGGAGCGGCAGCCCTTCCAGATCATCCGGCCCCAGGAGTTTCGGACGGTCGATCACGTGGATGTGGGGCACTTCCAGTGTTTCAAAGGCGTCCAGCGCGTGGGCACGGTGGAGCGCAGGCGAAAGATCGTGATTGCCGACCAGCAGCAGCGTGAGGATGCCGGCGCGGGACAGCCGCATCATGCGCTTTCCCCACTCGCGCAGGAACGTGGGGGCCGGGGTGCGGTCTTTGAAGGCGTCCCCGGCAAAGAGCACCAGATCGACCTGCTCCTCAATGGCGGTGTCCACGATGGTATCCAGCGAGCGGAGGAAGTCCAGCACGCGGTAAGGCAACCCGGTCTCCGGGTCGCGCCGTCCGTGGTTGGCGATGTCGATGTGCGCGTCGGCGAAGTGGAGAATCTTCATGGGGACAACTGCTCCAGCATAGCCCAACCGGGGGTGAAGTTCGGGTTCAGGCGCACAGACTCGCGCAGATCGTCCAGCGCGCCCTGGCGGTCGCCCAGCGCATCCCGTGCCAGCGCGCGCCAGTAGTAACTTTCTTCCAGAATGGGTTCGCTCATCGCGCTCAGCGTGGTGGTCGCCAGGTTGATCACGTCCTGGTAGCGTCCGCTGTAGTAGTAAGCCCAGTAGGGGCCGGTCTGATACCACATCATGCGCCAGGGGCGCTTTTCTTCGGGGAGCGCGGCGTAGAGCGAGAAGGCGAAGTCGTAGGCCACAGCGGCGTCTTGATACTCGCGCAGGCGCACATGGCTGGTGCCGATGTTGAACCAGGCGAAGAACAACGCCTGGCCGTCCAGTGTCTGGCTCTCCTGCTCGGCGATCTGCAGCGCGTGGCGGTTCGCCCACTCTTCGTCGGCCCAGGCGCCGAGCAGCGTCAGCACCTCTGCCTCACGCTCCGGTGGATAGGGCAGCAGGAAAATGTAGTTGAACGCGCGCCATTCTTGCATCAATGTATCGTATGGCACGGCGTAATCTGGGCCACGGTAGGAATCCTGGGCGATGAAGATGCCTTGTGCGTCGTCGTATCCGGTGAGCAGTTCGTAGTGCCCCATCCAGCCGTCGAAGCCACTGCCGCTGAAGCCTTTTTCCACGATCACGGGGTAGCCGCTGGCGAGCAGATGTTTGAGCAGATTTGTGTCACCGCCCTGTCGCCACAGCAGGCGTAAATCAGTCTGCCCGTTGACGAAGTTGACCATCTCGTAGGGCGAGACGTTCTTGTCGCGCTGGTTGGGCTTCAAGAAGTCCGCTGCGACCGTTTGTCCCTTCATCCAGCCGTAGAATGAGAGCGCCATGCTCAGCGTGGCCGGGCCGCAGTTGTTCCAGCGCTGATATTCGTGCCGCACACCGCGCAGGTTGACCGATGGCGGCAACGGTGTGGGAG
>CAYSXA010000004.1:0-54038 GCA_964435005.1 uncultured Anaerolineaceae bacterium | reverse complement strand
CGGCGTATCTCATGTGCCTATTATGACACATCCTCACTTATGCAAGAGGTCTAATCTCCACGTGGACACCCAGGTTTCTTAGCTGTTCGACCAGGCGGGCGAAATCTCCGGCGGATAACGACCGTGTGCCGTTCTGCCCCGGCGCGCCGAGCACGACCACGTCTGCCTGGTGCTCCTGCACCAGCGTGGGGAGCACCGCGTCCAGCCGCCCTTCCAGGATGACTGTGTCCACAGCACGCACGCCGCGCCGCTCTGCCCGATCGCGCAGCATCAGCATCATGAACTCGCTCATCGAGCGTAGTTCGTCCAGCATCAGGCGGGGGATACCCACGGTGGCGTACGCCAGGAACTCCGCGTCGATTCCGTGGACGAAGGTCAACCGTGCCTGGGTATCCAGCGCCAGCTCGATCGCGCGGGTCACCGTGGCGCGGCTGTGCGGGATTCCCCGCACGGCGCAGAGGACGTGCCGGATTGGTTCGCGCATAGGTTCACCTCAAAAACGGATCAGCATCCAGATCATGGCCAGGCCGACGGTGATCAGCAGGGCGGGGAAACCCCGCTTCAGGAAGTCCTGATAGGTGATCGGGTATCCGGCCCGCTCGGCGATGCCAGCGGTGACCAGGTTGGCCGAGGCGCCGATCAGCGAGCCGTTGCCGCCCATGGCGGAGCCTACCGAGAGGCAATAGAACAAGACCAGCGTTTCGGCGCCAGGGATGGTTTGGGTGAGGTAACCGACCACCGGAAGCATGGCAGCGGTGAAGGGGATATTGGGAATCACCGTGGAGAGCAACGCCGACGACCACAGCACGACGATCACCGCCAGCGTCAGATGGGTGCCCACCAGCGCGCCGATGCGCGTCGCCAGCCAGGCGATCAACCCGACCTCGCGGATGGCGCCAATCACGATGAACAACGTGATGAAGAAGACCAGCGTCGTCCAGTCCACCGCCTCGATCATCTCTTCGATGTTCGGGCGAATCCACACGAGCAGCGCGGCGGCGCCCATCAGCGCAGTGACCGCCGGCACCAGGTGGATCCGCTCGCCGAAAACGAACAACAAGAGCATGGCCAGACCAATCCAGCCGGCCTTGCGCAGGTGATCCGTGTCGGTGATCCGGGCGCGCTCGCTCAACTTCGCCAGCAGTAGCGGTGAAGACTGTGTGGCGTTGCGCAGGTCGCTTCGGTACACCCATTCGCTGTACCCGATCAGCCCCAGGAAGGCGAGCAGCACGCCAGGAGTCAGGTTTTGGAGGAAGTCGTTGAACGAGATGCCGGCAAAGGAACCGATCAGGATGTTCGTCGGCGTGCCGATCAACGTGCTGATGCCCACCACGTTGGAGGCGAACACTTCGGGCAACAGCAGTGCCAGCGGGTTGGCGCCCATCGCCAGCGCAATCTGGATGGTGATGGGCGTCATCAGCAGCATGGTGGTCACGTTGTCCAGGAAGGCGGACGCCACGCCGGTGATTAACATCAGGATAGGGAGCAGAAGCCACAGGCGCCCGCCAGAGACGCGGTAAGCGCGGTAGGCCATCCACTGGAAGATCCCGGTGCGCTCTACCACCGCGATCACAATCATCATCCCCAGGATGAGGAAAATCACGTTCCAGTCCACGTACTCCAGCGCCCGTTCGAAGTCGAAGATGAACAGGTCGGGCGTCACCGGTTTGCCGAGGTAGCTGATCGCCAGCGCCAACGACGCCGTGGCGAGCGTGGCCAGTGTGTTGTGGATTTCGCTGGAGGCAATCAGTAGCAGCATGGCGATGAACAGCAGGGTGGCGACCCAGAATGCCAGCCCGAAACGGCGTTCCAGTGTGATGGGCGGCATGGCGACGGCCTTCCCCTGAAGGAGCGCCTGGCTCTGGGTGGCGGTGAGGGGCACCTGGATGGGCTGGAAGTGCGCGCGCTCGATGCGCAGGGAAAGTGGTCTGGAGGGCGGGGCGCTCAAACGGGGGTGCAGGGTGAACGTGCCATCGGGCTGGGTGCTGGCTTCGGTGATGGGAGCGTCGTCAGAGAATGAGCCGAGCAGCAGCACGCGCGCTCCGGTGATGGGTTGACCCTGTTGGTCTAGTACCTGGCCGGCCAGTGTGGCGCCTGGAGCCTGGGCGCGTGCTAAGGAATGCACCCAAAGGAGGGCGCCCAGGACCAGCAGTGCGGTGAGCAGGACGCTCCAGGCCGGTAGTCGCTTGTTCATTTTTCGTTGTCTGAGAGGATCACACGGGCACCGGTCTGTTCCGCAAGCCGAACGCGGAAGCGTTCCAGTCGTTCGGGGTCGAAAACGTTGGCCTGTTTGTCGGCCTGGGGACGCCCCAGTACCACGTACTCGGCCTCGGTTTCGCGGCAGAGCGCGATGATCTGCTCATCCACCCGGCCATCGCGGATGGTGCTGTCGGCCTGGACGCCGATCTGGCTGGCCTGGGTTTGTGCCGCGAGCAGGATGAATTCCCCCATCTGGCGCATTTGTTCCTCGATCGTTTGGGTGCGGATGCTCGCGGTGCGGCTGAGGAAGTCCAGGTTGACGACGTACAGGAAGTGGATGGGTAGGCCGGTTTCCAGCGCCAGTCGAATGGCGCGCTGGATGGTCGGCTGGCTGGCTGGCCCGCCCCGCAGGGCACACACAATGCCGCTCATCGGAGCCTCCAGGGGTTATACGCGCTCAAAACGCTCGACCGGCAGGACGAACAGCGTGGCGCGGTGCAGCGATGGCTCAATGGGCGGAGCACAGTGGTGACGGATGAGTTGGATGGCGTCCTCTACGCGTTCATCGTCCACGCCCAGCAGCAACGTGCTCATCCCCCGCCGCAGGAAGCCGCCCGTTGAGGCGATTTGCGTGACGCGGAACTGGCTCTTGATCAGCGCCTGCATCACGTTTTCGGTATCGCTGTCCGGCAGGATGGCGATAATCATTTTCATCGGAAACACTCCCAACGCTCAGAACTGTTCGAATCGTTCGACGTCGAACACGAACGCTGTCACGCTGCCGACCTGGACCGGTCGGGGGGCTGGCAGCGGCAGGTTCGCCATCGAAGCGGCCTTGAACTCGACCCGTTGTTTGCAGTGGTGTTGCAGGGTGCGGATGGTCTCGTCCACCTTCCCTTCGGGTACGCCGATCAACAGGGTGACGTTTTGTTGTTTCAGGAAGCCGCCCTGGCTGGGCAGGTGAGCCAGCGTGCAGCCCGTGTTCATCAGCGCGGCCTGCGCCGCCTGCTGGTCGGATTGGTGGATGATGGCGATCATCAGATGGCAGATTGGTTGCTGAGCGACCTTGCTCTCGTGGATCAACGAAGCCCAGGACGATTCCTGGTTGGAGAGTGCGGTGTCTACCTCGTTGGCCAGTTCGTGATAGATCTCTTCGGAGATGACCCCTTCGATCAGCAGGCGGTTCAGCGTGGATCGCTGGGCGCTCAACGCTTCCCGGCGGGCGGTGTCCAGCTCCTCGGCCTCGACGGAGGGGTCTTGCATGATGGTGATGCGTACCGCTTCGGAGAGCGCTTCCACGTGGCGGTCGAGCAGCGGCTCCAGCAGGCGCCAGGTGTGCTCGGAGAGCAGCCCTTCTTTGTGCATGGCGCGCAGGTGCTCGTAAGCCGCGCGGGCGGCGACGGCGCGGGCGTGGCGGCGTTCGTATTCCACCTGGCTCCCCGTCCGCACCACCAGACGCAATCGCCGGACGAGTGGCACCATGCTGGGGCCTTGCACCAGCAGGGTGAACAACACCACCCCGAAGGCCATGGCCTGCAACTGCGGGCGCCCCGGCAGGTCGGTGGGCAGGCCGAGCGCCAGCGCCAGCGAGATCGCGCCGCGCAGGCCGCCCCAGAAGAGCACGTGCCGCCAGACGAAGGGCAGGTCGCGGACGAAGAGGGTCAATCCGTACGCGCCCACAGCCCGCGCCAGCAGCACGGCGGCGATTGCCCAAAGGATGGCTTGCCAGTTCGCCACCAGCAGCGAGAGATTCACCTGCATGCCGATCACCAGGAAGACGAACGAGTTCGCCAGGAAAGCGGCATATTCCCAGAAATTGAAGACCACGATGCGGGTGGTCGGCGACATGCCGCGGGGCCCCACGTTGCCACTGATCAGGCCGGCGGCCACGACAGCCAGTACACCGCTGACGTGCAGGTTCTCCGCCACCAGGTAGGCGCCGTAGGCCAGCACCGTGGTCAGCGTGGTCTCGAGCAGATGTTCGTCAATGTGGCGCGTGATTTCCGCGGCGATCGCGCCCAGCAACAGGCCGACCACGAACCCCCCGCCGGCGATTCGGAAGAAATCGGCCACCGAGCGCATAAAGTTGAAAGAGCCGCCAGCCACGATGCTCAACACCAGGCTGAAGACCACGATCGCTGTGCCGTCGTTCATCAGGCTTTCGCTTTCCAGCAGCACCTGCAGGCGTTTGGGAGCGCCGAGGGAGCGGAAAAGCGCGACCACGGCCACCGGGTCGGTGGCGGCGATCAACGCGCCAAAAAGCAAAGCTACGGGAAGCGGAAAGCCTGTTCCCCAGGAGACCAGCACACCCACCAGCAACATGGTGAGGATCACGCCGGGCACGGCCAGCGCCAGGATCAACCCCAGGTCGCGGCGCAGCATCTCCAGGCGGATGTGAAAGGCGGCTTCAAAGACCAGCGGTGGCACGAGCAGCCCCAGGATCAGCGCCGGCGTGACTTCCAGGTGCAGGTCGGTGAACAGGGCGATGCTCAATCCCATGAGTACCAGCCCGACCGTGTATGGCATCCGCAGCCGCCGGCTGAAGATGCCAACAACCATGGCCACGGCCATCAGTAAGATGATGAGTTCTTCAACAAGGATCAGGTTTTCCATGTTGCTCAAACCTTCTCTGCGACAGGGCGTCCGACCACGCGCACTTCGATTTCGAGGGTGTGGATTTGTTTTCCATTAGGGAAGGTGATCGTGGTGTCGGTATCCGTGTGGCGAATGTGTAGCCCGCGCCAGGTGACTTCCAGCGGCCAGGGGAAAGGATTGTGGTCCAGCACGTGCACTTCCCAGGGCGAGATCAGTTCGATGCCGGCAATGCGCAGGAACAGGCCGACAGGCGGCAGCCCGAACGCCGAGCCGCGCTCGCCCAGCCCACGCCCGTCGCCGGCGTGGACGGCGCGGCGGAAGGTGTGCTCCTGCTGCAGGATGCGCGCCGTGCCATTCAGCGTGCGCAGGTAGAAGTCGGCAGCGGTAGCGCGATAGCCGTAGCGCAGCAGCCCGTCGAGCACCAGCCCCGCCCATGGCCAGAGCACGCGCAGGCAGGTATCGGCGGCAGCCTCGTCGGGCGGTGTGGGACAGAACGGCAGTCCGAAAGGCTGATCGTAGCCATCCGGGTCGGTGAGCAGCGCGTGCATTTGTTCGGCCTGTGCCTCATCGGCGACGCCAGCCCATAGCGGCAGGAAGTGCGTCAGGCAATCGAAGGCCAGATCCGCTGTGCTCACCAGTAGCGTGCCCTTGGGGGAGAAATCTTGTAGCGTGATGTGCTCCACGGCGATGTAAGTTTCCTGGCTGGTCAGCGTGGCCTGACCGCCCAGCCACTGGGCGGGGGAAAGGGACAGGCGCTCCACGCGGCGTTTCTCACCAGGGGCCAGGCCCTGGATGAACACCTCAACGGTGTGGGGAGTGGTGTCCGGGTTGAGCAGGTGGAGCACCAGACGCTGCGGTGTTTCCCAGCGGCGGCGGATTTCCACATCGGCCTGGGCGTGGAAAGTGCCCAGCTGCTCGCCCGTTGGGCTGCGATGAGTGTCGCGATCCCAGGCGAGGAACCCGCGTTCGGGGTGCCAGGCGAGTTGCAACGCGTTATGCAGGTTCTCGCTGAGTGCTTGAAGCGCAGCCAGTGGCGCCGACGCCTGCAAAGTGTGGGCGAAGTCGATCAACGTGTGGGCGGCATGGATCAACATGGCGCCCAGTGCCGGGTCTTCCACGGTGTGCACATCCAGCCCCTGTGTCCAGGTCTCCCATGGAGTGAAGGCCGGGTGCTCCTCGGTCTCCAGCTGGAGCGGATGTTCCCATTCGGGGAAGCCGTCGCCGTCTGCGTCGTGATGTTCATGAAACCAGTGATGGAAGAAGGCAATCAGTTTGGGGAACACACGCTCCAACCAGGCGCGATCCCGGGTGCGGCGGAAGACCTCTCCGGCCAGTGAAATCAGGATGGGGGGGGCGAGCACGTTGCTTTGTTGCCTGGCAGGGCCGGGTTGCATGTCCACGGCACCGTCGGGCGAAGTATGCTGAAGGAAGTTCTCCACCCAGCCAGCGACGATCTCTGGCGCGATGAGGAGCAGGGTTTGCGCCAGGTGCCAGGCGGTGAGCGGCGTGCCCCCGCGCCAGGCCGGGGGATAGTCGGAACCGTCGCCGGCCAACGAGTAGCCCAGATCGGGGTCTCGACGGGTCACGAAGAACGGATGGGGCAGGTCGCCTTCAGGATGATGGTGGATCAGACTGAGCGCTGCGTTCTGGGCCATGTGCAGGGTGGCGTCCAGGGCCGGGTCACCGGTCCGGATGCGCACCTGGGCGGCGTTGACCAATGCGATGCGCGCGATCGCTGCGTCCCAGGGATGGGCAACGGTACGGCGGGCATGATCCAGTCCCGCCTCCAGGTCGCTCAGACCGACGTGCGCCCAGCGCAGCGTGCGTTCGGTGCCAGGGAGCAGGTCGAAGTCGCACACGAAAGCCGGCAGGGGGCTGGCGACCGTGGGGATTCCACCGGTGAAGAACACCAGCGGCTTCAGGTTTCCTGTGGCACCGCAAAGCACCTGCACCCCGCTCAACGACGCCGGGTGCATTTGCTCGCCGTCCACGGGGGAGAGTTGCGCCACCCACTCCATGCGCACCTGCCGCGGCGTGGGGCCGTTATTGCGCACGCGCAAACGCCCGCTCAGCGTGTGCGAGTCGGGAACCCAGGCTTCGAGAATGACGTCAATACCATCAAGAGGAGCGAAGGAGCACCGGAGGTAATTCGGGTGTAGCTGGAGGAAGCGCACTTCCCCGGCGAAATCCGCGGGGTCGCTGACGGCGCGCCCGGCTTCCGTGAAGACGGGGAATAACCGCATCCCCCGCGCGCGCAGCCCGTAGGTGGTGCTCAGCGCCAAGGCGGGTGGATCGCCAGCGCCCAGATGCAGTTGCCACACCTGATCGTCACAAAAGTCCACCGCGCCCAGGCGTACATCGGCGCTGAGCAGGGGATACAGCGGGTCGTTCCATGCGAGATTCCAGGTGTGCATGATGAGATTGTACTGTGGATTCAGGCAGGCGTCAAAAGTGACCATTGGAACGATGCCTGTGCTAAAATTGATCCAACTTCCTGAGAGGAGAAGAAGCCATGAGCTCCCAACCCCAACGCCGAGGAATGTATTTTGAGGAGTTTACCGTCGGACAGAAGATCGTCACCGCCGGACGCACGGTGACGGAGGCGGATGTGGTCGCTTTTGCCGGCCTCACCGGTGACTACAATCAGATCCACACCGATGCGGAGTACGCTGCACAAACGCCCTTTGGACAGCGCATCGCCCACGGCTTGCTGGGGTTGTCCATCGCCTCTGGCCTGGCGGTACAGACCGGCATCCTGGAAGGCACCGTGATCGCGTTCCGTGAGGTGCGCGAGTGGAAGTTCGTCAAACCGGTGTTCTTTGGAGACACCATTCACGCCGAACTGGAGGTGGTTGAGACCAAACCGCTGCGCCGTTTGGGTGGCGGTGCGGTCACGATCGCCCTTCAGGTGAAGAACCAGCACGGTGACGTGGTGATGAAAGGCAAGTGGGTGACGCTGATCGCCAGCCGTCCAGAAGCATGAACGACGAGAATCCCACCCCGGGTGTTCCCAACGAAGAGTCGCCATCCGAAGATGCGGCGGCGCGCTTTCGCCGTTTGCTGGATGAGATTCAGCACGCGCCACAGGTGGATTTGACCTTCCCGGTGCACGCCGAAGAGGCGTCATCACCGCCTGCTCAGCCACCGTCCGGGGAGCCGGCCTCTGAGACGCGCCCGTCTGAGGAGTCGTTGGAGCAGCCCGAAGCGCCGAAAACAACTGCGGAGGGACGCTCCTCGGACGCTGACCAGGAGGAAGATGCGTCTGTGGGAAAGTGGGAGACTCCACCGCCGCCCATGCTGGGGGAGGCGCCCAAAGCCCCGCCGCCTGCCCTGGGCACGGCGGCCATGCCGCTCCCCCGCCGCCTGGATCAGGCCGATCGCCACGCCATGCGCGTCTCGTCTGCGGCTTACCGGACGCCGCCCACGCCACCCCCGTCGCGTAGTGCACCGCACCCGGCCTCACCGCCCCCACCTGCCTACCGCCCGCGCCGGCGACGTTCCCTGGGTTGCCTGCTGCGCCTGGTGGTTGCCTTGCTGTTCGGCCTGGTGGTGCTCGGCGTGGCATTCGTCACCTTTGCCATGTACCAGTACTACCGGATTGCCGCCACGCTCCCCAGCGTGGACGACCTGCGTTCTCGTGCGTCCCAGTTCGAGACCACGCGCATCCTGGATCGCAACGGCAACCTTCTCTATGAGATCCTGGATCCCAGCGCCGGCCGGCGTACCTATGTCCCCTTGAAGAAAATATCCCCTTATATGATCGCCGCGACCATCGCGACGGAAGACAAAGACTTCTACAGCCATCCTGGTTTCGATCCTCTGGCCATTCTGCGCGCCTTCTGGCAGAACTGGCGCAGCGGCTCCACCGTTTCTGGCGCTTCGACGATCACCCAGCAACTGGCGCGGATGTTGTTGTTCGCTCCAGAGGAGCGGTATCGCCGTACTTACATGCGTAAGGTGCGCGAGGCGTTGCTCGCTGCGGAAATCACCCGCCGTTATTCCAAGGATGAGATTCTGGAACTTTATTTGAACGAAGCTTATTACGGTAACCTGGCTTACGGGGTGGAAGCGGCTGCAGAGACGTACTTTGGCACCTCAGCGGACAAACTCACTCTGGCACAGGCTTCGTTCCTGGCTGGTCTGCCGCAGGCACCGGCGGTGTATGACGTGTACACCAACCGCGACGTGGCGCTGGAGCGGCAGAAGCAGGTGCTGGTCTTGATGTATCAGCTTTCCCAGGAGAGGGGGTGCATTTTTGTCAGCAACAATCCGCATCCCGTTTGCGTGGAGGCTGCTGAGGCGGCGGCGGCAGCGCGGGAGCTGGAAGCCTATCAGTTCAAGAGCCCGTACATTACCATGCGCTATCCGCACTGGGTGAACTACATTCGCGCGCTGCTGGAAGAGCAGTTCGACCCGCAGACTATCTATCGTTCGGGCTTTACCGTAGTGACTACATTGGATCCTGGTCTGCAGGATGTGGCGCAAAAGATCGTGCAGGAGCAGGTGACTGCGCTGGCCGATCGCCATGTGACGGACGGGGCGCTGGTCGCCATCCGACCGACCAACGGCGAGATCCTGGCGATGGTTGGATCGGCGGATTTCTACAACGAAGCGATTGATGGGCAGGTGAACATGGCGCTGGTGCCGCGTCAGCCGGGCAGCACGATGAAGCCGCTCACTTATGTGGCTGCTTTTGAGAAGGGCTGGACGCCGGCCACGCTGATCTGGGACGTGCCCAGTGAGTTCCCGCCCTCAGGTGACCCGAACGACCCGCGCCCGCCGTACAAGCCGGTGAACTACGACGGTCGCTTCCACGGCCCGGTGACCGTGCGCTACGCGCTGGCGAACTCGTATAACGTCCCGGCGGTCAAGGCGTTGCAGTTTGTGGGGATTTACGACGACCCGTCCACGCCGCAAGAAGAAGGTCTGGTTGCCATGGCACGCCGGTTGGGCATTACCACCCTGACGCGCGATGACTACGGCCTCTCGCTCACGCTGGGCGGCGGTGAGGTGCCGCTGCTTCAGATGACGGCGGCCTTTGCCGTGTTCGCTAACGAAGGCCGGCGTGTGCCGCCGGCGGCCATCCTGCGCATCGAAGACCATAATGGCAATGTGGTGTATCAGTACGAACCGCCCGCCGGTGAGCAGGTGATCCGCCCAGAGCACGCATTTCTGATTTCATCCATCCTCTCAGATAATGAAGCGCGCACGCCGGCTTTTGGACCAAATTCGGTGCTCAACTTGCCTTTCCCTGCTGCAGCCAAGACGGGCACCACGAATGACTTTCGTGACAACTGGACGATCGGTTACACGCCGGATGTGGTCGTCGGCGTTTGGGTGGGGAACGCAGACAACACGCCCATGGTGAACACCAGTGGTCTGACCGGTGCGGCGCCGATCTGGGCGGCGTTCATGCAGGAGGCCGTGCAACGGTTGACCGGCGGGAACCCGCGCCCGTTCGTCAAGCCCGCGGGTGTGGTCGAAAAGGTGATTTGTGCGATCTCCGGCTCGGAGCCGTCTGTGTGGTGCCCGGAACAGCGCACGGAGTACTTCGCCGCCGACCAGCCGCCGAAGCGCAAAGGGGAAGACCTGTGGCAACGTGCCGTGATTGACACCTGGACCGGTCTGCTTGCCAGCCCGGCCTGCTCCGACTTCACCACCGAAAAGATCACGATGAACGTCACCGACCCCTGGGCGAAAAAGTGGATCAGAGACAATGATCAGGGTCGTGCCTGGGCGGAGTCCATGGGCTTTGATCCGGATGATCCCTTGTTGTTTACGCCTGAACATGCTTGCAGTGAGGATAGCCCACGACCAGTGCTGGAGTTCGTCCAGCCAAAGGATGGTGATGTGATCACCGATGCACCGTTCCCGATCTTTGTGCGCGCGACTGCGCCCGATTTTAAGACCTTCCGGCTGTGGGTCGGTGTGGGCGAGGATCCTCAGGATTGGATCGAACTTGTTCGGAAGCATAAAGAACCATTTGATCAACCTCAGGAGGCGGCGACCTTCGATCCATTTGCATACTGGACGTGGGATACGCTTCCTGCAGACC
Source organism: uncultured Anaerolineaceae bacterium (assembly GCA_964435005.1). Lineage (GTDB taxonomy): Bacteria > Chloroflexota > Anaerolineae > Anaerolineales > DRMV01 > CAYSXA01. Next base: position 43,189 of record CAYSXA010000004.1, on the reverse strand, counting down.
CGCTAACGTTGTGGTTGTATATGGAGAGCACCCATGACACGTATGCCAGTGTGCGGATCCAGGTGCGGTTGCAGTTGCCTACCCCGACACCAACACCGACGTCTACAGCTACCCCCACGCCCACCTTCACCCCCACGCCTACTGCTACGTGGACGCTGACGGCATCGCCGACGCCCACTGCGACAGCCACGTCGACGCCGGTGCCGACCTTTACCCCTTCTCCTGTGCCGACAGCGACGCCTTTGCCGCCGACGGCCTCTTCGACGCCAACGCCATGACGATGACTGGTTCGACTGCCCGCTATGATCAGGTACGCCGCGTGTTGTTCGCGGTGCTGATTGCCAACCTGCTGGTTTCAGCAGTCAAGGTGGGATTGGGGGTAATCACCGGCGCGCTGGCCGTGGTGGCGGACGGTTTTCATTCCCTGGTGGATTCATCCTCCAATCTGATTGGCCTGGCGGCCATCCGTCTGGCAAAGCGTCGCCCGGACGAGCAACATCCCTACGGCTATCAGCGCTATGAGACGCTGGGGTCGCTGGCGATCGGCGGTTTGCTGCTCGCCGCAGTCTGGGAGATCGTGCGTAACATCTTCAGCCGTCTGCTGAACGGTGCGCATCCAGAGGTGACATCGTTGACCTTCTGGCTGGTGGTAGCGACCCTGCCGATCAACCTGGCGATCGTGGTGCTGGAAACGCGCGCCGGGCGGCGGCTGGAATCGCAAATTTTGCTGGCAGATGCCACACACACGCGCACGGATTTGTTCGTCACGGCTTCGGTGATCGCATCGTTGGTCGGCGTGCGGCTGGGGCTGCCCTGGCTCGATCTGGTCGTGGCCTCGGCGGTGGTGTTGCTCATTTTGCGTGCCTCGTTCGACATCCTTCGCCAGTCGGCCACGCTGCTGGCGGATGCGATCGTGACGGATCCCTCTGCGGTGGATGCCCTGGCGCGACAGGTGCCGGGCGTGCTGTACGTGCATCGAATCCGTTCGCGTGGCAAACCCGATGCCGCGTTTGTGGATTTGCACGTCAAGGTGCCGCCCGAGATGAGCACGGAGCAGGCACATGCCATCGCCAGCGAGGTGGAGCACCGGCTGAAGCGCGAGCTGCCAGGCGTGGTGGACGCGCTGGTGCACATCGAACCGGCGCTTGGCCCCGAACAGCCTTCCCCCTGGGAGCAGATGGCATACCGTCTGCGCCAGATCGCCGATGGTTTGGGGCTTGGCCTGCACGATCTGCACATTGCGGCCAACGGCGAGGGCTACACCGCGGAAATGCACCTGGAGTTTCGGGGCGCGATCACGCTCGGCGAAGCCCACCGCCGTGCCGAAGACTTTCGACGGCGTGTGCAAAACGAAGTGCCTCTCGTGCAGCAGGTGATCCTGCACCTGGAGCCTCTGCCCCAGGACGTGCTGCCGGCACAAGACGCTGAAGGTGCTGCGTTACGTGCGCGCATTGAGCGTCTGTTGCGTCGTTCGCTGAAGGCTGGTCAGGTGCGCTCCGTGCGGCTTCAGCGGATCGGAGATCACCTCAGCGTGGTGGTGTTGCTGGGCTTGCCCGCCGACCTGCCATTGACCGAGGCGCACCATCGGGCTGAAGAGGCCAAACGGCTGTTGCTGAGTCGTTTCCCCGAGTTGCACCGTGTGATGGTGCAGGTGGAACCCCTGGATTGAAGTATGCGAGATCAGCCATTGAAGATAGCCGAACAGATCGTGCGGCGGGCAGGCGATCTGCTGCTCGATTATTTCCAGCGCGTGCGCCTGGAAACCGCTTTCAAGGACGACCGCACGGTGGTCACGGAAGCCGATCTGGCCGCCGATCGGACGATCACGCAGGCGTTGAGGAACGCCTTCCCCGATGATGGGTTATTGAGTGAGGAACACGCCCCGAGCTGGAGTCGTCAGCCGGCCAGGCTGTGGGTGCTCGATCCGCTGGACGGTACCACGAACTTCCGGCTGGGGTTGCACATCTGGGGCGTTTCACTGGCGCGCTTGCAGGATGGTGTGCCCGATCTGGCGCTGGCGTATTTCCCCGCTCTGGGCGAAATGTACCTCGCGCAACGGGGGATAGGCGTCACGCTGAATGGCAGGCCCATCCAGGTCAACCCCCAGGGCATCGGGGGACGGATGGCTTTCTTCACTTGTTGCTCGCGCACTCACCGCCGTTATCGGGTTTCGCTGCCCTATAAGACTCGCATCCTGGGCTCAGCGGCTTACAATTTGATCACTGTAGCACGTGGCAGCGCGGTGCTCGCTTTTGAGGCGACGCCGAAAATCTGGGATATCGCCGCTGCCTGGCTGATTGTGCAGGAAGCGGGTGGAATCATCGAGGCTCTTCACGGCCCTGCGCCCTTCCCGCTGGTCTGGCAACCAGGGCAGAGTTTCCCCGTGCTGGCGGCTGCGTCTCAGGAGCTGGCTCATCAGGGGCGGCTGAATATCCGCCCCTGGTAGCGCACAACCGGCAGGCACTTTCGGAAAGGTTCTTTTTCTGCTCAATGCTATAATGAAATGGCATTCTTCTTGCAGCAGGCGCTGATATGACGTTTATTTTCTCTCTCTTTGATGCACAACCATATCTGACCTGGCCTCAAAGCCCTTTCGGTTGGGCGGGGTTGTTGATCTTAACGGGCGTGTTGCTGTGGGTGCAGCGACACTGGCGTTCACTGCATCACTCGCCCTGGCGAGGGGGGCAGACGGCCTGGCTGGCCGGGTTGGCGCTGATCATCCCGTTGGCTGGTTTGTTTGGTGTGCGTTTGCCTGCCTGGGGAGCTTTGCCGATGCCCGGTTTGCCGGTGGCTCCTCGAGGTCCGCTGGTGATGCTGTTTGCCGGATTGCCCTGGGTATTGGCTGGGGGCTTGCTGGGTGTCGCGCCGGCGGGCATACTGGCTGGCCTGACCGGCTTGGTCTTCGCGCTGTGGGAGACGCATTCGCCGTACACCGTGATCGCCTGGGCGCTGCTGGGTACACTGGCCGGGTATTTGCTGCAACAGTCCTACCGCACGCCGTTCTTCCGCCTGGCAAGGCACCCGATCGCGTTGCCGGTGCTCCTGGCTTTGCCCTTTGCGATCCTGTTTCTCATTGAAAACATGCTGGCGCTGGCCGGCGGGGCGCTGAATCGCCTGGATTTCAGCGTCGCCCGGTTGGGGATGGCAACCCTGGCCTGGGTCGTCATGCTGCTGATCGCCGCGCTGGTGGGCGAGGTGATGTATCTGCTCAGCCCCGGTTGGCATCGCCCCAGGGCGCTCCGCCCTTCCCCCATTGAAGCCAGTCTGGAGAATCGGATCACGTTGCTCAACGGGGCGTTGCTGGCCGCGCTGGCGCTGACGCTGGTGCTGAGCGACTGGTGGGTTTCCGGGCGCGCTGCGCAACGGATGATCCGCCTGCGCATGGAGAGCACGGCGCAACTGACAGCGGAATCCGTGCCTTTGTTCCTGGAAGCGGGTCAAAACCTGATCCTTCAGGCGGCTCAGCCGTTCTTGCTCGCTTTGTCACCGACAGAGGTCCCGGTTGCTTTGCGGCGGGCGTTGCGCACGATTCCCTTCTTCCGCCAGTTGTACCTTTTCAATGCGAAGGCTGAGGGGATCGGGGGGTATCCCGAAAACGATGTGTTTGCCCTGCACCTGACGCCGGAAGAACTGGCTGGGCTGGATCTGGCGATGCAGGGTATCCCCGTGCAGGTGTATATCGTCCCTGCAGCGGCGGGGGAAACTTCCGTACAACTCTCGTTCATTGCCGCGGTGATGGATGCGAACGAGCAACCTCAGGGGGTGTTGTTGGGTCGCACGGATCTCAACATCAACCCCTTCACCCAACCGGTGTTGCGCAGCCTGCAAAGCCTGAGCGACCTGGGCGGCGTGGGGATGTTGGCGGATGAGCGTGGCAACCTGATTTACCATCCAGACCCGGCACGATTGCAAGGAAAGGTCACCCTTGCGCCTGGGGAAGAGGTGGTGTTCGGCGAAGGTGTGGCCTTGGACGGCACGCGAGCTCTGGTGCTACAACGCCCGGTGATCGGCCAGAACTGGTATGTGATCCTCCAGGTGCCGGCTCAAAGCGTGATCGGTCTGGCTGTGCAGATTGCGATGCCCTTGCTGATCGTGTTGCTGCTGGCCACCCTGGTGATCGTGGTTCTGTTGCGTTGGGTGCTGCGCGCGGTGACGGCTTCGCTGCGTACGCTGGCTATCGAGGCCAACCTGATCGCGCAGGGGAACCTGGATAGTCCCCTGATGGTGGATCGCGCCGATGAAGTCGGTCAACTGGGGCGCGCTTTTGAACAGATGCGTGTCAGTCTGAAGGCCCGCTTGGATGAACTCAATCGCCTGCTGGAAACCAGCCGTGGGATGACTTCCAGTCTGGAAGTGGCCGAAGCGGCACAGCCGGTGTTGCAGGCAGCTCTGGCTGTGGGCGCGGTTTCGGCGCGCATGGTGTTGTACAGGGCAGCCACCGTAGAAGAGCAGGAAGCGTCCCCTCAGCGATTTGGACTGGGCCCTCATGCGGATCGTTTTGCTCATCTGGATCAACCGCTCCTGGAGCGGATGCAGCGGCAGGACCGCCTGGCCCTGCTCACTCAGGAGCGGGTGGAGCAGGTGTTGCGCGTGCCGCAGCCCTGGCCGGGGACCACCTTTGCTGTGGCCTTGCGCCATGAGAACCAGTTCCTGGGCGTGCTTTGGGTGGCCTATGAGCACGAGCAGGGGTTGGACGAAGGGGATATGCGCTTCCTGGTGACGCTGGCTGGACAGGCCTCCCTGGCGGTGGCGAATGCCATGCTGTTTCAGCGTGCCGAAGTGGAGCGTCAGCGGTTGGCAGCCATTTTGGCCTCTACGCCTGATCCCGTGTTGGTCACGGATCAGGCTGCTCGCCTGATCCTGGCGAATCCGTCCGCCGGCGAGGTGTTTGGCTTCGCGCCGGCGCAGGCGGTAGGGCAGCCGATCTCCAAAGTGATTTCCAACGAGGCGTTACACGCCTTGCTTCGTGGGGAGATGCCAACGGACTCGCCACCCGAAATCCAGACCGATGATGGTCGCACGTTCCTGGCTGCTGTTTCCGAAGTGCAGGCAGAGGGGCAGGCCCGCGGTCGTGTTTGCGTGTTGCGCGATGTTTCCCACCTCAAGGAACTCGATCGAATGAAGACCGAATTTGTGCATACGGTCAGTCACGATCTACGTTCGCCGTTGACGTTGATGCAGGGCTATGCCTCTATGCTTCCCATGGTCGGGGAGCTGAATGAGCAGCAGAAGAAGTACGTCAAGAGCATTGTTCGGGGCATTGACAACATGACCCGCCTAGTGAACAGCCTGCTCGACCTGGGACGGATCGAGGCCGGAGTAGGTTTGACCGTGTCGCTTGTGCCGCTGGTGGATCTTGTTCAGCAGGTAGCCGATGATTTTCGCCTGCGCGCCGAGCAGAAGCAAATTGACTTTCAGATTGAGCTTCCTGTCGGTGATGCACCGGTGATCCGCGCTGATCCGCAGCTGTTGCGGCAGGCGTTGCACAATCTGGTGGAAAATGCGATCAAGTACACCGATCAGGGGGGGAAGGTTTGGCTTCGGGTGAAGATGAAGCCGGATCGAGTGCGCTTTGAAGTGGAGGATACCGGTATAGGCATCGCTCCGGTGGATCAGCCGCGCTTGTTTGAGAAGTTTTACCGGGCCAAGACGCGCAAGGGCAAACGAGCGCAAGGCTCCGGCCTGGGGTTGGCGATTGTGAAATCCATCGTGGAGCTGCACAGCGGTCAGGTGGGGGTGAAGAGCACCCTGGGCAAGGGGAGCACGTTCTACTTTGAATTGCCGATGAAGCCGCCGGAGAAGAAGTGAGAGCCTTCCCTGGTTGGTTCACCGGTTTGCTGGCTCATTGGTTTACTGGTTTATTGGTTCACTGGTTCGTTGGTCGCTGGGTTCATTGATTGGGTGATTCGCCGGGTGCCTCAGAACCCTCGGATACTTTTGGCTCCTCCGATGCCTCAGATACATCCGCCAGCAGGCGAATCTTCTCCCACGGCTTCAGGGTGGGGTCGTCGGCCAGCAGACCGCGCAGGGCGAAGATCTCGTCGCGCAACGCGGCAGCTCGCTCGAATTCCAGTGCTTCGGCAGCGGCTTCCATTTGCCGCGTCAGGGCGGCGATCTGCTGGCGGATTTCTTCGGGGGTCAGCGGCGGGCCGCCGGTGGCGCGATAGGCGGCGTGGGGCTCGGCCACCGCGCGCTCGCTCACCTGGTCGGTCAGGTCGCGCACGGCTTTCATGATGCTGACCGGCGTGATGCCGTGGGCCTGGTTGTAGGCGATTTGCTTCTGACGGCGGCGGTTGGTCTCGTCAATGGCGCGGCGCATGGAATCCGTGACCCGGTCAGCGTACATGATCACCTTGCCGTTCACGTGCCGCGCCGCCCGCCCAATGGTCTGAATCAGCGCGGTGTCTGAGCGCAGGAAGCCCTCTTTGTCCGCGTCCAGGATGGCGACCAGGGAGACTTCAGGCAGGTCCAGCCCCTCGCGCAGCAGGTTGATGCCCACCACCACGTCGAACACGCCCAGGCGCAGGTCGCGCAGGATGCCCACGCGCTCGATGGTGTCGATCTCGGAGTGCAGGTAGTGCACTTTGATCTCGTTCTCCATCAGGTAATCCGAGAGTTTCTCGGCCATGCGCTTGGTGAGCGTGGTGACCAGTGTGCGCTCGCCGCGTTCCACGCGCTGGCGAATCTCGCCGATCAGGTCGTCGATCTGCCCGGCGGTGGGACGTACTTCGACTTCGGGGTCCACCAGACCGGTGGGGCGGATGATCTGCTCGACCACCTGCTCGGCGTGCGCCATTTCGTAGGGGCCGGGCGTGGCGCTGGTGTAGATGGTGTAGCCCATCTTTCGCTCGAACTCCTCAAAGGTCAGCGGGCGGTTGTCCAGCGCGGAGGGTAGGCGGAAGCCGTACTCGACCAGCGTCAGTTTGCGGGAGCGGTCGCCGTTGTACATGCCCCGAATCTGGGGGATGGTCATGTGGGATTCGTCGATGACCAGCAAGTACTCACTGGGGAGGTAGTCCATCAGCGTCCAGGGCGGGGAGCCGGGTGGACGCTGGTCGAGGTGGCGCGAGTAGTTTTCGATTCCAGAGCAGTAGCCGACCTCGCGGAGCATTTCCAGGTCGTAGCGGGTGCGTTGTTCCAGGCGTTGTGCTTCGAGGAGTTTGCCTTGCTCGCGCAGCCACTTCAGCCGTTCTTCCAGTTCGGCCTCGATGTCTGCAATGGCCTGTTTTAGTTTGTCTTCTTCGGTGATGAAGTGTTTGGCGGGATACAGGTCGAGCGATTCCAGCGGGCGCAGGATTTCGCCGGTGAAACTGTCGAATTCTACGATGCGCTCCACCTCGTCGCCGAAGAAGGAGATGCGGTATCCCCGTCGGTCTTCGTAGGCCGGGACGATTTCCAGCGTGTCGCCGCGCACGCGGAACGTGCCGGGGCGCAGTTCCAGGTCGTTGCGCTGGTAGTGGCTTTCCACCATCTGGCGCAGCAGCGCGTTGCGGCGGGTGATCTCGCCCACGCGCAACTGGACGACCACCTTGCCGTAGGCTTCCGGGCTGCCCAGGCCGTAGATGCAGGACACCGACGCCACGATGATCACGTCGCGGCGGGTCATCAACGCGGTGGTGGCCGCCAGCCGCAGCCGCTCAATTTCGGCGTTAATGTCCGCGTCTTTTTCGATGTACAGGTCTTGCTGCGGTACGTAGGCTTCAGGTTGGTAATAATCGTAATAACTGACGAAGTACTCGACGGCGTTTTCGGGGAAGAACTCTTTGAACTCGGCGTACAGTTGTGCCGCAAGCGTCTTGTTGTGCGCCATGACCAGGGCGGGCATTTGCAGTTGTGTGATCACGTTGGCGATGGTGTAGGTCTTGCCCGTGCCGGTCGCGCCCAGCAACACCTGATGGCGCAATCCCTGGCGCACGCCGTCCACCAGTTGGCGGATGGCTTCGGGTTGGTCACCGGTGGGCTGGTAGGAAGCGTGCAGGCGGAAGATAGAGGTATCCATACCTGAAATTATACCGTTGTATAATGAGAGCCGATCGAGGATTGGGCATCCGAAGGTGGGCGCAGAAACACGGTTGTTCTGCGTTTATCTGCGGTACACATGGAGCGATTGATGAGCACAGACTATGATGTGGTGGTGATTGGCTCTGGTGCGGGCGGGCTGGCAGCGGCAGTGCCGCTGGCGCAGGCCGGGTTGCGGGTGCTGGTGTGCGAACAGCACGAAGTCCCTGGCGGCTGGACGCACTCCTTCACGCTGGCGGGATACCGTTTCAGCCCCGGCGTGCACTACATCGGCGATTTGCAGCCGGGCGGCCATTTGCGTGCGGTGTACGAGGGGCTGGGGGTGTCGCAAGACCTGATCTTTTGTGAACTCAATCCCCAGGGCTACGACCATATCGTGATTGGCGAGGAGCGGTTCGACTTTCCGAAGGGGAAGGAGAACCTGATTGTCGCGTTGCAGGCGCGTTTTCCGCACGAGAAGGAGGGTATTCGGGCGTATTTCGACACCGTGGAGCGAATGATGCGTGGCCTGCAGCGGCTGGGCCGCGTGCGGAGCGCGGGCGAAGCGGTGCGCACGGCGGGGGAGGCCGGCGAGGTGTTGCGCTGGGCACGGCGCACCGGTCAGGACTTGATCGCGGCGCACGTCTCCGACCCGGTGTTGCAGGGCGTGCTGGCCGGTCAGTCGGGCGACCACGGCCTGCCGCCCTCGCAGGTGTCGGCCTTTGTGCACGCGGGGGTGACGCATCACTACTTCAACGGCGGCTATTATCCGCGCGGCGGTGGGTTCGCCCTGCCGCGCGCCTTTGTGCGGGCGTTGAAGCGCGCCGGCGGTGAGATACGCCTGCGCACGCCGGTGGCGCGCATCCTGCTGGAAGGTCGCCGCGTGATCGGAGTGCGCCTGGCGGACGGTGAGGAAGTGCGCGCGCGGTACGTGGTCAGTAACGCCGATCCGGAGGTTACCTTTGGTCGCCTGATTGGGCGCGAGCACCTGCCCGCGCGCCTGCGCCGCAAACTCGACCGCGTGACCTATTCCACCTCGGCGCTCAGCCTGTTCTTCGCCGTGGACATGGACTTGCGCGCCGCCGGCCTGGATTCGGGCAACTTCTGGTTCTACGACCATGCCGACGTGGACGGCCTGTACCGCCTGGGGCTGACCGACCACGCGCTGCATGCAGAAGCGCCGCCGGCCATGTTCCTCACGGTGACCACCCTGAAAGACCCGACCAAGATGCATCACGGCCACCACACCTGCGAGGCGTTTACCTTCGTGGGCTACGATGCCTTCGCGCGGTGGGCGAACTCGCGCAGCGGCGCTCGCCCGGCGGATTATCAGGCGTTGAAGGAAGACCTGGCCTGGCGCATGTTCCGCGCGCTGGAGCGGCGGATACCGGGCATCAGTCAGCATGTGGTGTTCTGGAGCCTGGGTACGCCGCTGACCAACGAGCACTACATCCAGGCCACGCGCGGGAGCCTGTACGGCATCGCCAAGACCCGCTCCCAGGTGGGGCCGGGCGCGTTCCCCGTGCAGGCGCCTTTCGAGGGTCTGTACCTGTGCGGTGCGAGCACGCTCAGCCACGGCGTCTCCGGCGCCACGCACAGCGGGCTGGCTGTGGCGCGCAAAATCCTGCGTTGCCGCACTGCCGACCTGTTCACCCAATCCGGGCCGCCGCTACGGATTTACCCTTCGGACGACCTCTCCGTCTGGCCGGAGCCTTTGCGGCGCCGTGCGGAGCGGGGGAAAAGCGCTGGGGCGTGACCGGTTTTGAAGACCTGTCGCGTATTCTGTCTAGACGACGTAAATCGGGTTGCTGAGAATCCAGGCGCGCGATTTTCCCCAGGCGTGGAGGTTCACTTCGACACGGTACGCGCCGGGCTGGGTGGTGATATACGTCCCGACCTCGGCGTCCGTCCAGGTCTGCACCACCTCGCCGTACCGCAGCAGGCGAGCGTTGGCGCGGCGGGGAAGTTTGACCTGCAGCGTGACCCCGCCAGCTAACGCGATTTCGTCGCCCATCCAGGCTGTGCCGCGACTGCCCTGGGCGGTGAAGCGGAAGCCGCGCGTGGGTGCGGGGAGGTCGTAGCCGATGAAGGCATGTCCCTGGCGCAGCGCGTCGTAAATCAGCGTTTTGTCGTGTCCCAGGTCGCCGTTCAGCGGTTCGGGGAGCAGCAGGTGCGTGTTCACCCCCCGGAAGTGCCATTCGTAAGGGAACAGCGTGCGGCGGAGCGGCCCCATTCGGCCAATCAGGGCGTGAGCGTCCGAGCCGCCGACGGCCACCACCCGCTGGCCCTGACGCAACAGGTCGTCCCAGCGACGCAGCACGCGGGGAAAGGGGCCGCTGGCGATGCGGTGCGGCTGGAAGGCATACCAGGCGGCGTGCAGCTTGCTCTTCAGCAGCCCTTTGAACTCGCTTAACGCGTTCCACAGTTCCAGGCCGGTGTAGCCGTGCACGTCCCAGGCTTCCCAGGAGATGTCCACCTCGCCCACAGCGGGCGCGGCGGGGTCGTAGGGATGGGCGATGAAGCACACGCCGCCGGCCTCGCGTACCGCGTCGATCAACCGCTGCGGGTCATCCGCCAGCGGCGCGAGTTCGCGCTCCGCGCCGAAGACCAGCAGGTGGTTTTTCTGCGGTTCGCGGTCCTGGTCGTGGATTTCCTCGCCGACCAGCAGCAGCGCGCGCCGACCGTCTTCCTCGTAATACCCTTCCGGACCGCGCACCCAGATGTTGTGGTCGGTGACCAGCACGGCGTCCAGGCCGGCGTACATAGCGGCCTGCGCGATCTCGCGATGGGTGGCGTGCCCGTCGGAATAGAAGGTGTGCATGTGCAGGTTAATCACGATTTCGTGCATTTGACGGATTGTCCCTCGGAAGGTATAATCCACCCGATTTTACACGCAGTGGAGGTTCCATGCAAACCTATCTGGACATCGCGCTGATCATCACCTCGATCGCGTTGATCGTGAGTGTGGTCTTACAGAGCAAAGGCGGCGGCCTGGGCGGCCTGACGGGCGCGGATTCGGGTGCGTTCTTCACCGCGCGGCGTGGCATCGAGAAAGTGCTCTTTCAGGTGACGATTGGGCTGAGCGTGCTGTTTTTCGCCCTGGCAATCGCCACTGTGCTGGTTTCCGGCTGAATCGAATTCCGGACCCGATGAGACAACGGGCGCGACGCGGCCTGGCCGGGGAGCGCCTTTTTTGTGTTTGAACAGGTGCATTCATGAGAGCATTGCGTTGGCCATTGATCCTGGTGTTGCTGTCGCTGGCCGTGATCGCGCTGCTGCTGGGTCGGCAACCGGCGCCCACCGCCGTGGAGAGTGCGGTCACGCCCGCGCCAGCCAGCGGCGGGGTATACCGCGAGGCGCTGATTGGCGCGCCCATGCGGTTCAATCCATTGCTATCCTGGGAGAACCCTGTCGATCGGGATGTCAATCGGCTGATTTACAGTAGCCTGATCCGCTTTGACGACCACGGTCTGCCGCAACCGGAACTGGTCGAGTCCTGGGGAATCTCACGCGATCAGAAGGTGTACAACCTCTCCCTGCGCGCTGATGCCCGCTGGCATGATGGTGAACCGGTCACCAGTGAGGATGTGATCTTCACCATTCACGCTATGCGCAACGGGGATCTGCCTATTCCCTCGGATTTGCGTGACTTCTGGAAACAGGTGAACGTCAAGGCGTTCGATGAGCGCACGGTGCAGTTCCGCCTGCCGGAGCCGTTCGCGCCGTTCCTGGACTACCTGGCCTTTCCGGTGCTGCCGGCACACATCTGGGAGGGGATGAAGGCTCAGGAGATCGTCGACACGCCGCGCAACCTGCAACCGGTGGGTAGCGGCCCGTATCGCTTTGATCGCCTGATCGTCGAAGACGGGGAAATCCGCGGTGTGGTGCTGCAGGCGAACGCGGATTACTACCTGCATACGCCGTACATTGAGACGGTGGAATTGTACTTCTACCCCGACGCGCAGAGCGCGCTGAATGCTTATCGCGAAGGCAAGGTGATGGGTCTGGGGCATATCCCCGAAGAGATCCTGTCTGAGGCGCTCACCGAGCCGAATCTCAACCTGTACACCTCGCGTTTGCCCCGTCTGAGCCTGATTCTGTTCAACCTGGAGAACCCTCAGGTGCCTTTCCTGCAGGATGCTGCCGTGCGGCGTGCGTTGCTCATGGGGTTGAACCGCCGCGGGATGATCGACCGTCTGATGGCTGGTCAGGGGCTGATCGCCGATGGGCCGATTTTCCCCAACACCTGGGCGTACTATGAAGGGGTGGAGCATATCGCGTACGACCCGGAGGGCGCGGTCAAGCTGTTGAGGGATGCCGGGTATACGTTGCCGGCGGAGGGCGGCGAAGTGCGCGAGAAGGACGGCACGGCGATGGACTTCACGCTGCTTTACCCGGCGGATGATTTGCACCAGCGTCTGGCAGAGGCGATCCAGCGCGATTGGGCGCGCCTGGGGGTGCGCGTGACGCTGGTACCGGTGACTTACGATCAGTTGCTGAGCGACTACCTGGAGCCGCGCACGTATCAGGCGGCTTTGATCGACCTGGATCTCAGCCGGTCGCCTGACCCAGACCCCTATCCCTTCTGGCATCAGACCCAGGCCACCGGCGGACAGAACTATGCTCGTTGGGATAACCGACAGGCCAGTGAGTACCTGGAGCAGGCGCGCCTGACGGTGGATTACGCCGAGCGCGCGTTGCTATACCGCAACTTCCAGGTGCTCTTCATGCGTGAATTGCCTGCGTTGCCGTTGTTCTATCCGGTTTACACCTACGGCGTGGATGCCCAGGTGCGCGGTGTGCGCGTGGGGCCGATGTTTGACCCCAGCGATCGTTTCGCCACCATCGCGGACTGGTATCTGGTCAGCCAGCCTACCGCGCCGACAAGATAGCCTGTGTGACGCACTATGCTGGTGCGTCGCATTTTGCTTGCAGGGAGGCCTTCATGCGCCCGTATCTCGACCTGATGCGTCACGTGCTGGAGCACGGCCAGGACCGCCCCGACCGCACCGGCGTGGGCACGCGATCGGTGTTCGGCTATCAGATGAGGTTCGATTTGCAGGCCGGGTTCCCCCTGCTCACCACGAAGAAAATCCCCCTCAAAGCGGTGATCGTCGAGCTGCTTTGGTTTCTGCGCGGTGAGACCAACGTGCGTTGGCTGCACCAGCATGGCGTGCACATCTGGGATCCCTGGACGGACGCGAATGGCGACCTGGGGCCGATCTACGGGGCACAATGGCGCGCCTGGCGCACCGCTGACGGGCGGGTGATTGACCAGTTGGGCCGCGTGGTGGAGGAAATCCGCGCGAACCCGACCTCGCGCCGGTTGCTGGTCAGCGCCTGGAACGTGGGCGACCTGGACCGCATGGCCTTGCCGCCGTGCCACGTGTTGTTTCAGTTCTACGTTCACAATGGGCGGCTGTCGTGTCAGTTGTATCAGCGTTCCGCCGACCTGTTCATCGGGGTGCCGTTCAACATCGCTTCGTACGCCCTGCTGACCATGATGGTGGCGCAGGTGTGCGACCTTCAGCCGGGAGAGTTCGTCCACACCTTTGGCGACGTGCACCTGTATCGGAATCACCTTGACTTGGCGCGCATGCAGCTGGAGCGAGAGCCGTTCCCGCTGCCGCAGATGCGCTTGAATCCCTCGGTGCGGCGGCTGGAGGATTTCCGTTACGAGGACTTCGAGCTGGTGGGGTATCGGGCGCACCCGCACATCAAGGCGCCGGTGGCGGTATGATCGTTTCGATCATTGTGGCCATGGACGAGGTGGGGGGGATTGGTTATCGCGGCGGGTTGCCGTGGCGTTTACGGACGGATTTGCGCCTCTTTCGGGAGCACACCATGGGGCATCACCTGATCGTCGGACGCCGCACCTGGGAGGCGATAGGGCGTCCGTTGCCGGGGCGACGGATGATCGTGGTTTCGCGCACCTTGCAGGCTGTCGCTGGCGTGCAAGTCTTCCCTTCCCTGGACGGTGCCTTGCAGGCGGCGGAAGCGGCGGGCGAGGACGAGGCGTTCATCGGCGGCGGGGCGGCGGTGTATGCGGCGGCGATCCCCCGGACGCGGCGCATCTACCTGACGCGCGTCCACGCGCGTGTGCCGGCGGACGTGTTCTTCCCGGTGGTGGATTGGGCGGCCTGGCGCTGTGTTTTGCGCCGGGATTTTCCTGCCGGGCCGGAGGATGAGTATCCCTTTTCGTGGGAGATCTGGGAACTTCCTTGACGCATCTCGCTTCGCGCCTTATAATGCAGGTACATGCGCGCAGTACAGAAGCGACTCCAAAGCGAGCGTGTGAGGTGCAAGGGCACTCATGCGCTTGCTTTCGTTCGTCTCTGCAAAATCTGGCATGGTGACGGCTTTCCGCTCGTCATCAGGTCACATGACAAATGATTATCGGTGTGGGTGAAGGTGTTGTGAAAGGCTTGGGCGCATTGCCTGGGGGCAACTCATGGCCTGATGACGCCTGAGCGCACATTGTGATGAAGGACACCCCACTGCTCCAGGAGGCTTGTGTGGAAACGAAAGAGTTGACCGCACTCCGTATCAGTCTGGCGTCGCCGGAGACCATTCTGTCGTGGTCTTATGGTGAAGTGCTCAAGCCGGAGACTATCAACTATCGCCGCCTGCGGCCAGAGAAAGATGGCCTGTTCTGTGAGGCGATCTTCGGCCCGACGCGTGATTACCAGTGCTACTGCGGCAAGTACAAGAATCCGCGTTACAAGGGGATCAAATGTGATAAGTGCGGCGTCGAGGTGACCAAGTCCGATGTGCGCCGCGAACGGATGGGGCATATTACCCTGGCCGCACCGGTGGCGCATGTCTGGTACACCCGTCGTGTTCCCTCTTACCTGGGGTTGTTGCTCAACATCTCACACCGCAACCTGGAGCGCGTGCTGTACTTTGCCCAGTACGTCGTGACCTATGTGGACGAAGAAGCGCGGCAAAAGGCGCTCAAGCGGCTGGACGACGAGATTGCCGAAGCCGAGCGCACTATGGCGACGCAGATCAACGCGCGCATCGCCGTGCTCAAGACGGAACGCGAACACACGGTGAAGCAGCTACAGGCGGAGATCGAAGCCGTCAAGCAGAAGTACGACGAGCAGGTGGCTGCTGAGCTGGAACCAGTCGTCCGCGAAGGCCAGCGACTGGAGAAGCAACTGAATGCGAAGATGGGCGTCACCCTGCGCAAGGCGTTGGTCTTCGAGACCCCCGGCCACGAGCCGGAAGTGATCGCCAACGCCGGGGAGACGGTGAGCAACGCCCACCTCGCCCGCGTGCAGGAACTGGTCAAGGCGCGCCTGGACGAGATTGAACAGGGGTTGAAGGAGGCGCGCGAGCACGAAATTGAGCAGCTTCAGGCGGAGATCGAGCGGGTGGTGGCTGAGGCAGACGAGAAGATGGAGGCGTTGCACAGCAGTGCCGAGGAAGAGGTCGCCGGCGCCGTGGAAGAAAAGCGACGACTGCGCGAGGAACTGCTCAGCCTGGAGCCGCTCACCTTCATGGGCGAGCACCGCTATCGCGAGTTGAAGTCCCGCTGGGGCAATGTCTTCCGCGCGGACATGGGCGCCGAGGCGTTCTACGACATCCTCAAACGGCTCGACCTGGACAAACTGGCG
Source organism: uncultured Anaerolineaceae bacterium (assembly GCA_964435005.1). Lineage (GTDB taxonomy): Bacteria > Chloroflexota > Anaerolineae > Anaerolineales > DRMV01 > CAYSXA01. The sequence goes on along the minus strand of CAYSXA010000004.1, from coordinate 27,572 downwards.
GAAGAACTGTGGCGCGAGGTGCGCACCACGCGCTCCAAACAGCGCCGCAAGAAGGCGATCAAGCGGCTGAAGGTCGTCGAGGCGCTGCGCCGCTCCGGCAACCGCCCGGAGTGGATGATCCTCACCGTGCTGCCGGTGATCCCGCCCGATCTGCGCCCGATGGTGCAACTGGACGGCGGGCGCTTTGCCACGTCTGATCTGAACGACCTGTACCGCCGCGTGATCAACCGCAACAACCGCCTGAAGCGCCTGGTGGAGCTCGGTGCGCCGGACGTGATCGTGCGCAACGAGAAGCGCATGCTGCAGGAGGCGGTGGACTCGCTGATTGACAACTCGCAGCGCGGCAAGGCGCTCTCCCGCCGCGGTCGCCGTGAGCTGAAGTCGCTCAGCGACATGCTGAAGGGCAAGAAAGGCCGCTTCCGCCGCAACCTGTTGGGTAAGCGCGTGGACTACTCCGGGCGCTCGGTGATCGTGGTCGGCCCGCATCTGAAGATCCACCAGTGCGGTTTGCCCAAGACCATGGCGTTGGAGCTGTATCGTCCCTTCGTGATCGCCCGGCTGGTGGAGCACAAGTACGCCCCGAACACCAAGGGCGCCAAGCGCTTCCTGGAACGCAACCGCCCTGAGGTGTGGGAAGTGCTGGAAGAGGTGATCAAAGACCGCCCGGTGCTGCTCAACCGCGCACCCACGCTGCACCGCCTGGGCATTCAGGCGTTCGAGCCGGTGCTGATCGAGGGGAGCGCCATTCAGTTGCACCCGCTGGTGTGTACTGCGTTCAACGCGGACTTCGACGGCGACCAGATGGCGGTGCACGTGCCGCTCTCCGAGGCTGCCGTGCGAGAAGCCCGCGAATTGATGCTGGCTTCCAGGAACCTGCTCAAACCCGCCGACGGCGAACCGATCATCGGCCCGTCCAAGGACATGGTGCTGGGTGTCTATTACCTGACCATGGATCCAGAAGGGGATGAGCCGTTCTCCGTATTCGGTGACTTTGACGAGGTCGAGCTGGCCTATAGCCTGGGGCATGTCCAGCTGCACACGCCAATCAGGTTGTTGACCACGACCTGGTACGACGACCAGGGTAACCGGCTGGACGAACCGGAACAGCGTCTGATTCTGACCACACCGGGGCGGGTGATTTTCAACCGCATCCTGCCGGATGAGGTGCGCTTCGTCAACACAGTGCTCGATAAGGGCGATGTGAAAGACCTGATCGCCGAGGTGTACGAACTTTGTGGTGAAGAGGTCACCGTGCGCCTGGCGGATGACATCAAGGACATCGGCTTTAAGTACGCCACCCGTTCGGGCACCACGATCGCGGTCTCGGACATTACTGTGCCGGACAACAAGGGAGAGATCGTACGCAAGGCGCTGGGTGAGGTGGACACGGTGCAGCGTGACTTTCGCCGTGGCCTGTTCACCGAACAGGAGCAGAACGAGCGGGTGATTGACATCTGGCGCCGCACCACGGACGCGGTGGCGGAGGAGGTGCGCCGCGTGCTCGACCCGAAGGGCAACCTGGCGGTGATGGCGAACTCCGGCGCGACGAAGGGCGGCTTTGGCCCGATTTCGCAGCTGGCCGGTATGCGCGGCCTGATGGCCGACCCGTCCGGACGCATCATCCCGCTGCCCATTCGTTCGAACTTCCGCGAAGGATTGAGCGCGCTGGAATACTTCATCTCCACGCACGGCGCGCGCAAGGGCCTGGCGGACACGGCGTTGCGCACCGCGGACGCCGGTTACCTCACCCGCCGTCTGGTGGACGTGGCGCAGGACGTGATTATCAACGACACCGACTGCGGCACGGAGAAGGGGCTGCTGATCTCGCGTGATGATGACATCGCGGGGCAGTCCATGACGCAGCGCATCTTCGGTCGCCTGGCTGCCGAGCGGGTGATTCACCCGGAGACCGGCGAGGTGCTGGTGGATCGCAACGAAATGATCGACCGCGCCAGGGCGCGCGCGATTGCGGCGGCTGGCGTGCAGTCCGTCCGCGTGCGCTCGCCGCTCACCTGTGAGTTGCCGCACGGCATCTGCGCCAACTGCTACGGCCTGGATCTGGGCACGGGCAAGATGGTGGAGGTCGGCTCAGCGGTGGGCATCGTGGCGGCGCAGTCGATCGGCGAGCCGGGCACGCAGCTTACCCTGCGTACCTTCCACTCCGGCGGTGTGGCTTCCGCCACGGACATCACCACCGGTCTGCCGCGTGTGGAGGAGTTGTTCGAGGCGCGCAAGACGCCCAAGGGCGAAGCCGTGGTCACGGAGATCTCCGGCAAGGCCTTTGTGGAGCAGTCTGACCGCTACTCCGACCTGCTCGTGGTGCGCGTGGAGCACGCCGAGATGGCGAGCGATGAGTATCTCATCGAGGAAGGCTGGGAGATCGCCGTGGAGGACGGTAGCGAGGTGTCCGTGGGCGATGTGCTCGCCAGCCACGGGGAGACCACCATCGTGGCCGAACACGATGGCCGCGTGCGCATCGAGGACGGCAAGGTGATCGTCTCCTACGAAATCCGCGAGGAAGAGGAGTACGAGATCCCCAGCAGCGCCAACCTGCTGATCAAGAGCGGCGACTACGTGGAAGCCGGGCAACCGCTCACCGAAGGTTCGCTCAACCCGCATCGCATCTTGCGCATCCAGGGTGCGGAAGCCTGCCAGTTGTACCTGCTCTCCGAGGTGCAGAAGGTGTACCGCTCGCAAGGGCAAAACATCCACGACAAGCACTTTGAGGTCATCATTCGCAAGATGCTCTCGCGGGTGCAAATCACCAATCCGGGCGACACGGAGTACCTGCCCGGCGATCTGGTGGACGCACTGGAGATGCGGCGGCTGAACGAGAAGTTGCTGGCCGAAGGCAAGCGCCCGGCGAAGTACCAGCGCGTGTTGCTGGGCATCACGAAAGCCTCGCTGAGCACGGAATCCTTCCTGGCGGCGGCGTCCTTCCAGCACACCATCAAGGTGTTGGCGGGCGCGGCGGTGGCCGGGAGTGTAGATCCGTTGCTGGGGCTGAAGGAGAATGTGATCATCGGCAAGTTGATCCCTGCCGGCACGGGCTTCAGCCGCGAGCGGTATGTGACTGCCCTGAAGCTGGCGCGCACGGCGTTTGTGGATGAGAAGGAAGACGGTCAGGAGGCTGAAGCAGCGCCAGCGGAAGAAGACACGCCCTCGCCGGACGAGTTGATCGCACCGCCGCAGGAAGCTACCCCGGCGGACTAAAACGGTTTCGGGACGATAGGACATGCGACGCACCTCAACGGTGCGTCGCATTTTTGTTTGGTTGACGGTTGGCCGTTTTCCCCGTAAGATAGGGGCGATAACACCTTTCAGGAGCCATCATGGAAATCGGTCTGGTACGGATTGTCGATATTGAACAGGAAATGCAGCAGGCCTATCTCGATTACGCGATGAGCGTGATCGTGGCGCGGGCGCTGCCCGATGCCCGCGACGGCCTGAAGCCGGTGCACCGCCGCATTCTGTACGCGATGTACGATATGGGGATGCGCCCGGATTCGCCTTACAAAAAGTCGGCGCGCATCGTGGGCGAGGTGCTGGGTAAGTATCACCCGCACGGCGATATGGCGGTGTACGACGCGATGGCACGCATGGCGCAGGACTTTTCTATGCGCTACCCGCTGGTGGATGGACAGGGCAACTTCGGCAGCGTGGATGGCGACCCGCCCGCCGCCATGCGCTACACCGAAGCGCGCCTCACGCCGCTCGCCATGCAGATGCTGGCGGACATCCAGAAAGACACGGTGGACTTCGTCCCCAACTTCGACGACACGCTCACCGAGCCGTCCGTGCTGCCGGCGGCGATTCCCAACCTGCTGGTGAACGGTGCGACGGGCATCGCGGTGGGCATGTCCACCAACATCCCGCCGCACAACCTGTCCGAGGTGGTGGATGCGTTGATCTTCCTGCTGGACAACTGGCGGAAGCTGGACGACATCAGCGTGGAAGACCTGATGCGCTTTATTCAGGGGCCGGATTTCCCCACCGGCGGCGTGATCGTGGCGGACGAGGAGAGCGACGCGCTGCGCTCCGCCTACGGCACCGGGCGCGGCAAGATCACCCTGCAGGCGCTGGCGCACGTGGAGCAGATGAGCCGCGGGCGCAGCGCAATTGTGATCACCGAACTACCCTACATGACGAACAAGTCCAGCCTGATCGAGCGTATCGCCGCGCTGGTGCGCGAAGGAAAACTGGAAGGGCTGGCCGATCTGCGCGATGAGAGCGACCGCCAGGGAATGCGCATTGTGATCGAACTGACCAAGACCGCCGACCCCGAAGCGGTGTTGCGGGAACTGTACCGCCGCACGCCGTTGCGCACCACAGTGAGCATCATCATGCTGGCGCTGGTGGACGGCGAGCCGCGCCTGCTCAGTTTGAAGCAGGCGCTGCGCGTGTATCTGGAGCATCGTTTGACGATTGTGCGTCGCCGCAGCGAATATGATCTGGATAAGGCGCGCCGGCGGGCGCACATCCTGGAAGGGTTGCGCGTGGCGCTCAAGAACCTGGACGAGGTCATTGCGCTGATCCGCAAGGCACGGGATGTGGACACCGCGCGGCGTGGCCTGATGCGGCGCTTCAAATTGACGGAGGTGCAGGCACAGGCTATTCTGGACATGCAATTGCGGCGTTTGTCCTCGTTGGAGCGTAAGAAGATCGATCTGGAGTACAAGGAAGTTCTGGCAACGATCAAGCGGTTGGAAACGCTGCTCAAGTCGCCGAAGAAGATGCGTCAGGCGGTGGCGGAGGAGTTGCAGCAGGTCAAAGAGGCGTTCGGCGATGGTCGGCGCACGCGCATTGCGCGGTTGGCTACCGGTCAGGACGCGGCACAGGCGCTCACCTCGGCGGACTTGTTGCCCGATCAGCGCGTGTGGGTGCTGATGGACGTGGACGGCAACCTGGTACGGTTGCCGGAAGGCAAGGCGCCGCGCCAGAGCGGGCGTGCTGCGCCGGTGCTGCTGGCCGAGGTCAACACGCGCGATACGCTCTACCTGGTCACAGCGGACGGTAAGGCCGCGGCGGTGCCCGTCCATGCGCTGCCGGAGGGTGAGAGAGCTGAGAACGGTGCGCCGTTTGCCCGGCTCAGCCCGCTTCGCAGCCATCAGACGCCCGTGGCCTTGTTCGCGCTGCCCGGTAGCGACCCGCCGCAAGAGGGATATGTGGTCACCGTCTCTCGCGCGGGGATGGTGAAGAAATCCGCGCTGAGCGACCTGCCGGGGCCGAGTGCGCACGCCTTTACCCTGGCGCGGGTGAACGACGGTGACGAACTGTTCCGCGTGCTGTTCACCGGCGGCAAGGATGACATCTTGCTGGTCACCGCGCATGGAATGGCAATCCGCTTCAGCGAGGAGGACGTGCGCCCGATGGGGCTGGAGGCGGCGGGCGTGATGGGCATCAAACTTAAGGTGGGCGACGTGGTGGTCGGCGCGGAAACCGTGCCGCCGCGTAAGTCGGGTTCCCTGTTTATTGTCACGGATCACGGACACGCGAAGCGGGTGCCGTTCAGCGATTTCCCCTGCCAGGGGCGGTACGGTCAGGGGGTGGTGGCCTGGAAGTTGCCGCGCGGGCGGTCGCTGGTCGGCGCAGCGATCGGGCGGGATACGTTGCGCGTCACGCTGCATCTGGCCCAGGCCGCGCCCAAGATGTGCCGCCTGGATGCGGCGCCGCAGCGCAAACGTGCCTCCGTGCGCGGTGCGGCGGTGGTGGAACTGAAGCCCGGCGATGAGGTCGTCGAGGTGACTGTCCCCGTCCGTTCGCTTTCGTTGAAGCGTCGTGGGTAGTGCGTGCAATGATTGAGGCAGGCGCGCAGTTGCCCCGCTCCCACCGCTGGCTTTTCTGGTTCCTGCTGGCCGCGTACAGCGCTTTCTTCGCCGAGGTCTTCGCAGGCTCCGATATGTTCCCCTTTTTCAACCTGTGGGGGATACTGGTCGTCGTGCCGCTGTATGGCCTGCACACGTTGATTCTGATCACGATCATCTACCGGTACGGCAGGCCGACGCTCGCCACGCTGGTCTTCGCCGGGGGGCTGTTCGGGCTGTACGAGGCCTATATCACCAAGATGCTCTGGCGGCCCGACTGGGAAGCCTGGATCACGATCGCCGACGTGGCGGTGGTTGAAGTGCTCGTGCTGCTCTGGTGGCACACCTGGCTCTCGTTCATCACGCCCCTCGTGCTGGGCGAGGGGTTGCTGACACGTTCACAGGACGTGCTGACGGGATTGCCGCCGCGCCTGCGGCGGCTGTATGGCTCGCCGCGCGGCTGGCTGGGGATCGCGCTCTTCGGCGCGGTGTTTCAGTCGGTCAACTCGCCCGATTCGGCGCAATCGTTGCTTTCCGGGCTGTCCACCGTCGGCTTCCTGGCGCTGATCACGCTGCTCTGGCGGCGCGTTACGCGGGATCGGGCGTACCGCCTGCCCGATTTGTTGCCGGATGGGAGGGAGTTTCGCGTGCTGGTTGGCTGGCTGCTGGCGATTTACCTGCTGAACACCTTCGCCGTTACGCCGGAGCGCATCCCGCCCGTGTGGCCGGGACAGGCGATCATATGGGGGCTTTACGCGGCCCTGATTGCCCTGCTTGTGCGCGCGTTGCGACGGTCGCGCCAGGTCACGGTCCTCGCAGATATACCGCCCTTCCCGCCGGCGCGGTCGTTGCTGGTCGCCGGGCTGGTCTTCATCCTGGCGGTGCCGCTGGTGAAGGTCTTGCTTGGCGAAGTGGCTGGACTGGTCGTGTTGCTTGGCTGGGGTGGGGGAATTGCGTTCGGGGTGTGGATGTTCGTCCGGGCGTTGCGGGCCGATGTCGGCGTCTGAGGGGATTTACTTCAGCCCAAGCACCTCGAACACGCGTAGCGGCTGGCTCTTGCCCTTGGCGTGGATGGGCTCGACCTCGCGCACCTCGACGTGCTCGCGGATCAGGTCGTAGGCCGACTGGCTGATCAAAATCTGCTTCGCGGCGCTGTTCTCCTGGATCCGCTTGGCGGTGTTCACGCTGTCGCCGATGGCGGTGTACTCCAGGCGCTGTTCCGTGCCGATCAATCCCAGCAACGCCTCGCCGAAGTGAATGCCTACCCCGAACGCGAGGTGTTTTTCGACCGGCAACTCAGCGTGCAACCGCTGGATGGCATCGCGGATGCCCAGTGCAGCGCGCACGGCACGCAGCGTGTGGTCGGGCTGCGGGATGGGGGCATTGAAGAAGGCCATTACCGCGTCGCCCATGAACTTATCGATTGTGCCTTCCTCCGCGAGCACCGCTTCGGCGGCGGCAGCCAGGTAGCGGTTGAGCACATGGAACAGCGCTTCCGGTTCCAGCGCTTCGCTGAAGTGGGTGAAGCCGCGGATGTCAGCGAACAGGGTGGTGATTTCGGTGCGCCGACCGCCGAGTTGTAACTGGTCCGGGTTGAGTTGATCGATCACGGCGGGAGAGACCATGCGCTCGAACATGCGGCGCATGGCTTCCAGGCGGCGTTGTTCGGTCAGATCATCCACTACAATCGCCACGCCCTGGGTGGATTGCTCTGCGTCTTTCAGCGGGGAGAGGTTCAGCCGCAGGTACACCCGTCCGCGCTGAGGGAGCACCGGGTTGAGTTCCAGCCCAACCAGCGGGCGGTCGGATTGCAACACACGCTCGATTTGCGGACGCAGCGGACGGGCCAGCGGTTGCAGCGCGTCCATGTGTTTCCCAATCAGCGATTCGGGATGAGCGCCCAGGATGGCTGCCGCCGCGCGGTTGCACAGCATGATCTTCTCTTCTACGTCCGCGGTGATCACGCCGCTGGCGATGGAGGCGAACACGTTGTCCATCAGGTTCTTCAGTTCGGTCACTTCGGCCAGCGTGCGCCTGACGGATTCGAACAGGCGGGCGTTCTCGATGGCGACGGCGGCCTGATCGGCAAAGGCATTCAGCAGGTTACGTTCGTCCTCGGTGAAGATGCCGCTGCGGATGCGGTTGTCGGTGTAGATCACGCCGGTGATCTTCCCTTTCAATTTGAGTGGGACGCACAAGATGGATCGCAAATTGTAGGCGATCACACTTTCCTGGCCGCCGAAGCGCGGGTCTTCCTGGGCGTTCGTGGTGAGCACGGATTCGCCGGTTTGTAGCACGCGCTCGATGATCGTGCGACTGACGGTCAGGTCGTTGCTCGCCAGGGATTCCTGTTCCCAGTTGCGCGCGATGCGGATACGCAGTTCGCCCTGCTCGTCGCGCAGCATGAGGAAGCCGCGCTCCGCGCCTGTCAGGCGGATGATCGTGTCCATCACGATACGCAGTACCTCGTTGATCTCCAGCGAGGAGTTCACCACGCCGCCGATACGTGCCAGGGCTTCCAGGTTTTTGCGTTCGCGTTCCCGTTGCTGGATTTTCTCGCGCAGGCGATCCATGTCGCGGATCAGTGCGTTCAGGCGCTCGAAGATCGCCATGGGCACCGTGTCCCGGCGCGCGAGCAACATCTGGTGCAGCGATTGGGTCAGATCGCGCAGACCGGCGACCTGATCGCTCAGGTTCATCACCAGCGTGGAAGGATGTTCCTTTTGCATGGTCAACTTCGCGTTTTGGGTTCCTGGAATCGCGCCAGCCAGCGTTGCAGGCGTTTCTGGATGGCGTACCAGCGTACCTGACGGCCAGCCTGCAGGATGTCGGCGGAGGAGGCGGCGGTCGGCCGGGCGTAGGCCTGTGCCTGGTAAGCATCGACCACGCGCTGGATGGCGGAGGCGGCTTCGGGTAGCAAGGCGATCAGGCGTTCGGCGCGCTCGGCAGGCGTGTGGTGGTCGGTGGGTGGTTGCCCCAGACGGCGCAGCGCCTGGTTGATCTCGTGGTACGCGCGCCCCGTGGCGCCGCTGCGTGCCAGTTGCGCCCGCCGCTGCACGAAAGCGGGCAACGGCAGATGGTGCCGCGTGGCCTGATGTTCCAGCCAGATGGTGAGCGGCGGAAGCAGTTTCTTCGACGTACGTTGATGCAAGTATACTCCGCTCAAAGCAAAAAGCAAAGCGAGCAACATCAGCGCCCAGGGCAGGGCGCGTTGGAGGAAGGTGCGATGTGGTGTGGCACCGGCGGGGAGATCGCCTGCTTCCGCGGGCAGGCGTTCGTCCCGGTTAGACGTTGGCGTCGGGGCGGTCTGCGGCGGTTTGTCCGGCGCGTTCGCTGCGGCGGGCGTGGCCGTTTCTCCGGATGGACGCACCAGCGGCGCCTGGGAGACAGTCGGCTCGAACTCCACCCAGCCGATGCCGGGAAAGTACACTTCCGGCCAGGTGTGCGCGTCGCGCTGGCGCACCAGATAGGTCGTGCGGTCGGCGTTCTGCGGCTCGCCTTGCGCGTAGCCGACGGCGATCCGCGCCGGGATGCCCAATGACCGCAGCAGCACCACTTCGGCGGTGGCGTAGTAGTTGCAAAAGCCGGCCTTCAGGTCGAATAGCAGCCAATCCACCGGGTCTTGATCTGAAGGCGGCGCTGGAACGGTGTTGCGGTAGCGGATTTCGCGGCGCAGGTAGGCAGTGATCGCTTTCGCCTTGTCGTAAGGTGTCTCCAGGCCAGCGGTGATTTGTTCGGCCAGGGCGCGCGTGCGGTCGGTGATGGTGGCAGGCAGTTGCAGGTAATGGGCGGTGATCCAGTCGGGGTAATGGGTGCCCGCGGCGTGCAAATCGGCTTCAGTGGCAGCGGTGAGGGCAGAGGTGGCCTGATAGGCGTTGCCCACGTGTAACGGATAGGCGGCCTCGAGGAAGGTCACATCTGCGCTGCCGTCGGGATAGCGGGTCAGGTGGGCTATCCCAGCGTGGCCAATGGCGATGGGTTGCTCTGGCGCATACAGCGTGATCAGAGGTTGTTGTGGGGTGATCAGGAAGGTCGCCACCCGACGGACATCGGAGGGCGGGGAGGGCAGGTCGGGACGTTCGGGGGTGATGATCAACGTTTCATCGCCCAGGGTGTTGATCCACCGCCCATCTGAGTAGGTGTCGAAGGTGCGGGCGCGCCAGTAGAAGCGTTCACCTGGCGCCGGGGCACGGTCGGCCTGAACCAGCAGCACCGGTGCATCGCTGAGCAGGTTGCCGCGCCCCAGGGGTAGTTCATCGCTGTAATAGTCGCGGATCACGCTCACGGATTGCCCGGCGGCGGCCAAAGCATTGGCCAGGTCCTCTTGCAGGCGCTGGAATGGTGCGGATAACCTTTGCCACGTGCGCGAGGCTGGCTCGAGCGCACTCGCGATTTGTGGTGCGCTCCACGCCAGAATCACAGTGATCAGTGCCGCACCGGCCGCGAGGCGCAGGATGTCCAGGCCGAAGAAGGGTGGCAGGTGCGTGTGTGAGGCTTTCCATTGCCGCTGGCGCTGCAACATGCTCAGACGGGTGAGCGTAAGCAGGAAAAAGAAGGCCGTCAGGGCGAGCAGCAGCGACCGGGATCGTAGATATGGATCGTAGGCCTCGATGACCAGTGCTGCGAGCAGAGGGGGCAGCGCGCTGCGCCAGGGGTCTCCGTGGCGGGTGAACTGATAGCCCGCGTTCACTGCCAGACCGAAGAACAGCACCGCCATCAGCATCAGGAAGAAGATCGGGTCTTCCACGGCTCGGCCTTCGAAAAGTTGGGCGAGGACGATCTGCGCCCGTTCGCTGAGCAGCGGCAGGCGGGTTGTCCAGGGTAGCATGGGCAACAAAGTGCGCCCAACCTGCCAGGGTACCAGAATAACGCCGTAGACCAGCGCCAGCCCCCACACGGTGCGGCGATGGAACTGGCTGTATCCCAGCGCACAGCCAAGCGGCAGGGCGAGCAGAATCAGCAGATGGACCAGGTCGAGGTGATCCAACCATTGGGTGGCTGTCAATCGCCCGGCGGCGCTGCTCAGCGTGAAGTAGAGCAGGATGGCGGTGGTCCAGTCCCACCAACGGTTGGTTCGCGTGGGGGGCTGTGTATTTCTCATGGTGTCTATTATGGTAGCACGAATCCTGAGGATAGACCACGGACCGCCGTTTGTGGCCTGTCTTCAATTTTGACAATTCGGCGTTTGCGTGTTAGACTTTGACAGTCATCCCGACGCTCTCATCGAGGGCGTCCTTTTGGTGTGTGCAATGAGAACTGTATCTTGGGATCCACAGGCGGGTCGACTGTTGCTGATCGATCAGCGACTCCTCCCGGAAACATTTACCGTAGTGTCTTATGATGATTACCATGCGGTGGCACGAGCCATCCGCGAGATGGTGGTGCGCGGCGCACCGGCGATTGGTGCAGCGGCGGCCTATGGCTTGGCGCTGGCGGCGTTTTCCTCTTCTGCAAGGGATCGGGAAGCGCTGCTTGCCGACCTGCGCACGGCAGCGGAGACGCTCGGCGCGGCTCGACCGACGGCGGTCAACCTGGCCTGGGCTCTGAAGCGCGTGCTGCGCGTGGTTGAGGCGATGCCTGGGGGCGTGGACGATCTGCGCCAGGCGGTGCTGGATGAGGCGCAACGCATCGCTGACGAGGACGTGGCGATCAACAAACGCATGGCAGAGCACGGCGCGGCGCTGATCGCCGACGGCGATACGGTGATCCACCACTGCAATACCGGCGCGCTGGCCACGGTGGACTGGGGCACGGCGCTGGGCGTGATCCGTATGGCGCACGAGCAGGGCAAGCGCATTCACGTGCTGGTGGATGAGACCCGTCCGCGCCTGCAAGGCGCGCGACTGACCGCATGGGAACTGGAGCAATACGGCATTCCCTATGATGTGATCAGCGACAACGCCGCCGGCTATTTTCTGCGAACCGGTCAGGCGCACAAGGTGTTCGTGGGCGCGGACCGCGTGGCTGCCAACGGCGATGTGGCGAACAAGATCGGCACTTACATGCTGGCGCTGGCGGCTTATGATAATGGTGTGCCGTTCTACCCGGTAGTACCCACCTCTACTGTGGACCTCTCCCTGCCGCACGGTGGGTTGATTCCCATTGAAGAGCGTGCGCCGGATGAGGTGCTGAACATCCGGCGGGAGGGCCGTCGCCTGTTTCCAGAGGGGGCCAGCGCGCGCAACCCGGCCTTCGACGTCACCCCCAACCGCCTGGTCACCGCGATTGTGACCGAGCACGGTGTGGTGTATCCGCCGTTCGACCTGCACCTGCCGCAGGTAGTGGCGACCGACGAGGAGGGGGGAAAATGAACCTGGTGCTGACCGGCTCCGTGGCTTACGATTACCTGATGACCTTCCCCGGTCGCTTTCAGGATCACATCCTGCCCGACCGGCTGGAATCGCTCAGTCTTTCGTTTCTGGTGAAGTCACTGGTACGGCGGCGGGGCGGTGTGGCACCTAACATTGGCTACACACTGGCGCTGCTCGGCGAACGCCCGCGCCTGATGGCGACGGTGGGTGAGGATTTTGAAGATTACCGCGCTTTCCTCGAATCTGTGGGTGTGGACACCTCGCTGGTGAAGGTGATTCCTGGTGAGAGCACGGCTTCTTTCTTTGCCAACACGGATGAGACGAACGCACAGATCGCCAGTTTCTACCCCGGCGCGATGGCGCACGCTGCAGAGCTTTCGCTGCACGATCTGGATGAACGCCCTGACCTGGTGGTGATCTCACCCAACGACCCGGCGGCCATGAATCGCTATGTGGACGAGTGCCGGGAATTGGGTATTCCTTACCTGTACGATCCCAGTCAGCAGATCATTCGCCTGAGCGGTGATGACCTGGCGCGAGGAGTGGAAGGCGCGTGGGCGCTGTTCGTCAACGAGTACGAGATGGGGATGATCGAGAAGAAGACCAGACTTTCCCAGCAAGACATCGTCCGCCAGGTGCCGCTGACCGTGATCACGCGTGGGGAGCGTGGCGCCAGTGTATATGTGGACGGCACGGAGGAGCGCATCCCGGTTGTGCCGCCGGAGCGCATTGTGGACCCCACCGGCGTGGGCGATGCCTTTCGCGGTGGCTTCCTCACTGGCTTTGCCCGTGGATGGGACTGGGCTCTGTGTGGTAAGATGGGAGCGCTGGCAGCCACCTACTGCCTGGAACACGATGGCCCGCAAAGCCACCGCTATACCCGCCCGGAGTTCGTCACCCGCTTCCGACGCCATTTCAACGATGCCGGGCAGCTTGATTCGTTGCTGGGGTGATCGTTGTAATAAGGGTCAGGGGAGCCAGAGGAATCTTAGGCGATGAATCGGATGGTGCTGGCAACCAGCGAACCATCCCAACCAACGCACCAATGTGACCAATCAGACCAATAAGACCAATCAGACCAATAAGGCCAATAAACCAATAGGACCAGTCAGGAGACCCGAATGAATTACGACATTAAAGACCCTTCCCTTGCTGAAGGCGGGCGTCGACGGATCGAGTGGGCGGAGCGTGAAATGCCCGTGCTGCGCCTGATCCGCGAGCGTTTTGCAAAAGAGCAGCCGCTGAAAGGCATCCGCGTCTCGGCCTGCCTGCATGTGACCACTGAGACCGCCAACCTGATGCGCACCTTGCAGGCCGGTGGCGCGGATGTGGTGCTCACTGCCTCGAACCCGCTCTCCACGCAGGATGACGTGGCGGCGGCGCTGGTGACCTTCTACGAAATTCCGGTCTTTGCCATCAAGGGCGAAGACAACGCCACGTACTACAAGCATCTCCATGCAGCGCTGGATCACAAACCGCACATCACGATGGACGACGGCGCTGATCTGGTGAGCACGCTGCACAAAGACCGTCGCGAACTGCTGGACGAGGTGATCGGCGGTACGGAGGAAACCACCACCGGCGTGATCCGCCTGCGGGCGATGGCTGCCGACGGTGCGTTGCGCTTCCCGGTGGTCGCGGTGAACGACGCGATGACCAAGCACTTCTTCGACAATCGCTACGGCACCGGCCAGTCCACAATTGATGGAATTGTGCGCGCCACGAACATCCTGCTGGCCGGGCGCACCTTTGTGGTGGCCGGGTACGGCTGGTGCGGGCGCGGCCTGGCGATGCGCGCGAGCGGCATGGGCGCCAACGTGATCGTTACCGAGATCGATCCGCTCAAGGCGCTCGAAGCGGTGATGGATGGCTACCGCGTGATGCCGATGGCCGAAGCGGCGAAGATCGGTGACGTGTTCGTCACTCTGACCGGCGACATCAACGTGATCGACCGGCATCACTTTGAGGTGATGAAGGACGGCGCCATCGTGGCGAACTCCGGTCACTTCAACGTGGAGATCAATATCCCGGCGCTGGAAGAGATGGCGGTCGAGAAGCGGCGTGTGCGCCCCTTCGTGGACGCCTACTACCTGCCCGATGGCCGTGTGATCCACTTGCTGGGCGAAGGGCGGCTGGTCAACCTGGCAGCGGCAGAAGGCCATCCGGCCAGCGTGATGGATATGTCCTTCGCCAATCAGGCGCTGAGCGCCGAGTACATGCTGAAGAAGGGCAAGGAATTGCAAGGCAAGGTGTACTCTGTGCCGGAGGACATCGACCGTGAGATCGCGCGCCTGAAACTGGAAGCCATGGGTGTGAAGATCGACACACTGACCGAAGAGCAGATCCGTTACCTGAATTCGTGGGAGGAAGGCACGTAGGCCCACAGCAGTTGATAAAAAAAGAGCGGCACACGCCGCTCTTTTTTTGAGTCCTCGTTCCGACAGATGAGCGTGCAGGCGCAGATTTGCGCGGGTAGTTTCTGCTGCCCTCTCATTTTCTGCGCTCATCTACAGACTCCGGCTGGAAACTGACAGGTGGCCATTTGACGGTCAAGGTATAATGGCCCAAACATCCACAGGAAGGGATCCCATGAGCACACGACTGGTCGAATGCATACCGAACTTCTCCGAAGCACGGCGCCCGGAGGTGGTGGAAGCCATAGTGCAGGCGATTACCGGGGTGCCGGGTGTGGTGCTGCTGGATCGCCATTCGGATGAAGACCACAACCGTACGGTAGTGACCTTCGTCGGCTCACCAGAAGCGGTGGAGGAGGCTGCTTTTCGCGGGGTCGCCAAAGCGGCGGAGTTGATTGACCTGAATCAGCATACCGGCGAGCATCCGCGTATCGGCGCGGCGGATGTGGTACCTTTCGTCCCCATCCAGGGGGTGAAGATGACAGATTGCGTGGAGATGGCTCGCCGATTGGGCCGTCGGGTGGGGGAGGAACTGGGTATTCCGGTGTACCTGTACGAAGAGGCCGCCACGCGCCCGGATCGAGTGAACCTGGAGGACATCCGCAGGGGCGAGTATGAAGCGCTGAAAGAGGAGATCGGCGTGAACCCGGCGCGCGAGCCGGACTTCGGCCCGGCACGCGTGGGGCCGGCGGGCGCTACGGTGATCGGCGCACGTGCCCCGCTGATCGCTTTCAACGTCTATCTGACCACGGACGATGTGCGCATTGCCAGCAAGATCGCCCGCGCGGTGCGGCATTCTTCCGGGGGATTGCGCTACGTCAAGGCGCTGGGAATGCTGGTGGAAGGCCGGGCGCAGGTCTCGATGAATCTCACCAATTATCGCAAGACGCCCATCGCGCGCGTGGTGGAGATGATCCGACGCGAGGCGGCGCGCTATGGCGTGGCGGTGCATCATTCCGAACTGGTCGGCCTGGTCCCCGAAGATGCGCTGATCGACGCGGCACAATGGTATTTGCAACTGGATCAGTTCGAGCCGGAGCAGGTGCTGGAGCGGCGCATGTACGCCGCGCTGCGCGAGTCGCCGCAACAGACGGCGGAGGCGAAGCCGTCCACGTTCCTGGATGACTTGGCGTCGGGAACTCCCACGCCGGGCGGTGGATCGGCTTCGGCACACAGCGCAGCGATGGCGGCAGCGCTGGTGGCGATGGTCGCCCGCCTGACGGTGGGCAAGCGCAGGTACAAGGCGGTAGAGCCGCGCATGTACGAGATCATCGAGCAGGCCGAGGCGCTGCGCGCCCGCCTGACTGAAGCGGAAGCGCGAGATGCCGAAGCGTTTGAAGCGGTGATGGCGGCTTTCAAGATGCCCAAAGGCACGGAGGAAGAGCAGTCTGCCCGCGCACAGGCCATCGAGCAGGCGACGTTGAAGGCAGCGCAGGTGCCGCTGGAGGTGGCGGAGATGGCCGTGCAGGTGATGGAACTGGCCGTCGAAGTGGCCGCTGAAGGTAACTTGAATGCGATCACTGATGCGGGCACGGCAGCGGCGCTGGCGCAAGCTGCGTTGACCGGCGCGGGGTTGAACGTGCGCGTTAACCTGGCTTCGTTGAGCGATACTGGGCAGACTTCCCCGCTGGCCGAGCGCCTGGCTGCGCTTCAGGCGCAGGGCGAGAAGCTCTACGCGCGGGTGCAATCCCTGGTTGCCGAACGGGGTGGCCTGTAGCGGTGTGGCGTTTGCGAAAGGCTGTGCTGACGCTGTGGTTGGGGGCGGCAACCTGGCTGACGGCCTGCCGCCCCGCTTTGACGCCAGTGCCGTCCGCTCTGCCGACGGTGACGTTCACGAGCAGCTCGACTGTTCCCGTGCGCCCCTCGGCAACGATTTCCCCCACGTCCACGTTCCAATCTGTGGATACGCCGGACGTTCCTCTGTCCACAGCTACCGCCACACGCATCCCAACGGTTTCCCCCACACCCTGTCCACCGACCTGGTGTACCTATCCCGTGCCACTCTGGCTGGAGAGACCGATCCAACCACCGGGCCGCGACCGCGTGGATCCCACCTATCGCTTTGGCAGCACGGCAGGTGGTCTGCGCGAGGTGCACCACGGCGTGGAATTCGTCAACTCGCAAGGCACGCCGGTGCACGCCGCCGCTGCTGGCGAAGTGGTGTTTGCCGGACCGGACGACGAGCAATCGGTCAGCCCGTGGCCAAATTTCTATGGCCTGGTGGTGGTGCTGCGGCACGATCTCCCTGGTCTGGACGGGCCGCTCTTCACGCTGTACGGTCACCTGTCACGGGTGGATGTGCAGGTTGGCCAGCGGGTGCAGGCTGGCGAGATAATCGGCGCGGTAGGGGCCACCGGTGTGGCGGTGGGCAGTCATCTGCATTTTGAGGTGCGCTATGGGGAGAACGATTACGCTGCTGCCCAGAATCCGGAGTTGTGGTTGCGTCCGCATGCGGAGGCGGGTGGCGTGCTGGCGGGGCGCTTTCCCGTGATCGATCAAAAACCCGATACCGTGGTTGTGGAGGCGCTCACCGATCCCCAGGGCGCACGGTGGGCTACTTTCTACCTGGAGCCTTACGGCGATCCGGCGCTCAGTGCAGCAGCCATCTGGGGGGAACAGTTCGCGCTGGGCGATTTGCCGGCGGGCTGGTATCGTGTGAAATACGTGCTTGGCGGGCAGATGTGGTCATTCGACTTGCAGGTTTTCCCGAAACGGATTACTATCTTGCAACCCTGAAACAGGAGGTGTGTTGTGGGGCTGAAACCTGATCACTGGATCCGTAAAATGGCGCTGGAACACCGCATGATTGAGCCTTTCGTGGAGAGCCAGGTGCGCAAAGGGGTGATTTCCTATGGCCTGTCGTCGTACGGCTACGACATCCGCGTGGCGGACGAGTTCAAGATTTTCACCAACGTGTATTCGGCGGTGGTGGACCCCAAGCAGTTTGATCCGCGCTCGATGCTGGATTTCAAGGGGGAGGTGTGCATCATCCCACCAAACTCGTTTGCGCTGGCGCGCACGGTGGAATATTTCCGCATCCCGCGCAACGTGCTCACCGTTTGTGTTGGAAAGTCCACGTACGCTCGCTGCGGCATCATCGTGAACGTCACGCCCTTCGAGCCGGAGTGGGAGGGCCATGTGACGCTGGAGATCTCCAATACCACGCCGTTGCCGGCCAAAATCTACGCCAACGAGGGCATCGCGCAGGTGTTGTTCTTCGAGGCGGACGAGGAGTGCGAGGTTTCGTACGCCGACAAGAAGGGGAAGTATCAGGCGCAGCGGGGGGTGACGTTGCCGAAGATATAGAAGGGGGACGTGGGAAGGGGAACGAGAGATGAGGCGTGCGGGATGAGGAATGAGAGGGACATTCCGCATCCCGCGTGCTGGCTACCAGACGATTCCCCTCTGTGAATCTCCGCTCGCGCATGAATGGCGGGCTACCCGTAGTCAGTCGGCTGGAAGCCGACTTGAGATTCCCGAGTCTGGAACTTCCAGTCCCAGACAGCCGGGTTGGGTGAGGACAGCCACCACACGCTTTTTGCGTGCATCCCGAAATGGACAAAAGTGGCCGGTGGTTAGTCCTGCGTGCTGACCTCGGCCCCCTGATTGATCACCTGGGTGACCCAGGTGCGGGTGGAAGCACCGTGAGCGGCGAAGGTCTGCTGCATGGCAGTCTGGACGGGGGTAGGGTCTCCGTCGAGGAAAGCGATCAGAGACGGCCCGGCGCCGGAGAGGGCGCACGCCGCGCCCAGGTCGCGGGCTGCCTGGATGGCCTCAGCAGCACCGGGGTAGAGCGGCAGGCGGTAAGGTTGGTGCAGGCGATCATCCATAACTTCGCGGAGCAGAGACAGATCGCCGATACGGAGCGCCTCAACCACCAGCGCAGTGCGTCCCAGGTTGAAGACGGCGTCTGTCAAGGGGATGCGGTCGGGCAGGGCGGCGCGCGCCTGCGCGGTGGTGACCTCAAATGCAGGCAGCACGATCACGGCACGGAGCGGCGGTAGCGGGAAGCGGCGCACGGTCTCGCCGGCGATCACCACAAGCCCGCCGAGCAGGGCGGGGGCGACGTTATCGGGGTGGCCTTCGTGGTCGGCGGCAGCGGCGAGGAGTTCGTCTTGCGATAGGGGGGAGCCGAGCCAGGCGTTCGCGGCGAGCAGACCGAGGAGCGCGGCGGATGCGCTGGAACCCAGGCCGGAGCGCAACGGGATGGCGTTATGGCAGACGACGCGCATTCCGGCGGGTGGAGGTGTGTCGGTTTCTTTGCATAGCCATAAAAAGGCGCGGACGATGGCGTTCCGTTCGTCCTGGGGCAGTTCGTTGGCTCCTTCGCCGGTGATTTCAATTTGCCATCTTTCCCCTTCAGGGTAGATGGTGGCTTCGTTCCACAGGTCGAGGGGAAGGCCAAGGCAATCGAAGCCCGGCCCCAGGTTGGCCGAGGTGGCCGGTACGCGAACGGTGATTTTTTTGGGGGGAAGCATGGCCTTTGCTCTTTCCGATCTTCAGGTAGTGGTTATCTGAGAGGATATTATGAGCGCAGCGAGGGGGTGATTCGCTTGCGCTCTGGTTTCCACTTGGCGCGGAATCCTGGTGAGTAGGCCTCACTTCTCTGGGAAGATGCGCAGGGTGCGGAAGTCGGCAGGTAGCGGGATGGTTGTGTCGTCTATCGGCAGGGGGCGGTCGTCCACGGTTAGTGCGGCGGGGACGATGCCGTGTAAAAACAGGCGGATACTATCGTAGGGGAAGGTGTACTCGCCTTCCACAACGCGATCCAGTTGCAGATGATCGCCATCCCAGGCCAGGGTGTAGCGCTCCAGGCGGTGGGGGCCGTAGCCGTCGCCTGCGTCGAGATATACCTGTCCGCCGCCGAGACTGTCTTTCGTGGGCAGGTAAAGGTGCAGTTCAAGCGTGGTTCCGCTTTCCTGCGGGATGACCGCGCCAGCGCGCGCCAGGATCGGAATGCGATCCAGCGGCGCGGGCAGGGTGATGGTTTGATCGCCGTCGAATATCTGGTCGTCCCATACATGGAACCAGCGTCCTGGCGGCAGGAACAGGTCGCGCGTCTCCGCGCCGGGCGAGACCACTGGCGCGACGAGCAGCGCGCTGCCCAACAGGCAGGCGTCATCTACCGCCCACAGATCCTCACGCTGTGGGGCGTCCCACCACAACGGACGCACAATCGGAAGGCCGCGCTCCGTGGCTTCCCAGGCCAGAGTGTAGAGGTAGGGCAGCAGGCGGTAACGCAGACGCAGTATGTCGCGGGCGATGCTCAGGTACGGTTCCCCAAATACCCACGGCTCGCGCGGCGGGGTGCCTTTGGCGGCGTGGTTGCGGAAGAAGGGCAAGAAGGCGGCCATCTGGAACCAGCGGATGAACAACTCGCCGTCCGGAGCACCGGAGAAGCCACCGATGTCCGGGCCGTTGTATGGCTGGCCGGCGAGGCTGCTGTGGATCATCATGCCGATGGTCATGCGCAGCGCGTCCCAGGTGCTTTCGGTGTCCGCCGTCCAGTTCCAGGCGTAGCGCTGGCCGCCGGCCCAGTTGGCGCGCGAGAGCAACCAGGGGCGGCGGTCGGGTAGGCGTTCGCGCAGCGCCTCATAACCGGCATGGTTCATCAGCAGGCCGTACAGGTTGTGTGCCTCGCGGTGGTCGCCGCCGCGCCCTTCCATGCGATGACGCGTGACGTGCGGCAGCGTGGGGTCGCCCCATGCGGCGAATGCCGAGGGCTCGTTCATATCGTGCCAGATGCCGTCCACGCCGGCGTCCAGCAGGGCGGCGTATTGATCGCGCCACCAGGCGCGCGTTTCCGGGTGGGTGAAGTCGGGAAAAGCTGTCCATCCGGGCCAGACCAACCCGTGCAGTGGGCGTCCGTCCGGCGTGGTACAGAACAGGCCGCGTTCCACGCCCTGGCGGTACAGAGCGAAGTGTGGGTCGCGCTTCACGCCGGGGTCGAGGATGGTCACCAGATGGATGCCCAGCGCGTGCAGGTCGTCGGCCAGGCGTTTCAGGTCGGGGAAGCGTTCGCGGTTCACGGTGAACACGCGGTAGCCATCCATGTAATCGATGTCCAGGTGAATCGCGCTGATGGGCAGGTCATGGCGGCGGAAGCCCTCGACCACAGTACGCACCTGTTCTTCGTTCATGTATCCCCAGCGGCTTTGATGGAAGCCGAGCGCCCAGCGCGGCGGCAGGGGTGGGCGACCGGTGAGTTCGGTGTAGCGGGCCAGCGCGCGCTCCGGCGGACCGGGGATCAGGTAGAAGCGCAGTGCGCCGTCGTCCACGCGATAGGTGATGCGCGGTGCGTCGCCTGCCAGAGCGATCTTGGTGGGGAAGGGGTTCTCGTAGAAGGTGAGCAGTGAGCCCTGAGCGTGGGCGGTAAACAGCACCGGGATGTTCGCGTACAGCGGGTCGGCGCCGGGACCGTAACTGCCACCGGGATCGCGGTTCCACAGGCGGTAGGTGCCGGCGGGAAGATCGGGCGGTGCGGCGCGGTCCCCCAGGCCGCAGGCGTGCAGGCCGGGCGGAAAGTCGGAAGTCAGTTCCCAGGTGGTGCCCGAGCGCTGCGGTGGGTGGTCGCGGCGCAACAGCCGTCCTTCGGCGTCCGCGATGGCGACGGTGCCATCGGTGTGCACGCTCAAGCGCAAGGCGTCGGTGCTCAGATGATGACCGGCTTCATCGGCGCAGTGTTGCACGTTTACCGATGGCCATTCCTGACGGGCAAGGGCGTAGGGCAACGGCAACGCGCCGGGCGTCCAGGTCAGGCGCACCAGGTCGGGGGCCAGGAAACGCACTTCCAGCGTGGCACGCTCGAAGCGGAAGTCGCCTCCGCCAGGTTGCGGCGTGAAAGTGAGCAGGTCGCCGGGGGACTGGACGGAGGTCGCGTTGCGCACGGACAGACGACGATCCAGTTGGTCGCGCCACAGGCTGTAGCGCACGGTGCGCAGTACGTTGCGCAGACCGATGAATCGCACGGCAAGCAGAGCTTTGAAGATAGGGTTCATGGTTTTCCTCGGTGTGGTGTGGGGAATAGTGTAGCATATCTTTGTGGTTTAATAGTTGCATTGGTTGGGTTGGTTGCCTTGGTTGGAGTGGTTGTGCAGACCGTAAATTGCAAATCCCGAATCGTAATTCTTACGGAGGCAAGATGAAGCCCTCATTTGATCTTCACGGCAAGGTGGCGGTGGTTACGGGCGCGTCGCGCGGTATCGGTGAAGCGATTGCGCGGACGTTCGCGGCGGCAGGTGCGGCGGTGGTGCTCAGCAGCCGCAAGCAGGAGGCGCTGGAGGCGGTGGCCGAGGCCATTCGCACAGAGGGTGGCCAGGCGCTGGCGGTAGCAGCGCACACCGGCGATCCGGAAGCGGTTGCGCATCTGGTGGCGCGCGCGGTAGAGGCGTTCGGCGGGGTGGATATCCTGGTAAACAACGCGGCCACCAATCCACACTTCGGTCCGCTGCTGGAGGCTACAGAGGCGCAGTGGCAGAAGATTCTGGATGTCAACCTGTTAGGCTACGTACGCATGGTGCGCGCCTGTGTGCCGGAGATGCGCAAGCGCGGCGGTGGCAAGATCATCAACATGGCTTCGGTGGCCGGGCTGCGCGCTCAACCGGGCATGGGCGTCTATTGTGTAAGCAAGGCCGGGGTGATCATGCTCACCCAGGTGCTCGCGGGGGAACTGGCCGCTGAGAACATTCAGGTGAACGCTCTGGCGCCGGGGTTCATCCGCACGCGCTTCAGTCGGGCGATTTGGGATAACCCGGCGATCTATGAAGCGGTGTTGCGCGCCATCCCACAGCGACGGATCGCCACGCCGGAGGAACTGGTCGGGCTGGCGCTGTACCTGGCATCGGATGCGTCGGCCTTTACCACGGGGGCGACGTTCGTGGTAGACGGCGGGCAACTTGCCGCGTCGGGGATTCCGTTGTAAACGGCACGGTGCCCCGTTACTGTGGGGTATGGGTATGAAACGAGATATCACTTTGCCTGCGCTTGGGCTGGTGGCGCTGGCGCTGGCCGGACTGGCTTTTCGGCAGGGTGGCTGGGGGCTGGTTGGCGAGGGGCTGGCGAGCGGCGCGCGGTTGCTGTGGCGAGTGGTCCCCTTGCTGGCGGCGGCTTTCCTGGTAGCCGGGTTGATTCAGGTACTGGTCTCGCCGGAGGTGGTCCAGCGGTGGTTGGGGGCGTCGGCGGGCTGGCGCGGTCTGCTGCTGGCCTGTATCGGCGGAGCGTTGATGCCCGGTGGGCCGTATGTGTACTATCCAATTGCGGCGGTGCTGCTGCACAACGGTGCGGGGTTGGGAATCATGGTGGCCTTCGTCACAGCGAAGAATCTGTGGTCGGTGTCGCGTCTTCCGCTGGAGTTCGCGCTGCTGGGGCCGCACCTCACGCTGGTGCGCTTCCTGGCAACGTTGATTGTGCCGCCGCTGTTGGGTGCAATAGCCGAAGCGCTGTTCGGACAGCAGGTGGCGCGAATGCGGGAAGATGCAGGGGGGACCTCAACTTCAGGCAGGGGTGACTAAAATGACCGAGGCGACAGTGATTTTGTGGGTTCTGGCGCTGGGACTGTGGATGACGGCCTGGCGGCGTGGAGACGGTGGTCACTGGCGTGGGGTGCAGATGGGGTGGGCCACGCTGAAGCGTACGCTACCGCTCTTGCTGGTGGCCTTCGTGATTGTGGGTTACGTGAATGCCCTGGCACCGCAGCGCCAGGTGCAGGCGTGGCTGGGGCCGACTGCAGGCTGGCGCGGTCTGATCCTGGCGGAGGTGGTGGGGATGTTGCTCCCTGGTGGGCCGTATGTAGTCTTTCCGCTGATTGCTACCCTCTACCAGGCTGGCGCGGGCCTTGGCGCGGCGGTGACCATGGTGACCAGTTGGGCGATGCTGTCGCTGCTTTCGGTGACGTTTGAGTTGTCGTTTATGGGCTGGCGCTTCATGGCAGTGCGTTGGGGGTTGGGGCTGGCCTTCCCTGTGCTGCTTGGCGCTCTGGTACAGGTCGTGGCAGGATAAACCACAAACCAATACAACCACTGAACCAATCAATCTAACACGATTCTTACACCCGCCTGGGCGGCGAATGTTATAATCGAAGCGGAAGAATTGGAGGATTCCCTTATGATGCGATTTGACCGCTTTACCGAACGCGCCCAGGAGGCCGCCCAACGCGCGGCAGAAATCATCCAGCGCTACGGACACAACCAGATCGACACCGAACACATCCTGCTCGCGCTGTTGGAGCAGCCGCAGGGCGTGGTGCCGCAACTTCTGGATATCCTGAAAGTGGATACTCAGATGCTTCAGGAGCGGTTGGATTATCTGTTGCGCACCAGCCCAAAGGCGAACATCTTCGGCGGTGGCGCGGGACAGATTTTCATCACGCCGCGGGTAAAGCGGATCATCGATCAGGCGAACCAGGAAGCCAATCAACTGAACGACGAGTACATTTCCACGGAGCACATTTTCCTGGCGATATTGAGCGAGCGCGGCACACCGGTGTCGCGGTTGCTCGAAGGCATGGGGTTGACCAAAGAGCGCGTGTACCGCGCGATTGAGCAGGTGCGCGGCGGGCATCGAGTGACCGACCGCCACGCGGAGACGCGCTACCGCACACTGGAGAAGTACTCCCGCGACCTGACGCAAATGGCGCGGGAAGGCAAGCTCGATCCGGTGATCGGACGTGACGATGAAATCCTGCGCGTGATTCAGATCCTCTCTCGTCGCACCAAGAACAATCCGGTGTTGATCGGTGAGGCCGGCGTTGGCAAGACGGCCATTGTCGAGGGGCTGGCGCAGAAGATCGCCAACAACGACGTACCCGAAATCCTGGCGGGGCGGCGCGTGGTGGCGCTCGATCTCTCGGCGATGATTGCCGGTTCGCGCTTCCGGGGCGAGTTCGAGGAGCGCCTGAAGGCGGCCATCGAAGAGGTGCAGCGTTCAGAAGGCGAAATCATCCTGTTCATCGACGAGTTGCACACCGTGGTGGGCGCGGGCGCGGCGCAGGGCGCAATGGACGCCTCGAACATGCTCAAACCGGCGCTGGCGCGCGGCGAGTTGCAGTGCGTGGGCGCCACCACGCTGGACGAGTATCATAAATACATCGAGAAAGACTCCGCGCTGGAGCGCCGCTTCGCGCCAGTGTACGTGGAAGAACCGAGCATTGAGGACACCATTGAGATGCTGCGCGGCTTGCGCGACCGCTACGAGGCGCATCACAAGGTGCGCATCTCAGACGATGCGCTGGTGGCGGCGGCGCGGCTTTCCGCGCGCTACGTGCCCGACCGGCATTTGCCGGATAAGGCGATTGACCTGATTGACGAGGCGGCGGCCAAGTTGCGCGTGGCGTTGTACGATTTGCCGCCCGACCTGAAGGCGATGAAGAGCGAGATTGACCGCCTGGCGGCGGAGGAAGAGCAGGCCGGTCTGGAACGGGATTACGAACGCGCGGCGCAGAAAAAGGCCGAGCGGCTGCGGCTGGAGGCCGAGTTCGAGGAGAAGCGCCACGCCTGGGAGGCGGAACATCAACTCGATGAGGTGGTGGACGCGGAAGACATCGCTGCTGTGGTGCACCAATGGACGGGCATCCCGGTCAGCCAGATGTTGGAGACCGAGGCCGAAAAACTGCTGCGCATGGAGGAACGGTTACATGAGCGCATCATCGGCCAGGACGAGGCGATTGCCGCTGTGTCTGATGCCATCCGACGGGCGCGATCCGGCCTGAAAGACCCGCGCCGCCCGATTGGTTCGTTCATTTTCATTGGCCCGTCCGGTGTGGGGAAGACCGAACTGGCCAAGGCACTGGCGGAGTTCCTGTTCGATGATGAGGACGCGCTGTTGCGTATCGACATGAGCGAATACCGCGAGCAGCACACGGTCTCGCGGCTGTTTGGCGCGCCGCCGGGCTATGTGGGCTACGAAGAAGGTGGTCAATTAACCGAAGCTGTGCGCCGTCGACCGTACCGTGTGATCCTGTTCGATGAGATCGAGAAGGCACATCCTGAAGTGTGGAACGCGCTGCTACAAATTCTGGATGACGGTCGCCTGACAGACGGCCAGGGGCACGTGGTGGACTTCCGGAACACGGTGCTGATTATGACCAGCAACCTGGGCACGGAGTTCATCCGAAAAGCTGGCAGCCTGGGTTTCCTGCAGCACACCGGCACAGATGAAGACCGTCAGGCGCAGGAGAAGATTGAGAAGGCGCTGAAGAGCACCTTCCGACCGGAGTTCCTGAACCGCATTGATGAGATCATCACCTTTTCGCCGCTCACGCGCGAACAGATGGTGCAGATCGTTGATCTGAGGATGAAAGAAGTGGAGGAGCGGCTGAGCGAACACGGGCTGAAGGTGGCACTTACCGACGAGGCGCGCCGCTGGCTGGCCGAGGTGGGTTACGACCCGAACTTCGGCGCACGCCCGCTCCGCCGCGCCATCCAGAAGCACCTGGAAAGCCCGCTCTCGGTGAAACTGCTCTCCGGCGAGTTCAAAGCCGGCGACACCGTGCGGGTGGACGTGGACGAGGAAGGCCAGGGGCTGCGGTTCAACCTGGAAGAACGCGCGTCCGCCGACCGGCTGGATACGGTGGACGCTGTCGAGGCTTCGTGACATCGAGCGCACGCGGGCGACTGCGTGCGCTTTTCTCTTCACACACACTGGAGGGAACATGAAAACACCGAACACAGAAGTCCCGGTGGAGCAGCGGTTGCAAGACCTGCTGGAGCGACTGAGCGCTTACATCGAGTACTATCACGGAGGCTGGGTGAAGATGGTGGCGCTGGAGGGGGATGTGCTCAAAGTGCGGCTGGGTGGCGCGTGCCTGGGCTGTCCGCTCTCGCCGAACACGCTGCACGGCTGGGTGGAAGGGACGGTGAAGCAGTTCTTCCCTGAAATCCGCGCGGTGGAGGCGGTGGAGTAGGTTTTCCACGAGGGGGGGAAACAAAAGACCGGGGTTGGAGATGCGGGCCGTCGCATGCCAGCCCTTCTCTTTTTTTTGGTAAGATTAACTATCTTCCCTTTCAAGGAGCGCCTGTGACTTTTTTCTGGATAGCTTGCGTGTTGTTCCTGTCCGCTTTTACCCAGAGCCTGACCGGCTTTGGCCTGGCGCTGGTGTCCATGCCGTTGCTCAGCCTGTTGATCGGGCTGAGGCAGGCCACGCCGCTGGTGGCGGTGATCAGCATCTTTGTGGAGATTGTGTTGCTGTGGCGCTACCGCGACCACCTGTCCGGGGAACCGGTGTTGCACCTGATTCTGGCATCGCTGGTCGGTGTGCCGTTAGGAGTGGTCTTTCTGCGCCATTTGCCGGAGCGGGTTATGCTGGGAGGATTGGGGCTGGTGCTGGCCGGTTATGGGGCGTATGCGTTGGCGGGGTGGCGATTGCCTGCGCTCAACGGGCGTGGTTGGGCGTGGCTCATGGGGCTGGTCGCCGGCGCGCTGGGCGGCGCGTATAACACCTCTGGCCCGCCGGTCATCCTGTACGGCCACGCGAAGGGCTGGCCGCCAGCGCAGTTCAAGGCGAATTTGCAGGCGTTCTTCCTGGTCAGCAGCTCGATGGTTTTCCTTTCGCACTGGCTGGCGGGGACGATTCAGCCGCTCACCTGGCGGCAGGCGGCCTTTTCGATGCCGGCGATGGCGGTTGGTTTATGGTTGGGGGGGCAGATGGACCGCCTGCTCTCGCCAGAGCGCTTTCGACAGATCGTGTTGATCGCGTTGGTGGTGCTTGGCGTGCGGATGGTGGTGTGAAGGCAGTCAGGCGTCCTCTTCCAGCATCTGGATGAACGCTTCAACCACGCGCGGGTCGAACAACACGCCGGCGTTTTCGCGCAGGTAGGCCAGCGCCTTTTCGCGTGACCACGCCGGGCGATAGGGGCGGTCGCTGATGAGCGCGTCCCACACATCCACCACGGCGAAGATACGCGCGGCTAAGGGGATTTCTTCCCCCTTCAGCCCGCGCGGGTAGCCGGAGCCGTCCCAGCGCTCGTGGTGGCAATAGGGGATGTCCAGTGCTGGCTGCAGGAAGGGGATCTCTTTTAGCAGCTCATAGGCCCATATCGGGTGCTGTT
>CAYSXA010000003.1:0-57146 GCA_964435005.1 uncultured Anaerolineaceae bacterium | reverse complement strand
GCGTGCGGCTGCGCAAACTGGGCACGGAGGGCGTGGTCACTTCGCTGGGCGAGGACGAGGCCGAAGTACAGGTGGGCAACCTGCGCGTGCGCGCCCGCCGGGCGCAACTGGAGGTGGTCAGCGGGCCGCCTGCTGCCCCGCCGCCGCCTGCCCGTGCTGAAACGCCGGTCGTCCCCGCGCATCCCTCGCCAGGCATGGAACTCGACCTGCGTGGTCGCCGCGCCGACGAAGCCGTCGAGGCACTGGATCGCTACCTGGACTCCGCCTACCTGGCCGGGTTGCCCTTCGTGCGCATCATCCACGGCCACGGTACGGGACGGCTACGCCGCGCCGTGCGCGACGCGCTGCGGCAACATCCTCATGTGCGCTCCTTCGAGCCCGGCAAAGAGGGCGAGGGCGGCGAAGGCGTCACCATCGCCTACCTGAGAACCTGATACATCACGTACCACAATACCGCATCTCACATACCTCACCATCAATCACCATGCTCCCCCGTTCCTTTTTCGCCCGCCCCACGCTGGAGGTTGCGCGCGACCTGCTTGGCGCGAAACTGGTGCGCGTCGAGGACGGACGCCGCATCAGCGGAATCATCGTAGAGACCGAAGCCTACGTCGGCGAGGGCGACCTGGGTTGCCACGCCCGCGCCGGGCTGACCCCGCGCACGCGCGTGATGTACGGCCCGCCCGGTCATGCTTACGTGTACTTCACCTACGGCATGCACTGGCTGTTTAACGTGGTCACCGAGCGGGAAGGCTTCCCGGCAGCGGTGCTGATCCGCGCCATCCAGGTGGTGGAAGGGGAAGACCTGGTCGCTGTGCGGCGGAAGGGCCGCCCGCGTCGGGAGTGGACGAATGGGCCGGCCAAGTTGTGTCAGGCGCTGCATATCACCGGCGATCTGAACGGCCTCGACCTGTGCACGCCGGGCGCGCCGCTCTTCCTGGAGGCTGGCGACCCTGTATCTGATTCCCGCGTCACCACCGGCCCGCGAGTGGGTTTAAACACCGTACCAGAGCCGTGGAAAAGCATCCCCTGGCGGTTTCGGGTCATGGAGGAAGGCGAGAGGAGGGGATAACGGATGCAAACTGTAGCGCGAAACTCCTCCCGCCAACCAACCAGACCAATGAGACAATCAGACCATTTAGACCAATCCGACCAACCGACCAATCTCGGAGGCCCCATGTTACTCAAAGACAAAACTGCTCTGATCTTCGGCGTTGCCAACCAGCGCTCCATTGCCTGGGGCATCGCGCAGGCGTTTCACGAGCAAGGCGCGACCATCGGTCTGAGTTACGCCGGCCCTGCGCTGGAGCGGCGCGTGCGTCCGCTGGCGGAGTCCATCGGCTGCACCTTCGTCGAGCCGTGCGACGTGACTGACGACGAACAAATCGCGCGCGTCGCCCAGGCCGCCGCGCAGACCTTCGGCCAGATTGACATCCTGGTGCACGCTATCGCCTTTGCTGACCGCGAAGACCTTGCCCGCCCGTATTATCAAACCAGCCGTCAGGGCTTCCATCTGGCGATGGATGTGAGCGTGTACTCCTTCACCGCGCTGGCGAACGCCTTCGCCGACCTGTTCCGCCCCGGCGCCTCGCTGCTCACGCTGACCTACTACGGCGCGGAGAAGGTCGTCCCGCACTACAACGTGATGGGTGTGGCGAAGGCTGCGCTGGAGGCTTCGGTGCGCTACCTGGCCTACGACTTCGGGCCACGCAACATCCGCGTGAACGCAATCTCCGCCGGGCCGGTGCGCACGCTGGCCGCTGCCGGCATCAGCGGCTTTCGCGCCATGTATAAGCGCTTCGCCGAAATCGCCCCGTTGCGCCAGCCCATCGAGCCGCTGGACGTGGGCGGCGCGGCAGTCTTCCTGGCTTCTGACCTGGCGACCAAGATCACCGGCGAGGTGCTGTACGTGGACTCCGGCTTCAACACGTTAGGGCTGACGCTGGACGTGGAGGGCTGACCGTGTTCCGCAAACCCAACGACACCCCGGCACCGACCCCACCCACGTCGCCCTCGACGGAACGGGTGGACTCCGTGCTTGGGCTGAATATCTCCTGGCAGGGGCGTATCGGCGGCAGCGGCGGTGTGCGCATTGAAGGCGCGTTTGAGGGCGAAATCGAACTGGATGGCCTGCTGCTGATCGCGGAAACCGGTCGCGTGACCTGCGAGCACGTGCGCGCGGGCAGTGTGATTGTGGCCGGTACGCTGAAGGGCGACATCACCGCCCAGCGCGTGGTCATCCGCGCCACCGGGCGGGTGTGGGGCAACATCACCGCGGCGTCCTTTGCCACCGAGGAGGGAGCGTTCATGCAGGGCCAGGTGCGGATGGAGACGCCAGCCGGCGAGGGGGAGTGATCAGGCGTAGAGGTCAGCCCGCGACCAGGGCAACCCACTCCGTCCCCCGTCCAGCTTCGCCAGCAGCGTCTGGTTGACGTTGATGCGGCCGGTTTCGAAGCCGCGTGCGGAGGCCGCCATGTACAACCGCCAGGTTCGGTAGGTCACCTCGTCGGCGGCCTGCACGGCCTCAGCGTGGTGGGCTTCCAGACGGGCGACCCAATGACGCAGCGTGAGCGCATAGTGCTCGCGCAGGTTCTCCACATCGCGCACCTCGAAACCGGCGCGCTCTGCGATCAGGTTCACCGCGCTGACCGGCATCAGTTCGCCGTCCGGGAAGATGTAGCGCTGGATGAAGGAGCCTGCACCCAGGATGTAGCGTTCTACAAACGCCGCCCATCCCTGTGTCGTTTCCTGAGGTCTCCGCGAGATGCCGTGGTTGAGAAACAGGCCGCCCGGTTTGAGCAGGCGATAGACCTGGCGAAAATATTCCGGCAGATGACTTTCTCCCACATGTTCGAACATACCCACGCTGACAACCTTGTCGAACGAGGCGTCGCGCAGCTTGCGGTAATCCAGTAATTCCACCTGTACCCGATCGCTCAGGTCAGAGGCGGCGATGCGTTCAGCCACGTACGCGGCCTGTTGTTCGCTCAACGTCACGCCCAGCGCGGTTACCCCGTAATGTCGGGCGGCGTACATCACCAGCCCGCCCCAGCCGCAGCCGATGTCCAGCAGGTGCTCGCCGGAGCGCAGGCGCAGCTTTCGGCAGATCAGGTCGTATTTCTGTTCCTGAGCGGTGTCCAGGTCTTCTGTGCCGGTGGGGAAGTAGGCGCACGAGTACGTCATGTGCCGGTCGAGCCAGAGGGCGTAGAAGTCGTTGCTCACGTCGTAGTGGTAGCGGATGGCCTCGCGGTCGCGTTCCAGGGAGTGCCGCGATCCGGTCAGCCGCGCCGGCCCACGACCGCGATACCGCGGCCCAGTGCCCTTCGGTAGCGCGTTCAGACGGCGGAGCAGAGTGAACAGCTCTGCCGTGGAGAACGCCTTTTCCTGCAGCTCGTCCATCCGGGCGACGGCGCGGTGGATGTCTCCCTTGATGTCGAAGTCGCCATAGATGAACGCTTCACCCAATGAGAGTTCCAGCGGTGGGCGGAACATCCGCCGCAACGCGCCGGGATGGTTGAGCACCAGGGTGAATTGTGCCCGCTGGCGCGCAGTGGGCAACACCTGACCGTTCCAGAACCGTACGGCGAAGTTCCATTGGTCGGGGACGCCGAAAAGCTGGTTGAGGATCTCGCTCGTCAGATGGATTGCATGATCCTGGTCGTGTTCAGATTCCGTGGACATGGCGTCTCCTTGATGGTTAACGGCCTGGAGGGAGTCTCCCGCCCATGATCTCACGGGCGGGAGATGCGTCAGGGAGGAGGAAGGGGGGGATTATGCGGACTGGCGCTGCACAAAGTAGTTGTAGGGCAGCACGATCAGCGCCGCGCCGTACACGCTGTAGCCCACCAGCCAGAGCAGACCGATCAGGAAACCACTGGTCGTCAGCGGCCAGGTGAACCCCGGTAGCAACGGCATCCAGGACTGGTACATCGTCCAGCCGAAGAGCAGGTCGCCGGCGATGCACAGCACGTAACTGGTCACCAGCGCGATCAGCAGCGTATAGACTGTGGCCTTGAAATTGAGCGTGGCGTTCATCGGAACTCTCCTTTTCATACACGGATGGGTGCTTCTGTTCTTGGGTGTTGTTCTCTTACATCAGCATAGCACTGTATGGATTGCCTGTCATCGGCCATTCAGCGCGTCTTGATATGCGCAGAAGTGCTTATGATCACTGGTTTGGAGTGGGTGGAAAGGTAGTCAACCCCTTGACAAATCTCCGGTTCTAATTTAGAATTTTTCCATGAAAAGAAACATTCCAAATAAGATGACGAGGTGCTTATGAGTACCCCCGACAGAATGATCGCAGCCTTGCGCGAGGCCGGTTACCGGATCACGCCGCAGCGACAGGCCATCTGCCGCCTGCTGGCCGGTACGGACACGCATCCGACCGCGCAAGAGATTTTCGAACAACTGAAGACCGAGTACCCTTCGCTCAGCCTGGCGACGGTGTACAACACGCTGGAAGCTCTGGTCAACCTGGGACTGGTGTTCGCTCTGGGCAGCGCGGGCGACGGTCGCGTCCACTACGACGCGGACACGCAACCGCACGTCAACCTGGCGTGCATCTCCTGTCACCGTGTGGTTGACCTGCCCAGCGAGCACATCCAGGCGCTGGACGAAGAGGTTTCCATGCATTCAGGCTATCGCATTTTGGGTGCACGGGTGCTGTATTACGGCCTGTGCCCGGATTGTCAGAGCAAACCACAATCAGGGAGGCTGCAATGACCACCGTAGAGAGCAAATCGTCGAACCTCCAGATGCCATCCCGCGAGTATCGGTGCACCACGGTGTTGAGCGACACCTTGCGCGGCTACGCCGGGGTGCGTCAGGCGCATTTCGACCTGAAAAACGGACAACTGAAGCTGGAATTCGACCCGCGCGTGCTCAGCGAGGAGCAGGCGCTGCGTCTGGTGCGCCAGGCGGGGGAGCGCGCCTGGGCGAAAGTCACCCAATGCCGGCTGAAGAGCGATGAGGTGTGCGCGCTGTGCGCTTCGGAGCTGGGCGCCGACCTGCTGGCGCACTATCAGCAGGTCGCCGTGCTGCCTCAAGAGACAAAGGTTCAGCTCCAGGAAGGGCAGATGAATATCATGTTGCCGGCGCGCAAGAGCTTCGAGCAGGGCACGGCAGCGGTGGCACATCCCCGCGAGGCGGTGTCTGCGCCGGCGCCTGCGCCGGAGATCGGGCGCGCGCGGATGGAAGTGATCCTGACCGTGGTCACGCTGGTGGCGGCGTTGAGCGCCTGGATCACTGGTCGCCTGGGACTGCCCGTGCTGTTGACCGCTGCGCTCTACGCAATCGCTTACGTGGCCGGCGGCTACTACGGCTTACTGGACGGCATTGCCCTGCTCCGCGAGCGACAACTGGACGTCAACCTGCTGATGATCCTGGCAGCGGTCGGTGCAGCGGTGATCGGCCAGCCCGCTGAAGGTGCCACGCTGCTCTTCCTGTTCTCGCTGTCCAACACACTGCAAACTTACGCGATGGGGCGCAGCCGCCGCGCCATCGAGGCGTTGCTCGACCTGCGCCCGGCGACGGCCACCGTGCGCCGTGGTGGACGCATCGTCACCCTGCCTGTGGAAGACCTGGTGGTCGGCGACCACGTGCTGGTGCGCCCCGGCGAGCGGTTCCCCATTGATGGCGTGGTGGTGGACGGTTCTTCCACCGTGGATCAGTCCACGATCACCGGCGAGTCCATGCCCGTGCCCAAGCAGGTCGGCGACCCGGTGTTCGCCGGTACGGTGAACGGCAACGGCGCGCTGGAAATCCAGGCCACGCATCGCGCGCAGGACACCACGCTCGCCAAGATCGTGCAAATGGTGGAAGAAGCCCAGGCTGCCAAAGCGAACACCCAACGCATGCTGGACGACTTCGAGCAGGTGTACGCGAAGTTGGTGTTGCTGGGCGCGGTGCTGCTGGTCGCCGTCCCGGTCTTCGTCCTGGGGCATGCCTTCCAGCCCGCCTTCTACCGCGCCATGACCTGGCTGGTGGTCGCTTCGCCCTGCGCGCTGGTGATCTCCACGCCGGCAAGCATCCTCTCGGCGATTGCGAACGGCGCGCGGAACGGCGTGCTGTTCAAAGGCGGCCTGCATCTGGAGAAGACGGCTACGATCAAGGCGATCGCGTTCGACAAAACCGGCACGCTGACCGTAGGCAAGCCCCATCTGCGCATCATCATCCCCCTGGGGTCGCTGGACGCCGACGAGGCATTGCGCCGGATCGCTGCTGTGGAAGCGCGCTCGGAGCACCCGCTGGCGCAGGCTATCGTGCAGGCCGCGCAGGAACGTGGGCTGGAACTGCCCGAAGCCACCGACTTCCAGGCCTTCCCCGGCCAGGGCGTGGAGGCGCGTGTGGAAGGGCAGACGCTGTGGATCGGCAACGAGCGGCTGTTTGCCCGGCGCGGAGTCGCGTTGCCCGAAGATGTGCGCGCGGCGTTGCGTGCCCAGGAAGCCGAGGGGGTGACCGCCATGCTGGCCTATCAGGTAGAGGAGGGGACCTGGCTGGCGTTACTCGGCGTGGCCGACACGCTGCGCCCTAACGCGGCGGATGTGGTGCAGCGGCTGAAGTCGCTCGGCGTGGAGCGCGTGATCATGCTGACCGGCGACAACGAGCGTGTGGCGGCGGCCATCGCGGAACAGGTCGGGGTGGACGAATTCCACGCCGGGCTGCTGCCGCAGGATAAGGTCAACCTGCTTCGTCGCCTGCGCGAGAAGTATGGCCCTACGGCGATGGTCGGCGATGGTGTGAACGACGCCCCGGCGCTTGCCATGGCCGACGTGGGTATCGCCATGGGCGGCGCAGGCACGGACGTGGCGCTCGAAACCGCCGATGTGGTGCTCATGGCCGACGATTTGTGCAAACTGCCCTTCGCCATCGGACTGGCGCGGTCTGCGCGCCGCGTGGTGTGGCAAAACCTGGCCTTCTCACTGGCGGTGATTGTGTTGCTCGTCGCGCTAGCCTTCGGCGTGAACCTCCCCCTCCCGCTTGGCGTGGTCGGGCACGAAGGCAGTACGGTGCTGGTGGTGCTCAACGGCCTGCGCCTGTTACGCTACCGCTAAATGCAACAACAAAAAAAGGAGCGCGGCACGCGCTCCTTTTTTTGTTCTTTGACGGGATCACGGTCGCCAGGCAGGGTCGAAGTCCAACGCCGGGTCACTGGTCAGGCGGAACATCTCGCCGGTGCTCAGGTCGATCCGATAGAGGTCGTGGTTCTCGCCGTCAGGCCAGGCTTCGACCAGCGTCCAGCGCCGATCGGGGGACAGGCTCAGGTTACGGATGGGGATTTCCTGGGCCACCACAGATTGCATTTCCATGCCCTGTTCGGTGACCGAAATCCGCTTCATTCGCGCGTCTCTCAGTGAGCCGCCGTCGGGGATCCAGATCACCAGTGCTTCCTCTGCCGAGAGCCATTGGGGGAAGAAGACGTCGTCGTATCGGTGGTTGGCGAACGGCTGCGAGGAGCGGTCGAGCAAGGATTGGTGGAACAGGTAGGTGAAACTGCTACGGGTGCCGGCGTAGATCAGCCATTGCCCGCTTGGATCCCAGGCGGGCTGATAGTCCTGGCCCGTGCCATCGGAGAGACGAACCTGTTCACCGTCGCTCAGGTCGAGTAGATAGATCTGTCGCCCGTTGGCTTCCAGCCGGGTGAAGGCGATGTAGCGACCGTCGGGCGACCAGGCGGGGTCGAAGTCGCCCAGGCCGCCGTCCTCATCCGTGGTCAGCGGTTCCAGGCCGGTGCCGTCGGCGCGGATGCGGTACAGGCGTGCGCCTTGGTAAATATCCTGTTCGTTAGAGCAGGGAGAGATGAACACCAGCTCTTCGCCGTCTGGTGACCAGGCTGGTTGACAGGCTCCACCCAGCTGTGCCGTGAGTTTGCGCAGGCCGGTGCCATCCATGTCCATGATGAAGAGCTGTGGGTACACGCCTGCGCGGGTCGAGGCAAAGGCGATCTGCGCCCGACCCCCGCCGACAGAGGTGGCTGTAGGCGTGGGGGAGCTTGTTGGGGTGTGCGTGGGCGCAGGTGTCGCCGTGGGCGAGGGGGTGATCGTAGGCGTCGGTGTTGGCGTCGGGGTGACGGTGGGGGGGATCGTCTCCGTAGGGAGAGCAACCGTCGCCTGCGGTGTGGGTGTGTTCGTGGGGGAAAGAAACCAGCCCTGTGCCCAGTCGGGGAGTGGGATCATCCCCTGCAGGCTGAAGAAGATCAGGCCGCCCAGTATGAGCACCAGCGTGGTGGTGGCGCCGAACAATGCCCACAGGCATCCCCAGCGATGGGAAGGAGCTTGCGTCGTCGGAGTGATGGGGAGCATGGTTGCTTCGGGATCGCCGCCGCCCATGTCATACGGCGGCATGGTGGCCATCTCTTTCCCTTCTCCTTCAGGCGGTTCGGGTGGCGGGGGAAGCGTGAGCGGCCCCTGCTCGATCTGGCGCCGGCCACTGCCGATGGCGCGTAACAACGCCTTGCGGAATTCGTCTGCCGTCTGCCAACGGTCATCGGGCTGGACTTCCAGCGCCTTTTCAATGACCGAGGCCAGCCGCCGAGAGATATTCGGTCGGCGCGCGCGCAGCGGGGTCAGTTTGGCCTGATCCATCGCGCGAGCCAGGGCATCCTCAGGGATCGCGCCGGTAAGCGCCGCGTACAGCGTCGCGCCCAGCGAGTAGATATCCGACCGGGCATCGGTGCGGCCTGTGCCGTATTGTTCTGGCGGTGAGTAGCCAGGAGTCATGGCACGCGCGCCGGTGGTGGTCACCTGGCTGGGCTGTGCCATCTTCGCCAGGCCGAAGTCCACCAGGAAGATCTCCCCTTTGGGGGTGATCTTTACGTTCCCCGGCTTGATGTCGCGGTGGAACACCGGCGGCTCGTGCTCGTGCATGTATGCCAGGGCTTCGCACAGTGCCACGCCGAGTTTGATCACCTGATCTTCGGGCAACGGGCCGACGCGCGCCATGCGCTGCCTCAGATCTTCCCCCTCAATGAAATCCATGACCAGGTACTGCCCCTGATCGGGGATCACGAAGTGGTCGGTCACGCGCGGCAGGTTGGGATGACGAAGCGAGGCCAGGATGGTGGCCTCGCGTCGAAACTGCCGTGCGTATTCTTCGGTGGTGAACAGGTTTTCTTTGACAGCGACTTCCACGCCGAGGTTCTCGTCCAGGGCGCGATATACTGCAGCCATCCCTCCCTGGCCTAATACCTCAAGGATGCGGTAACGGTTGTTGAGTAAGTAGCCTCGTTCCAGGGTCATGGATCCCGTTGCCGGTTGCTCTGTGGCTTAGATGTCCAGGTTGCGCACCTCACGGGCGTGCGTCTGGATGAAACGACGGCGTGGCGGCACAGCAGCGCCCATCAACATGTCGAAGGTGCGGTCGGCGGCAGCGGCATCTTCGATGGTGACCAGCAGCAGTGTGCGGCGCTCCGGATCCATGGTGGTTTCCCACAATTGTTGCGGGTTCATCTCGCCCAGACCCTTGTAGCGCTGGATGGACACCTTCCCCTTGCCGCTCAACTCCTTGAGCAGGCGCTCCTTTTCCGCTTCGGTGTAAGCATACACCACTTTCTTGCCCTGCGCAATGCGGTAGAGCGGCGGTTGGGCGATGTACAGGTGGCCTTCTTCGATTAGCGGCTGCATGTAGCGGAAGAAGAAGGTCAACAGCAGCGTGCGGATGTGCGAGCCGTCCACGTCAGCGTCGGTCATCAGGATGATGCGCCCATAACGCAAACCTTCCAGGTTGAAGCTCTCGCCCACGCCGGTACCCAGCGCGGAGATGATCGCCTTGACCTCGTTGTTCGAGAGGATTTTGTCCAGCCGGGCGCGTTCCGTGTTCAGGATTTTGCCGCGCAGCGGGAGCACGGCCTGAAAGTGGCGGTCGCGCCCCTGTTTGGCCGAGCCGCCTGCCGAATCGCCCTCCACGATGTACAGTTCCGTCTTGGAAGGATCGCGCTCGGAGCAATCGGCCAGCTTGCCGGGCAAGGTCATGCTTTCCAGCGCGGACTTGCGGATGACCAGATCGCGCGCCTTGCGCGCTGCCGCCCGCGCCCGCGCCGAGGTCAGACACTTGCTCACAATCGCCTTGGCGGCTTTCGGGTTCTCTTCCAGGAAGGTGCCGAACGTCTCGTTGACCACCTGCTGGACGAAGGTCTGCACCTCTGGATTCATCAGTTTGACTTTGGTCTGACTCTCGAACTGCGGGTCGGGGTGCTTCACGCTGACGATGGCGGTCAGGCCTTCGCGCGTGTCATCGCCGCTGAAGTTCGGATCGGAGTCTTTGAGCAGGCCATTCTTGCGCGCGTAGTCGTTGATCGTCCGTGTGATCGCCGCGCGCAGGCCGGTGAGGTGCGTGCCACCGTCCACCGTGTGGATGGTGTTCGCAAAGGCGTACACCGATTCGGAAAAGGCATCCGTGTACTGGATCGCCACGTCAATGCCGATCCCTTCCACTACCTTCTCCACGTGCACCACGGGGTGCAGCGGCTGGCGGTTGCGGTTCAGGTAGCGGACGAACGAAGCGATGCCGCCCTCGAAGTAGAAGGTGACTTCCTGGTCGTTGCGCTCGTCTACGAAGTGAATGGTCACACCGCGCGTGACGAAGGCCATTTCGCGGAAGCGCTGCGCCAGCACGTCGAAGCGGTAGGAGAAGTCACCTTTGAAGATCTCGCGGTCGAATTTGAAGGTGGTCGTGGTGCCGGTTTCGCCCTTCTTCGTCTTGCCGACTACCTCCACCGGCCCGGTCGGGCGCCCGCGTTCGTAGCGCTGGCGGTGGATGTGCCCGTCGCGCCGCACCTCTACCTCGCACCATTCGGAGAGCGCGTTTACCGCCGAGACGCCCACGCCGTGCAGACCGCCGGAGACCTTGTACCCGCCGCCGCCGAACTTGCCGCCCGCGTGTAGCGTGGTCATCACCACTTCCAGCGCCGGCCTGCCCGTTTGTGGGTGGATGTCTACGGGGATGCCGCGCCCGTTGTCGCTCACGGTTACGCTGTCGTCCGGGTGGATCACGATCTCGATGTGGTCGCAGGCGCCAGCCAGCGCCTCGTCGATCGAGTTATCGACCACTTCGTAGACCAGGTGGTGCAGTGCCTTGATGTCCGTGCCACCGACGTACATGCCCGGACGTCGG
Organism: uncultured Anaerolineaceae bacterium; assembly: GCA_964435005.1. GTDB lineage: Bacteria > Chloroflexota > Anaerolineae > Anaerolineales > DRMV01 > CAYSXA01. The sequence continues at coordinate 46,034 of CAYSXA010000003.1, read as the reverse complement.
CGGACGGCCTCCAGCCCTTCGAGCACCTGAATGTCTTTTGCACCGTAGGTTTCGTTGCTCACACAAGCCTCCAGAAAAAATGCGCCTGGCTAGGGGGTGGGGTAGCTCCCCGTCCGGGTTTGTTCATGCAACCGGCTGAGCACAGCCTCGATCCAGGCGACTGCCTGCCGGTAATAGACGAAACTCGCTGCCACCAGACTGGTGGCGATATAGCCGTGTCCCAGGATGCCGACCAGAGTCCACCAGGAATCCCCGGTGGGCGCTGTCCATAATTGATTCAGCCCGACGTACAGCACGAACACGGCCAGCACGAAGCCGGCCACCCGCCCGGCGAGCATGCGTGCCAGCCGCAGGCCGTCCAGGAGCGATCTCCAGGCCGATCGCCGCAGCAGGAAGATGCCATGCGGCGAGAAGAACATGGGGAACAGCAGCCACAGCATCACGCCCATGAAGAGCAAGAGCACGAACGAGGCGATGCTGGGGTTGATCAGCGCCAGCACGGAGATGCACAGGAACAGCGGCGCGGCCAGGATCACCAGGACAGTCAGCCAGATCATTCCCAGCGCCAGCGTGTGCAGACCCCAGCGCGGCAAGTCGGCCAGGACGATTGGTTGTCCGCTCACGCGGTGGGCGATCAGACCGAAATAGACCGCGCCCAGCAGCCAGCCGACCAGCGTTGCCGCGATCAGCACCACGCCCACCAGCGCGGGATGCACCTCCACCCAGAGCGGCGCGCCCCAGGGCGTGGTCGTGGGCTGCTGTCCGGCCATCAGGCTGGGGATGCCCACGGGGATGGTGCGCAATGCGAAAAACAGGTTGAAGCGCATGCCGACTTCCTGCCAGAGTTCCGCCCCGGCTTGCATCATCTCGCGCACGCTGGCCGGTTCCTCGCCTGTGAGCGGAGGCATTTGCGCCATGAGCAGCGCCACCAGCCGCCGCAGGCTGAGATGTGGCCCTAACCAGAGCCACACATCCAGCGCAACGGGAAACAGGATCAGCGAAACATGACCGGCTACGACTTCGAAGCCGGTCACCAGCGCATCAATCAGGCGCGGTAAAGGGGGAATCGGGGAGTTTTCGGCATCCATGGATGTCTTATTTTACCATGAGCGCCCGATTTTCCCCATTTTTTACGTTTTGGATGCCCTTCGCCCTTGACCGATTCGGGGTTTCTTTTGTAAAATCAGCAATCAAGTATGAAGGGGGATTCCATCGTCGCGCGGGAACCGCACCGATTGACCGCGTAACGGGTTATATTTTGTGTGGAAAGGAGGAGGTACGCCCGGAGATAATACGCACCAAGTCCCACCCCAAGCCGTTCAATTGACCCAACGACTTTGTTTGGAGGAGGAAGAAGAATGTCCAAACGCATCTTTGCCGTTCTTTCCGTTTTGTTGATCGCCAGTATGGTGCTGGCGGCGTGTGCCAAGAAGCCAGCCTTCGAGTGCACTGACCCGATCGGCTGTGTGGACGTTGCTCCTGGCGAGCCGATCCATATCGCCTACATGCTGACGGTGACCGGTGCGACCGCCTTCCTGGGTGAAGACTCCAAAGGCGCCATCGAGATTGCCATTGACGACCGCGGCGGCGAGCTGCTGGGCCACCCGATCCAGCTGACCGGTGAGGACTCCGGCTGCTCTGCTGAAGGCGGTCAGAACGCGGCCACCAAAGTGGCCTCGGATCCGACCATCGTGGGGATCATCGGTACGAACTGCTCCAGCGCGGCGACTGCGGCGCTACCCACGATCAGTGATGCCGGTCTGGTGATGATCTCGCCCTCGAACACCGCGCCCGCGCTGACCGACCCGAACGGCTCCTGGAAGCCCGGTTACTTCCGCACGGCGCACAACGACAAGTTCCAGGGCAAGATCGCGGCGGAGTTCGCCTACAACGTGCTGGGTGCCCGCACCGCGGCCACCATCCACGACGGCAGCCCCTACGCCGACCAGTTGCAGAAGGTGTTTGCCGAGACCTTCAAGAACCTGGGCGGCACGATCACCTTCCAGGGCGCGGTCAACGTGGGTGACACCGACATGCGCACCATCCTGACCACGGTGGCGAAGGACTCGCCCGATGTGCTGTACTTCCCGATCTTCGAGCCGGAAGGCGACTTCATCGTGGCGCAGTCCTCGGAGATCGCTGGCCTGGAGAACACCGTGCTGATGGGCGCGGACGGTCTGTTGGCGGACTCGTTCCCCGAGAACGCTGGCCCGAACGCGGTCGGCATGTACCTCTCTGGCCCGTACGTGACCGGTGCGGCCTACGACGAGTTCCTGAAGAAGTGGGAAGCCAAGTTCGGTGGTAAGCCGCCGAGCGGGTTCCATGCCTTCGCTTACGATGGCACGAACATCCTCTTCAACGCCATTGAGAAGGTAGCGATCGTCGAGGACGACGGCACGGTGCACATCCCGCGCCAGGCGCTGCGCGATGCCATCGCTCAGACCAAGGACTTCAACGGCCTGACCGGTAAGCTGACCTGCAGTCAGTACGGCGACTGCGCCACTGGTGAGGCGCTCGGTATCTTCCAGATCACCGAGGCCGAGGTCAACCAGGGCAAGTGGCCGCCGGACGTGGTCTGGACGCCGTAAGTGAGGCCGTGAAGCCGCATGGCTGAACGCCTGAAGTTTCAGTGAATGTGTGGGTGAGCCGGGGAAGGGGCTTCTCTGGCTCACCCCACTGTTTATACCTTTCGCTGAGAGGTCCACATGCTGCAACGATTTCTGGAACGCTTTTCCTGGGTGGACTTTTTCCTGTGGATTTTCCGTGTCGTGACCTTTGCCCTCATCCTGGTCGGTATGTACAACACGCTGTCCACGCAGCAGTACACCACAGCGCAGTGGGCGACGTTGGTCTTTGCCGGGCTGGCGCAAGGCTCCATCTACGCTCTGATCGCGCTGGGGTACACGCTGGTGTACGGCATCCTGTTGATGATCAACTTTGCCCACGGCGACATTTACATGGCCGGGGCGTTTACTGCCGTATTCCTGGCAAATAGCTTCAAACAGTCGGGTTTCCTGGATGCGAACCCGTTGCTGGCGTTGAGCATTCTGGTACTGGTAGCCGGGGCGGTGTCCATGGCGCTGGCCGTGTTTGTGGAACGGATTGCTTATCGCCCGTTGCGCGGTGCGCCGCGTCTGGTACCGCTGATCACCGCTATCGGCGCCTCGTTTGCCATCGAGTACACCTTCCGCGGGCTGTACGGAGCCGAATTCCACTCCTACCCGGTGGTGGAGCCGCTAAACCACACGATCAATGTAGGTGGCTTTGACGTGCCGTTGGTGCAGATCGTGGTGTTGATCGCTGCCGTGGTGCTGATGATCCTGCTTTACATGTTCGTGGAACGCACAAAACTGGGGAAGGCCATGCGCGCCGTGTCGGAAGACAAAGAGGTCGCCATGCTGATGGGCATCGATATCGATCGCATCATCATGATGACCTTTGCTGTGGGTGGCTTCCTGGCCGGCGCAGCAGGCATCTTCAACGGGCTGTTCCGCCCGCAGGGGGTGTACTTCTTCATGGGCTTCATTCCGGGTATCAAAGCCTTTACCGCCGCGGTGTTGGGCGGTATTGGTAACGTGCCGGGCGCCATGCTGGGCGGCATCCTGTTGGGTGTGATCGAATCCCTCGGCCCCAACCTGTTCCTGGAAGGCCTGGGGATCCCCTCGACCAACCAGTTGAAGGACGGTATTGCCTTCACGGTGCTGGTGCTCATCCTGATCTTCCGCCCGCAGGGCATCCTGGGTGAGCGTCTGGCCGAGAAGAAAGCGTGAGAGGAAGCACCATGACCACCCTACAAGAAAACGAACGCTTCGAATGGCGATACGTCGCCCGCCTGGGGTTGATCGGCGGGTTGGTGACGCTGTACTTCAGCGCGATCGGGATGGTGCAGGACTTCTCGCTGCGCAACCTGGTGGGCACGTTCATCAACCTGGGCATGGTACTGGCGGTCTCAGGTGCGATTGGCGGCGGCTACATGGCCGGGCGCTATGCGCTTTCGTTTGACCGTAAGAAAGTGCCCCTGGCTGGCCTGGTGGCTGGCGCGTTGGCGGCGGTGCCTTCCTTCCTGGTGATCTGGTTGATCCAGTTCGTCAACCTGCGCAACATGTTCGTGAACCTGTCGGATCAGCTGGTCGATGTGCTGACCCTTGGCATGGGGGCGTTCCCTGGCTCGCTGGTCATGGCGGGGATCTCTGCTCTGCTTGGTCTGTTGGGATCGGCCTATCTGCTGGTGCCGGATCGGGCGCGCAGGGCGCTGCTCAACTCCCTGATCTGGGTGTTCGGCCTGGGGTTGTTCTCCGAGAACGCGGGTACCATTCTGCGGGGAATCTTCGGGCGTCAGTTCGTGGTCTGGCTGTTCACGAACAAGTCGCTCAACCCGATCGCGGCGGTGCTGCTTTTCCTGATCACCTTTGGCTTCTCCTACATGAGCCTGGGTGAACGAGGGAAGTCCCGCTTCCAGGCGTTGCCCGAATCACAGCAGAAGATCTGGCGGTATGTCCTGTTGCTGCTGGCCATCGGGATGCTGCTCTACCTGCCCTGGCTGGTCGGCACTTTCCTGAGCCAGGTGCTGTTCATTGTCGGTCTGTACGTGATCATGGGGCTGGGGCTGAACATCGTGGTCGGCTACGCTGGCCTGCTCGACCTGGGCTACGTGGCCTTCTACGCCTTCGGCGCTTATACCATGGCCGTGCTGACCACGAACAGCTCGCTGAACATCGGCAACCACGCGTTCAACTTCTGGACGGCGTTGCCGGTGGCCGTGCTGGTCGGTGTGGCGTTTGGTGTGATCCTGGGCTTCCCGGTGTTGAATATGCGCGGCGACTATCTGGCGATCGTGACGCTGGGCTTCGGTGAGATCATCCGCGTGCTGGCTTACTCCGACTGGCTGGCGCCGATCATCGGCGGCGCGCAGGGCGTGTTGCAAATCCCGCCGCCGACGTTCTTCGGCCTGCGGATGAGCAAACCAGAGCACATGTACTACATCGTGCTGGTTGGCGCCGCGTTTGCAATGTTCATCTCCACCCGCCTGCGCGATTCCCGCCTGGGTCGCCAGTGGATGGCGATGCGCGAGGATGAGGATGTGGCTGAGGCGATGGGCATCAACCTGGTGCAGACCAAACTGTTGGCCTTTGCCATCGGCGCGGGCTTTTCCGCCATGTCCGGCGCGATTTTCTCCCCGCGTGTGCAAGCCATCTTCCCCAACAGCTTCCTGGTGCTGGTCTCCATCAACGTGCTCAGTCTGATCATCGTCGGCGGTCTGGGGAGCATCCCTGGTGTGGTCGTCGGCTCGTTCATCCTGGTCGGCATGCCGGAGCTGTTGCGTGAGTTTACCGAGTACCGCCTGCTGATGTACGGCATCCTGCTGATCGTGATGATGCTGGTGAAGCCCGAAGGCTTCTGGCCGGAGGAGACTCGCAAGCGTGAACTGCGCGGTGAGGAGAACGGCGACTTCGAGGAAGTGGTCGAGGTCAGCGCGCTGGCGCAGGTGGACTAGGAGGTCCTCATGGGTGTGATTCTTTCCGCACGCAACGTCACCAAACGCTTCGGCGGTCTGGTGGCCGTGAACGATCTGAGTCTGGATATTCAGGAAGGACAGATTTACTCGGTGATCGGCCCGAACGGTGCCGGTAAGACCACGTTCTTCAACTGCATCACCGGCTTCTATACCCCGGAAGAGGGCAAGATCATCTTCAACGGCCACGAGATCCAGGGGCTTTCGACCGACCGCATCGCCCGCATGGGCATCTCGCGGACGTATCAGAACATCCGCCTGTTCGCCAACATGACTGCCATCAAAAACATCATGGTTGGTTACCAGCCCCACTACAAGACCTTCTGGGCGGAGGCCATCTTCCGCACGCCGCGCTTCCTGCAGGAAGAAAAAGAGGCGGAAGCGGAGGCTCATCGCCTGCTGCGCTTTGTGGGGCTGAGCGGTCTGGGTGACCATCTGGCGCGCAACCTGCCCTATGGCGCCCAGCGCCGTCTGGAGATCGCCCGCGCGCTGGCGGCAAAGCCCAAACTGCTGCTGCTCGACGAGCCGACCGCCGGCATGAACCCGCAGGAGACCACGGAGATGATTCGCTTTATCCGCCACCTGCGGGACGAACTGGGTATCACCATCCTGCTCATCGAGCATGACATGAAGGTGGTGATGACCATCAGCGAAAAGATCACCGTGCTGGACTTCGGCACGAAGATCGCCGAAGGCACGCCGGCGGATATCCAGCGCAACCCGCGCGTGATCGAAGCCTACCTGGGGCGCGGCGCGGCTTCGGGCCTGGGGCCGGCGGAAGCCGCTCCGGCTACCCCGTAACGAGGAGGCGCTCCTATGCCCATGCTTGAACTCGACAATGTGCACGCCTACTACGGTCACATCCATGCCCTGAAGGGCATCTCCATGACCGTGGAGGAAGGCGAGATCGTGACGCTGATCGGCGCGAACGGTGCGGGGAAGACCACTACGCTGCGCACCATCACCGGCTTGCTCAAGCCGCGTCGCGGCACGGTCAAACTGGAAGGCGAGGACCTGGCGCCCTACAAGGCGCACCAGATCGTACAACGCGGCGTATCCATGGTACCGGAAGGGCGTGGCATCTTCGCCAAACTGACCGTGGCCGAAAACCTGGATATGGGCGCTTACCTGCGCAACGACCGCGACGGGATCAAAGAAGACCTGGAGAAGGTGTTTGCCCTGTTCCCACGCTTGAAAGAGCGTCGCAACCAGGTGGCCGGCACGCTCTCCGGCGGTGAGCAGCAGATGCTCGCCATCGGACGCGCGTTGATGGCCCGCCCGCGGCTGTTGCTGCTCGATGAGCCTTCCATGGGTCTGGCGCCCGTGCTGGTGGAAACCATCTTCGATACCATCGTAGAAATCAACCAGAAGGGCACCACCATCTTGCTGGTGGAGCAGAACGCGCTCATGGCGCTCTCCATCGCCCATCGCGGCTACGTGTTGCAGACCGGTGAGATCGTGCTGGCCGACAGCGCTGAGAATTTGAAGAACAACGAGATGGTACAAAAAGCCTACCTTGGCGTGGAATAACGCCGATTACGGCGGAAAAAGCAACGAGCGCAGTGGAAATCCTCCGCTGCGCTCGTTTTTTGTCCGCTGGGCGACGGTTTCAGTGCACGCCTTAGCATATCCAGGCTACTTCTGCCCCCTTTGTAACCTTTGATACCTCTATTGGTTGACCAGCGATTCCAGCAACATCTCCGCCTGATGCCGTGTTTCGCCGTCGGCGTCCTCTTTCGTGAGCGTCAGGTATATCCCCAGGTCGGCGGCAGCTTTCTCGTTGTCGCCCAACTGGATGTAGGTCACAGCGCGGTTGAAGTACGGCGCCGGTACGTTGGGGTTCAGGTCGATGGCGGTACTGAAATCCTTGAGTGCCAGTTCGGGACGTTCGGTTTGCAGGTACAGCACGCCCCGGTTGAAGTACGCCGCCAGAAGGTTGGGGTCGAGTTCCAGCGCCTTGTTCAGATCGGCCAGCGCCAGGTCGTAAATCCCCACTTCAACATACGCCTGGCCCCGGTTGACGTAGGTGGGCGCATGGTCGGGTGCCAGTTCGATGGCTTTGTCGAAATCCTCAATCGCGGTGGCCGTGCGCCCCTGCGCCATGTAGGTCGTGGCGCGTGCGCCGTAGAACTCCGGGCGGTGCGCATTGATGGCAATCGCCTGGCTGAAGTCTTCAATGGCGGCGGCCAGGTCACCCAATTCGGCGCGAATCAACCCCCGGTAGTAGTAGGCGTCCGCCGCGCCCTGCGGGTCGGCGGCGATCGCCACATCCAGCGCCTGGAGCGCGCCTTCAGCGTCGCCCTGGGCAGCTTTGTCCAGCGCCAGCGCCAGGAAGTCATCCGAAGGGTTCGGTGTGGCCGCCGCCGGCTTCGGCGCCGCGATCCAGCCCTGCTGCACCGCCAGCGCGCCCGCCAGCAACAACACCACCAGCCCCACGCCGATCAACGTCAATGTCCGTTTGCGGTTCATGAATAATCACTCCTTTGCATGAGCGGTTTCCTCGGTTTGAACGGCTGGGGGGAGCGCTCTCCGGACGACAGCCCTCCTCCGAGCCGTTCAAAGGGAGTGGGCGGGAGACACGTAGGCCTCCCGCCCGGCTGGTTCAGCGTTTCCGCGCGTACATCACCGCGCCGCCGACGATCACCAGCAACACAATCAACCCAACAACCAGGGTCGTGTTGGTGTTCGATTGCGCTCCGGTGGGCTCAGCGGTCGGCTGGGCGGGCATCTGACCGGCCTCTTCCAGTTGCTGCTGCAACTGGTCGATTTGCGCCTGCGCGTTCGCCAGTTCGGTGAGCGCCGCGCGCCCTTCGACCGCGTCGTGCAGCATCTGGTTCATCATCTCGATATGTTGGTCATCCGAGACGATCTCGCCGTAGGTCGCCACCACCTGGTCGGTCCAGAAGGAAGTATCGGCCATGTTCTGGTGACAACCCATGCACACGCCCACGCGCTGCATCTTCTCGCGCTGTTCGGCGGTGAGCGGACCGGAGGCCGGCCAGTGCGAACCCACGGTCATCAGTTGCTCGCCGGTTTCGGGATCCACGATCTGGCTCCAGTCCATCGGCAGGTCGGAGATGCCCGGCATCTGCACGGAGTACTTCTCCGGCATCACGTTGCCGTCCGCATCCATCAGGTCAATCACCCGATCCTGGGTGTAGCCCTGCAGGAAGCGACCGCCCTCGATGCCGTAGCCCAGCGCCTTGGGGTTGCTGTGGCAGGATTCGCAGGTGCGCGCTTTCCGCCCGGCGGTGTGCGGCTGCGCGGGGGCCATGTCCAGGCCGCGCTGGCCGTTCTCGCCGCCGCCTTCCTCGCCCGGCGCAGTGCGCCCGACGACGTTGTGCGCCAGCGTCTCGCCGTTCGGGCCGATCACAGTGTACACCACCTGGCAACCGGGGATGAGCGGCGTCACTCGGCCTTCACCGTTGATGCCCAGGATCGGCTCCTCCCAGCGCAGGTACCCGCGGCTTTCGGAGATCTTGCCAGCGGTCTTGCCGCTCATGTCGTTTGTGCCGTCGGGGTTCTTGGCGTTGCCGATGTCTACCCAGTCGGTGCCTTCTTTGCCGTCGGAGTAGTCGGCCAGCACGTGGCATCCGTAGCACTGCGGCGCCCAGTCGGCGTGGCAGGCGTAGCACTCCAGGTTATCCATGTGCTTGGAGACCTTGTCCATCGCCACCTCGGCGTCGGGCGACTTCCATGTTCCGGCGAGTTTGATGCCCTTCAGCGTGGGCACGATGTAGTCGCGTCCGGTGGCCGAGTGCAGGATAACCTGATCGCCGCGGCGCACCACGTTGCCGAAGGGATTGCCACGTGTGGTCAGCAGGTAGCCGTCCTCAGCCGGGTACACCGTGCCGAAGGTCAGGTTGGCAGGTAAGGTGTCCACCGTACCGCGCGGTTCGGTGTTGCCCTGGCTGAACAGTTCCTCGCCGTAGCCCAGCGGCAGTTCCCACGGATAGGCATCCGGCGTGCCGTGGCAGTCCGCGCATTCAATTTCGACCTGCGCCAGCGTGGTGCCGAAGATGTTCCCATCGCCGTGCATCTCGATGCTGGTGTGGCAGTCCTGACACAGCATCCCGCCTTCGGGGTTCTCCGGGCGGCTTTCGCGCGCGTGGTGCAGGTCCTCTTTGATGTACAGATATTGCTTGGTGTGCAGTTTCGGCTGCTTGCTCCCGTCCTCCGCGAAAGGCGTGCCGTAGGGGAACTCCATGATGCCCTCGTAACTCACGCCGATGCGCTTGCCGCGATTGTGGCATGAGTTACAGGTCTCCACGGGGATGCCGTTGCGTGCCTCACGGGTGCCCTGAATCTGGTGCACCAGCGGGTGACCGGGTTCGTCCTTCGGGATGGTCGGGTCGTTGCCTTCGTAGTAGCCGTCGTTGCTGTATGGGATGTGGCAGGACGAGCACCCCACGCCACGGTAATCGCCGCGCTTGGAGCGTCCTGGTGTTCCCACATGGCAGCGCTGGCACTGGTTGCGCAGGTACGTGAAGGCCGCCAGCGACGGGTCTTGGGCGATTTCTTCCACCGAAGGCTCCGGCAGCACCTCGACATGGGAAGGCATCTGATCGGGGTAGTTTTCGATCAGCGTCTCCATGTACGCCTTGTAGGCGTCTGTGCCGAAGATGGGAGTGGGGCCGTCCTCATCGTCCAGGGTGTAGTTGGCGTATTTGACCTGTCGGCCTTCCGCGTACTTGCCCTGCACGCCCCAGGCCCACAGGTTGCCCTGGATTTTGCCGGCCTCGGTGTTCATCAGCGAGAGTTCCAGCGCGCGCGGATAGTTCACGTGGCATTTGCCACAGGTCTTATCCGCCACGTTCATCGCGCCGGGGTCGGGGTAGAAATCGCCGCTGTGTGCCGCCGCCACGGCTTCGGCGTCGTCCGGCGTGCCGGTGACGGTGTCGTCACCGCCGTGACAGACCACACAGCCGCCCATGGCATCGATTTGCTGCATCATCTGGCTGTCTGGCGGCATGATGCTCTCGATGCCCTGGTGACAGGAGAGACAACCACTCTGGTCGGCCTGCATCGGTGCGGACGGCAATGCCGCCCCACCGTCCGGGGCAGCCAGCGCCGCGCCCACCAGGAGCGCCAGGCCGATCAGCGTGATCGTCACAGAAAGTAACGTCTTGGGATATCGCATCGCAACATTCTCCTCTTCAAGAAAGTTTCGGGGGGATTGTAGGGGCATGTTTTGGACGTTCAAACACCTCCTTTCCGCTTCGATTCGTTCTCACAGGACGGCCATGTTCATTTTCTCAGACCTCGTACCAGAACAAAACATCCCCCGGGTGGATTTCTTCTCACCCCAGGGGATGATTTTCTCATCCACGGTTAATCTTTGGGATTACCGGATTTCTTGCGCTGTGCCGAAGTGCGGTGATTACCTATATCTTTTGAAGGGTGCTTCCCCCTCACCCTGCCTCCCTTTACTCCTCCCTCTCCCTAACGAATGGGGAGAAGGGAGGGGGGACGCCACCCGCCAGGGCGGTTGGGGGGAGGGATGAGGGAAAGCCAGGCAACGATGCTGTCCGACGCCACAAAGGTAGCGTGATTCTGGGTAATCACCGCGTCAAAGTGCTTTGTGTGGAACTACTCCCCCAGGCCGTGTCGCAGTGCCCAGATGGCTGCCTGGGTGCGGTCGGAGACCCCCAGTTTTTCGAAGATGTGGCGCACGTGGGTTTTCACCGTGTTGCGCGAGACAGAAAGCGCCTCGGCGATGGCGTCGTTGCTCAGGCCTCGGGCAATCAGGCGCAGTACGCGCTCCTCCGCCTCGGTAAGCGAGGGGACGTGCTCGTCCGCTGCCGGTCGCGGCGCAGCCGATTCCTGCAACGCCGCCAGCAGCACCTCCCGCTCAATCACGGTCTCACCACCAGCGACCGCTCGCACCGCCTGCGGGATGCGCTGCGGGTCCACCTCCTTGGACAGGTAGCCCGCCGCGCCCAGCGAGACCGCGCGCGCCAGGTATTCGGGGTTGGCGTAAGTGGTCAGCATCAGCACCGCGGTCTCCGGCAGCGCCGCTTTGATGGCGACCAGCGCCTGCAGGCCGTCCATGTCTGGCATGCGGATATCGAGCAGAACCACCTGCGGGCGCAGTTGCTCGGCCAGCGCCAGGGCTTCGCGTCCGGTGGCAGCCTCGCCCACTACATCCAGGCCCGCGCCGGTCAACAATGCGCGCAGGCCCTCGCGCACCACGCCATGATCGTCGGCGATCAACACCCGAATGGGGGCTTGGATCATACCACACCTCCTTCCGCGCCGTTCAGCGGCAGGCGGACCACCACACGCGTGCCGCGCCCATCTGGGTAGCTCTCCACCTCCACCGTACCGTTCAACAGGCGTGCCCGTTCGGCCATCCCTACCAGTCCTACGCTGCGCCCCTCGGCGCGGCCCTCGCGCACCACGAAGCCGCGTCCGTTGTCGCGCACCTCGCCGCACAGAAAATTGTCCTCCACGGCCAGGCGCACCCACACCTGAGTCGCGCGGGCGTGCTTGCGGACGTTGGTCAGCGCCTCTTGCAGGATGCGGTATGCTGTAATCTGTACCGCTGCAGATAGGGGCGGCAGGTCGTCGGGCAAATCGAGGACGAGCATCCACCCGGCCACCTCGGCCATCTGACGGGCGTACTCGCGCACGGCAGCGGCCAACCCCAGGTTGTCCAGCAAGGTGGGGCGTAGCCCCTCGATCACGCGCCGACCTTCGGTGATCGCCGTTGCCAACTGGTCGATGCCCGCCCGCAGCGCCTGTTCGGCGACCTCCGGGCTGCTTTCGCGCAGGGCGGTGAAGTTCGTCAACTGCATCCGCGCGGCGACCAGGTATTGAATCAACCCATCGTGCAAGTCGTAGGCCACCAGTTTGCGCTCTTCCTCCTGCGCGCTGATGAGCGCCTGCACCAGTTCCGCCAGCCGCTGGCGGTGTGCCTCCAGGTCGGAGAGCGTGCGCTGCAACACCTCTGCCTGGCGGTTGAAGGCCGCCGCCAGGTCGGCGATTTCGTCGTCGCCCGGCACGTCCACCGGACGCCAGGGGCGTCCCATCGTGAAGTCCTCCACCGCGCGATGCAGTTGGCGCACCGGCTCGGTCAGCATCCGCGAGAGGTAGAAGGCCATCAGTGAGGAGATCAGAATGGCCGCCAGCAAAATCGAAGCAGCCGCGATGCGGAATTCCCAGATAGAAGCGAACAGCGTGCGCGTCGGCTCCACGCGCATCAGCACCCAGAAGTAATCCGGGTATTCCTGCGGCGCAGGGTAGAACGGTTCATAGACCACCACTTTGTTGCGCGTGAACACCGCGCCGCGTTCCCCGGAAAGGATGGCGTCCGCCTGGGCGGGGTAATCGCGCCTTACCCCCTCGCCGGTGTTCCGGTCGCGCGGGCCGCCCCAGCGCTTCGCCGGGTCGTTGTGCAGCAGGTAATACCCCTGGCTGTCGGCCAGGTAAATCATCGGCGTGCCGTCCTGCGAGAGCGCCAGCAAGTCCAGAAAATAGCGGGCGTACACGTTCAGAATCACCATGCCGGTCAGCACATTGTCGTGGTACACCGGCATGGCGTAGCGAATTACCGGCTTGTAAGGAACTTCAATCGCGCCGTGCTCGCGGTTCAAGTCCAGCGGTGAGATGTACACCGTGCCCGCCGGGCGCTGAATGGTCTCGATGAAATAGTAGCGGTGCGACTTGTCCTGCAGCTCCTCATTGGGCACGACGCGGGACGCGCGGCCATCGTAATCCACGCGCACCACTTCCATCCCCCGTTTGTCCAGGAAGCGCACCTGATAATACATCGGGTGGGTGAGCGAGAAGATGAGGAAATCCTGCATCACCTGCTGGCGAATCGCGTCGGCGGCCAGCGAGTGCTCGTTTTCCAGTGCTTCCAGGTACTCCTGCAAACTGTGCAGGTTCTCCAGGTAGACCAGGTCGCGTTGCACGCTGTCCAGGAAGCCGCGAATCTGCTGTGCGTGGAGCAAGAGGTCGTTGCGCGCCGCCTCCAGCGCCCGCTCCTGGATGATGCGGCTGGTAATCCAGTTCCCGTACAGTCCCGTGCCGATCAACGGCAACAAGACCACGACCAGAATCGCCGCCGTCAGTTTGGCACGGATGCTGGACAGCCAGCGCGAGAACATGGCTCAGGTCGGGTTACGCCACGCGGACGAAGCGGCGCTTGCCCACGCGCAGCACACCCTTGCCGGGGAAGGGTGCCAGCGGGTCGTTGAGCACCTCGCCTTCCAGCCGGACGGCGTTCTGCTGCACCATGCGTCGCCCTTCGCTGCGCGAGGAGACCAATCCCGCCGCGACCAGCACGTCGAGCACGGTCATGCCGTCCTGCAGGGTGAATTCAGGCATGTCTTCCGGCACGTCGTGCTGCTGGAAGACACGCACGAAGTGCGCCTCGGCCCGCGCGGCGGCCTCCGGGCTGTGGTAGATCTCCACAATCTCGCGCGCCAGTTTCATCTTTGCGTCGCGCGGGTGCAGCCGCCCCTCAGCCATATCCCGCTCGATGGTCGCAATCTGGTCGGGCGTCCAGCGCGTGACCAGGCGGAAGTACGCGCCCATTGCCTTGTCGGGGATGCTCATCACCTTGCCGTACATCTCCTCCGGCGTAGAGAGCAGCGGGATGTGATTGCCCAGCGACTTGCTCATCTTCACCTCGCCGTCCGTGCCGGGGAGGATGTCCAGGATGATGGCGATGTTTGGCTTCTCGCCCAGGAAGGTCATCACCTTGCGCGCGGCGGTGACGATGTTGAACAACTGGTCTGTGCCACCGACCTGCACGTCGGCGCGCAGGGCGTAGGCGTCGTAGCCCTGCATGATGGCGTAGAAGGTCTCGTGCAGGTAGATCGGGTCGCCCGCTTCCCATCGCTTGCGGAAGTTCTCGCGGGTGAGGAACTGCTGCACGGTGAAGTTCGACGCCAGGCGAATCAACTCGGCGAACGTCAGTTTGGAAAGCCACTCTGCGTTGTAGCGGATGAGCGTCTTTTCGGGGTCGAGGATTTTGTACGCCTGCTCGGCGTAGGTGCGCGCGTTATGCTCTACTTCTTCGGGGGTCAGTTGCGGGCGCAGTTTGTCCTTGTCCGAGGGGTCGCCGATCAACGAGGTGTAGTTCCCGATCAGGAAGACTACCTCGTGGCCGAGTTCCTGGAACTGGCGCAGTTTGCGCATGGGCACGGTATGCCCCAGATGCAGGTCAGAGGTGCGGGGGTCGAAGCCGCAGTACACGCGCAGCGGGCGGCCTTCTTTTTCCGCCTCAATCAGCCGCTGGCGCAGTTCGTTGGCCATCGCCTGCTTCAGTTGCTCGTCCCCGTAGTTCGTGCCCTGCATCAGATATTCGACTTGCTGGTCAATGGTCATTTGGGTCATCTTCTCGTCCTCCTGCAATAAAAACGCGCCCTGTGGAAAGGGCGCAAGGGGATGCCTGCGGTCGCCGCATCCCTCAGGCACGGGCGTAATAGCGGCCTCGCTCGTCTTGTCGCTGCAACGTCAGTCCGGTGGCCTGCAGGATATGTTCCAGGATAGCCTCGCCTTCTTCGAAGCCCATCCGTCCGCGCACCTTGCCCTGCATCACCACCTCGCCCAGGGTACGGAACTCGAAATGCGCGCCTTCGCCGATCACCGCTACCTGCTGTCCCCAGCGTGCGGGGCGCACAATCACCTTTTGAATTTGCGGCCAGGTCAGGGAGACGTGGCGTAATCCGTTGTGGAACTCCACGCCATCCTCACGCAGGCGCAACACGGTGTTTCGATCCATCCAGTTGCCCAGCGAGATGCTGAGCGCCGAGAAGCCGAAGAACACCGCCAGGAACCAAGCAAAGCCCGGCGCGGGTTGTCCCTGCGCGTGGACGAATGCCAGCGTGGCCACCACCACCAGCGTGAGCGCCCAGGCGGTGATTTCTCCCCGTCGGGGGATGCGTTGCGGTCGGAATTCGGAAGGCACGGTCAACGGTTTCATTGGCTTCATTATACCATTCCATACTGCGGCGGGCGTGCTATAATCACCGGAAGAGTGTAAGCACAAGCTTCAAGGACAGCACTTTTCATCCCCCCATCCCGGCCTTCATCCCCTTTCCCCCGCTGGGGGATGAGGTGGGTGGAGGCAAAGCATACGAGTACATCGTGTTGCTGCACTCTTGGTATACATCCTCTTCCCCAGGAAGGAGAACTCCCCTATGGCATCCTCCGACGTAATCATCATCGGCGGCGGCATCAACGGCGTGAGCACCGCCTTTCACTTGGCAAAGGCTGGCGTGCGCGTCACCCTGCTGGAAAAGACCTTTATCGCTGGTGGGCCGACCGGCAAATCCAGCGCGATTGTGCGTCAGCACTATTCCAACCCGGTCACCGCGCGCATGGCGTTGAAGTCGCTGCGTTTCTGGCAGAATTTCACGGAAATCACCGGCGGCGGCGATTGCGGTTTCACCCAGACTGGCTTCCTGATTGGCGTGCGCCCGCAGGACGTGGATGGGTTGAAGCAGAACATCGCCATGCAGCAGTCCGTCGGCATCCAGACGCAGTTCGTCACGCCGGAGGAGATGCGCGAGATTGAGCCGCACCTGAACCCTGATGAGCTGGGCGGCGGTGCGTATGAGCCGGAAAGCGGCTACTGCGCTCCGGCGATGGCGGCCAATGGCTTCGCCGAGGCGGTGAAACGCCTGGGCGGCGAGATTCGCACCGGCGTGCGCGTCACTGCTATCCGCACCGAAGGCGGGCGTGCCACCGGTGTGGAGAGCACAGCGGGCTTCTTCCCCGCCGGAGCAGTGGTAGTGGCCGCCGGGCCGTGGACGCCCGCGCTGCTCGCCCCGCTGGGTGTGGACGTGCCCATCATCGCCGCCCGCGTGAAGATTGGCCTGTTCAAGCGCCCCGCCGCGCTCGACCGACACCGCGTCTGGGGCGATTTCGTGACCCAGATTTACCTGCGCCCCGAAAGCGGCGACCTGATGCTCGTCGGCTCGCTCTCGCCGGAGGAGGCCGAAGACCGCGTGAGCGACCCCGACCACTACAACGAGCGCGTCTCGCTGGACATTTTGACCGATTTCGCAGAGCAGGCCGCCCGCCGTTACCCGCTGATGGAACGGGGACACCTGGCGGGCAACTATGCTGCCCTGTACGACGTCACCCCTGACTGGCATCACATCCTGGATGCCGTGCCGGGCGTGGATGGGTTGTATCTGTGCGCCGGTGGGTCGGGGCACGGCTTCAAACTCTCCCCGGCGGTCGGCGAGATGATGGCGAACCTGGTGCTGCACGGCAAATCGCCCGACGACGACGTGCACCTGTTCGCCTTTGATCGCTTCCAGCGCGACGCGCTGGTGCGCGGACAGTACGAGTACAGCATCATCGGGTAAAGCCCTGTTTCCGTTTCTTCGTGGAGGAGAAGCGCCATGTTCGTGTTGAATGCCCGTGACGTGCGCCGCGCGCTGCCCATGCGCGACGCCATCCAGGCGATGAAGCAGGCGTTCCGCGCGTATGCCGCCGGCCAGGCGGAGATGCCGCTGCGCGGACGACTGTCCATCCCGCCGCACCAGGCGGTCACGCTGACCATGCCGACCTTCGTGCGGGCGGAGGACGGCGAGGCGTTGGCGGTGAAAGTGGTCTCCGTGTTCCCGCACAACCCGGCGCGCGACTTGCCGCTGATTCATGCCGCGGTGCTGGCGCTGGAGCCATCCACCGGGCGGGTGCTGGCCGTGCTGGAGGGCGGCGCGTTGACCGCCATCCGCACCGGCGCGGCTTCTGGCGCGGCGACCGACCTGCTGGCGCGCCCGGATGCCCGCGTGGGCGCTATCCTCGGCGCGGGCGTGCAGGCGCGCACTCAGTTGGAGGCCATCTGCGCTGTGCGCCCGCTGGAAACCGTGTGGGTGTACGCGCCCACCCGCGCGCACGTGGAATCCTTCATCGCCGAGATGCAGCCCCAGGTGCGCGCCGAACTGCGTCCGGCGGACAGCCCGCGCCAGGCCGTAGCTGAGGCCGACGTGGTTTGCGCGGCCACCACCTCGGCCACGCCGGTTTTCGACGACGCCGACCTGAAGCCTGGCGCGCACGTCAACGGCGTGGGCTCGTACACGCCACAGATGGTGGAAATCCCGCCGGAGACGTTGCGCCGCGCCGCCGTGTACGTGGATTCCCGCCAGGCGGCGCTCGAAGAGGCTGGCGAAATCCTGGCCGCCATCCAGCAGGGCGCGCTGCAGGCGGATGACCTGACCGAACTCGGCACGGCGCTGGACGATCCCTCTCTGGGACGCCGCGCCCCCGACCAGATCACAGTGTTCAAATCCGTCGGGCTGGCGGTGCAGGATGCCTTCGCCGCGCGACTGGCGTTGGAGAACGCCCACCAGCGAGAACTGGGACAACGAGTTACATGGTAGAGGCACTATGAACGAAATTCCCACTCAAGCAGACATCGTAATCATTGGCGGCGGGGTGATGGGCGCCAGCACGCTCTATCATCTGGCCGCGCGCGGCGTGAAGGACGTCGTGCTGCTGGAAAAAGAGCCCTTTTTCGGTCAGGGTGCCACCGGGCGCTGTGCGGGCGGTGTGCGCTACCAGTTCGCTACCGAGATCAACGTCCGCCTCTCGCTGGAGAGCCTGCCCATGCTGGAGCGCTTCGCCGAGGAAATCGGCCAGGAGGTGGACTACCGTCCCATTGGCTACCTGTTCCTGCTTACCAATGAGACGGACGTGGCGGCCTTTCGCCGCAACGTGGAACTGCAACATCGCCTGGGTGTGATGACCGAATGGCTGGACGGCGACGAAATCCGCCGCCGCCTGCCGCTGATGCGCCTGGAGGACGTGCTCGCGGGCACGTTTTACGCCAGAGACGGCCTGGTGGACCCGAACAGTGTGGTGATGGGCTACATCGGCGCAGCGCAGCGCCTGGGCGCGACTGCGATCACCGACGCGCCCGTCACGGGCATCGAGGTGCAGGGCGACCGCGTGCAGGCCGTGGTCACGCCGCACGGACGCATCGCTACGCGCACGGTGGTCAACTGTGCTGGGCCGTGGGCGGGGCGCATCGGTCAGATGGCGGGCGTGGAGGTGCCCATCCAGCCCATCCGCCGCCAGTGGCTGACCACCACGCCCATCCCCGATCTGCCGCCGGACTTTCCCTTTGTGATTGACTTCGCCCAGGCGCTGTACTTCCACCCGGAGGGGCGTGGCCTGCTGACCGGCATGTCCAACCCGCACGAGCAGCCCGGCTTCGACCAGCGGGTGGATGCCGATTGGGAGCTGACCCACATGGAAGCCGCCATTGCGCGTATGCCTTTGCTGGAGCGCGCTGGCGTGACTGCCCGCACCGCTGGCCTGTACGAGGTCACCCCCGACGCGCATCCCATCTTCGGCGCCACGCCCGTGGACGGCTTCTACGTGTGCGCCGGGTTCAGCGGACACGGCTTCATGCACGGCCCGATCGCTGGCAAATTGATGAGCGAAATCCTGCTTGACGGTCGCGCCCACACCGTGGATGTCTCCGCACTCGACCTGGCGCGCTTCGCCGAGGGCCGCTTGATCCGCGAATATAATGTGGTCTGATTGGTCGGTTGGTCTGAGGGCCTGAGTGGTCGGGGTGGTCTGAGGTTGGATAAAGGGCTTCCCCCGACGGCGATGGACGATCCTGTTTGCGGTACAATTGACCAGCCGCCAGCCTGATCAGCCCTGGCACCCTGACCAATTAGACCATCCCGACCAATTCGACTAATTAGACCAACCCGACCAACTCATGCCCGTTGCTGAAATCATCACCATTGGAACCGAACTGCTGCTCGGCGAGATTGTGGACACGAACTCGCATTATATCGCCCGCACGCTGCGTGACGCGGGCGTTGACCTGTACCGCACGCACACCGTGGGCGACAACGTGGAGCGCATCGCTGAAGTGGTGCGCGAAGCGCTCGCCCGCGCGGAGATTGTGATTACCACTGGCGGCCTGGGTCCCACAGTGGACGATCCCACCCGTGAGGCGATTGCCCTGGCCGTGGGGCGTTCGCTGGAGTTCCGCCCTGACCTCTGGGAACAGATTGTGGAGCGATTCTCCCGCTACGGCAAGATGCCCACAGAGAACAACCGCCGCCAGGCCTACGTGCCGCAAGGCTCGCTGGCGTTGGAGAACCCGGTCGGCACGGCGCCGTCCTTCATTGTGGAGACCGAGGACGGCGTGGTGATTTCTTTGCCCGGCGTGCCGCGCGAGATGGAACACTTGCTGGAGCACGCGGTGCTGCCCTACCTGCGCGAGCGCTACGACCTGCGCGGCGTGATTCGCGCCCGCGTGCTACACACCGCTGGCGTGGGCGAATCGCAGATTGACGAAATCATCGCCGACCTGGAGCAGATGAGCAACCCGACTGTGGGGCTGGCCGCGCATCCGGCGCAGGTGGACGTGCGCATCACCGCGAAAGCCGACAGCCTGGAAGCAGCCGAAGCCATGATCGCCGCTGTGGAAGCCCAGTTACGCGAACGCCTGGGCGACTGGGTATATGGCGCGGACGAAGACACGCTGGAGGGCGTGGTGCTCGACGCGCTCGCCGTGCGCGGCTGGCGGCTGACCGCCGTGGAAGGTGGCCTGGGCGGGGCGCTGTTGCAACGCCTGGCCGACCACCCGGCTTTCCTGGGCGGCGAGGTGGTCGCTCCCGCCGCGGATGCCGATGCGTTGCGCCTGCACACCCACGCGCTGAAAGGCCAACGCGGTACGGAGTGTGCTCTGGGTGCGTTGCTCGTCCCCGGCGAGATGCAACAAACCGTCCACCTGGTGCTGATTACCCCCGACCAGGAAATTCGCAAAACGCGCACCTACGGCGGCGCGCCACGCAATGCCCCACGCTGGGCGGTCGCGCTGGCGTTGAATTACCTTCGCCGCCTGCTTGCGGTATAATCGGCGAAATCTCCTCTTTCCCTGGTCCTCCCCCATTGGAGGGAGGGGAGGAAGGTAAGGCTTTTCCTCACCCGAGGTGCTGTATGACCCATTCTGTGGACTTGTTGCTCACCAACGCCATCGTCCTGACGATGGACGAGGAATTCCACATTTTTGAGCCCGGCGCTGTGGCGGTGCAGAGGGATTCCATTGTGGCGGTCGGGCCGGCGGAAGAAGTTCTCGCCGCTTACACCGCCGCCGAGACCGTGGACTGCGGCGGCAAGGTGCTCATGCCCGGCCTGGTGAACGCCCACACGCATGTGCCGATGACCCTGCTGCGCGGCCTGGCGGACGACCTGCGACTGGACGTGTGGCTGCTGGGCTACATGATGCCTGTGGAACGCGAATTCGTCTCGCCGGACTTCGTACGGCTGGGCACGCTGCTTGCCTGCGCCGAACTGATCCGCACCGGCGTGACCACCTTCGCCGATATGTACTACTTCGAAGAAGACGTGGCACGGGCCACCGCCGAGGTCGGTTTACGTGCGTTGTGCGCCCAGACCGTGCTCAAGTTCCCCGCGCCGGACGCCCAATCCTACGAAGAATCGCTGGCCTACGCGCGCGACTTCATCCAGTGCTGGAAAGACCACCCGCTGATCGTGCCCTCGGTCGCGCCGCACGCGCCCTACACCTGCACCGACGAAATCTTGCGCGCCACCGCTGCGCTGGCCGCCGAGTTCGACGTGCCGCTGCATACCCACCTTTCTGAGACCGCGCAAGAAGTGGAGAACATGCGTTCCGCGCAGGGGATGCCGGTCATTCCTTATGTGAAGAAACAGCATCTCTTTGACGCCAAAGTGCTCGCCGCGCACTGCGTGCACATCGACGAGGGCGAGATGCGTACCCTGCTGCACCACGGCGCGGGCGTGGCGCACAACCCGTCATCCAATCTGAAACTGGCCTCTGGCATTGCGCCTGTGCCGAAGATGCTGGAAGTGGGCGTGAACGTGGGTATCGGCACGGATGGCCCGGCCTCGAACAACGACCTGGACATGTTCGAAGAAGTGCGGCTGGCGGCGTTGCTGGCAAAGGGTGCTTCGGGTGATCCGACTGCTGTGCCCGCTCGCACTGCGCTGGCGATGGCTACCCGCATCGGTGCCCAGGCCATGCACCTCGGCCACCTCACTGGTTCGCTGGAGACCGGCAAGCGCGCCGACCTCATCCTGGTGGACATCACCCCGCTGCACAACGCGCCGCGCTTTGAGCGCGACCCGGAAGGTATCTACGCTCAACTGGTGTACGCGGCCAAGTCCACCGATGTGACTGATGTGATGGTCAACGGGCGCTGGCTGATGCGCGACCGGCGTCTGCTTACACTGGACGAGAGCGCCCTGCTGGCTCAGGCGGAAGACTATGCTCGCCGCATCGACACCTTCCTGATTCAGCGCGAGCAGTCCGTGCTCTCAAAGTTGATTGCCATCGAACGCGCCACCGAAGAAGAAAGCTTCGAGGTGCAGGTCAAAGTTCCCATCGAGAACCCCGACGCCGTGATCGCCGCGCTTGAAGCGCATCCCGACATCCAGGTCGTGTATCGCCGGCATTATCGCGAGTACGACACCTACTTCCTGTTCGCGCCGCTGGAGGGCATGCGGTTGCGCTACCGCGAGGACGAGTTCATCGGCGAGAAGGGTGAGGTCGAACAGGTGCGTTACCGGTTGACGTTGATCGGCCCGGCGCACGAGCGCGAGTTTCCGCACACTGTGCTTCTTTCGCGTAGCCGTTTTCTCGCGCAGGCCACGCACAGTTTGCGCTTCTACCGGGAATACTTCAAGCCGCAGAGCGAGATGTTCATTCAGAAAGACCGCCGGCGCTGGAAGGTGCGCTACCAGGACACCGGGTTTTACATCAACGTGGATCGTATCGAAAAGCCGGTCACCGGCACGTTCCTGGAGATTAAGAGCCGCACCTGGAGCCGCCGCGACGCTGAGCGCAAAGCGGCCATCGCCGCCGACCTGCTTGCCCTGCTAGGTGCATCGCCAGATGCCTCGATCAAGCAGGATTACCTGGACATTGCGGTGCAGAAATCGTAACGCACACGAAGTATGCAAAAGACCTGACAGTCCGCTGTCAGGTCTTTTTTATTATGATGCCGCCTGCCCGTAAAGCCGTGCTATAATTCAGCGGGAAGCAGAAAGGCGCACCGGCATGCACACACCGGTTCTGGTACTCAACGCGAATTACGAGCCAATCAACGTGTGCAGCACCCGCCGGGCGATCGTCCTGATCCTGACCGGCAAAGCCACGTTGGTGCTCAATGGACGCGGTGAAATTCGCACCGTTAGCTGGAGTTTTCCACGCCCATCCGTCATCCGCCTGGCTCACATGGTGCCCCTTCCCCGCCAGCCGGTCAAACTCTCCCGCCGGGAAATCTTTCGGCGGGATAACTATACCTGTCAGTACTGCGGTCGGCGTGGCGTGCGCCTGACCATTGACCACGTGATCCCCAAGCGGCTGGGTGGCACGGTGAGTTGGGAAAACCTGGTCACGGCCTGCGCAGAGTGCAACCATCGCAAAGGTGGCCGTCCGCTCTCCCAGACCGGTATGCGCCTGTTGCGCCAGCCCAAAGCTCCCACGATGTCCGCGCGTTACCGTTTTGCGCCTTATCTGGATACATACCGCGAGTGGGAAACGTTCATCGAAGGGTGGTAAACCCGGCTCGTCGGTTCCCTATTCTCCCAGCCTGATCTCCATGAAGTCTTCGGCCAGCGCAACTGGCCCGTTGAAGTGTTGTTGCGCCTGTTCCACCCAGCCCGGTTGCGCGTACTCGCCCGTCGGGTAATGAATCAGCAGCAGCCGCTTCACACCTGCCTCGGCGGCGATGGTTGCGGCCTGCGCCGGCGAGGAATGGCCGAATGTCGCGCCGGTTGCCTCATGGATCAGCCAGTCCGCACCGCGCGCCAGTTCCACCACAGCCGGGCAGGGTTCGGTGTCGCACGAGTACGCCAGAACGCGCTTCGACTGCAAGACCTCGATGCGCAGGCCGAGGGTCGGAATCATGTGCCGCACGGGTGAGGAGAGGATGCGGAAGTCTTCTTCCTCAATCACCGGCGTCATCTCCGACTCCGGCAATCGCGTAAAGCCCACCGGGAAGAACGAAGGCCACTCTTGCCAGCCGTAGAACCCCATCAGGTCTTCAAGGCAATCCAGCGTGTAGTGCAGGCCGTAGATGTGCAGCGGGCGCTTGCGCCCCATCAGCCACATGTTCATCAGCAGCAGGGGGACGCCCGAAACGTGATCGGGGTGAAAGTGCGTCAGGATAAGATCGGTGACCTCTCGTGGATCCACGCCGACTTGTTTCAGTCGCACTGTGGGGGTGCCTACGCAATCAATCAGCACCGTGCGCTGTCCCCCCAGCAGCACCATGTGCGTGTTCTCGTGCTTTTCGTCCGGGATGGCGTTGGACGAACCGAGAATGATCAGTTTCATGAGTTTCTCCTCATTGCAACAATGCCAGCGCCACGTGTGGCGTGAGCAACACTTCCAGCGCTGCTGCGATCAGCAACAGGGGGATGACCAACCCCAGGATGACCTTCGCCCAGTCCGCCAGCGCGTGCAACCAGATGTCGCCGATGGTGTGTTCGCGCCCCGGCGTGACCAGTTGCGCTCCCAGGCGCAGGATGGCTGCCCCCGCGATGATCGCTGTCGGAATCTCCACGATCCCATGCGGCAGGATCAGCGCGGCCAGGAAGGTGAGCGGCGGGATGCCCACCCGTGCCAGCGTCGCCATGAAGTAGCCGGTCAGGGCCAGGGGCATCATCAGCAGCCCCACGCCGGCCACGCCGAACGAGAGCCATCCGGCCAGACTGGCGAGCAGGATCGCGCGGATATTAATCAGCCAGACCAGCAGTACGCCCTGGGTGTGCAGCAGCGAGAAGCTGCGCTGCATGCCGATCATCCCCTCGTGCAACCGTTCGAGATCGAGCGCTTCCGTGGGCAGGGCGAATTTCTGTGCCAGGCCGATCCCGATCCAGACGGCTGCGAGCAGCAGGATTGACATGGCCAGGATCGGCAGGCGCAGTGCGCGCAGTGCCGGGATCACCTGCAGGCGATACCAGTCGTGCACCGAGCGTGCTTCGCCTCGAAAGACTCTCCAGAAGCGCCGCGCGCTACCGCGCAGGTCAAGCACGTCCATCTCGCGTCCCAGCAGTTCTTCGCGGTTAAAGTGTACCACCCCCATCCGCACCAGCAGACCGGTGACCACGAGCAGCCCGAAGACCACCCACCACAGCGTGTCGTACCGCCCCCAGAACATCACCAGGCTTTCCCATTGGATCAGGAAAGCGACCGGGATGATGATCAACGAAGCGAGCAGGTTGGCCGCGCGCGTCGAGGTGGCTTGCGTGGAAACCACCACCGCTCCGCTGACCATCAACAGCGCCTGCACCACGGTGAGCGTCACGATCTGGAACAGCAATGCGGGTTCCGGCTTCCACCCGACCTGATGGTACACAGCGATCAGATACACCAGGATGCCCAGGAAGCTCGCGGTCAGCGGCGGTACGGTAGAGGCCACGAGTTTGCCCAGGTACAGTTGCCAGTCTTCCAGCGGACTGGAGAGCAACGGCTCGATGCTGCGCCGTTCCTTCTCGCCGACGAAGCTCTCCAGCGCGATCACCAGCGAAATGGAGATGGGGAAGAAGCCCACGATCATCAGCAGGAAGGGGATCAGCCGCTGGCCGATGATCGGCGCGCCGTGTCGTTCCACAAACCCCACGATGCGGGCGGCGGTGAAGTTCATCAGCGCCGGGAAGAACAACGTGAGGCCGATGATCGGCACCATGATGCGCCAGTCGCGGAACTGGTCGCGCAACTCGCGCCGCGCCACCACCCAGGCAGGATACAGGTCAACCGTCACGCGCTTCCTCCTCCGCGGCGCGTTGCATTACGCGCAGATAGACCTGTTCCAGCGTGTGCGGCACCTGCTCCAGCTGTATGACTGGCCAGCCCTGCGCGACCACCGCCTGCACCACCTGGGGGTTGACCTGCTCCGCCGCAGTCGTGGCGTACTGGATCCAGCAGTCGCCGGTTGCGCGCACGGTTGCGGCGGATGGCAAGTCCGGGAGCTGGCCGTTCAGGGTCCCTCCAAGCGTCAGGCGATATTCCGGTGGGCCGAGGTAACGCTGCGCCAGTTCGGCGGTTGTGCCCAGGGCCACGATGCGCCCCCGCCGGATGATCGCTATGCGGTCGGCCAGCGCTTCCGCTTCCACCAGGTTGTGCGTGCAGATCACCACCGCGCGTTCCTGTGAGCGCAGTTGCTGGATGGCGTCGCGCACCAGGCGGGCGCTCTCCGGATCCATGGCTGAGGTCGGCTCGTCGAGCAGCAGCACCGGCGGCTCGTGGATTAACGCGCGTGCCAGTGCCAGCTTTTGCCGCATTCCCTTGGAGAACTCCCCGATGCGCTGGTGGGCGAACGCCGCCAGCCCGAAGACTTCCAGCCAGTGGGCGATGCGCGCGCGGCGGGTGGCCCTGTCCAGGCGGTATAACTGGGCGAAGAAATCCAGATACTCGATGGCCGGCATGCGGTTGTACAGCCCGTGGTGCTCGGTGAGCACGCCCACCGAGGCACGCACCTGTGCGGGCTGGGCCACCACGTCATAACCCGCCACCCAGGCGCGCCCGGTCGTGGGGCGCAGCACGGAAGTGAGCATACGCACGGTGGTGGTTTTCCCCGCACCGTTCGGCCCCAACAGCGCGAGCACCTCACCGGCGCGCACCGTGAGCGTCAGGTCGCGCACGGCCCAGAAATCGTCGAAACGCTTGCCCAGGTTCTCGGTTCGGATCATCTCGTTCCTATCATACTCGTTTTTTGAGCGAGAGGAAATAGGATAAACGGTGTGTGATCTTAAAACGAACACGGCGAGCCTGCAATCCAGGCCCGCCGTGTCGGTTGCGTGTTCATCGGCGGCGGTGTCGCCAGAATAGCGCCAGTGCGGCCAGGATGGCGGTGGTGCCCATGAGCGTCTGGTTTACGTTCAACCCGCTGACCGGAGAAATGTCCAGGCGGAGGAATTCAAGGAAGAACCGTCCCACCGGGTAGATGATCAGGTAGGCCAGGAAGACGTCGCCGGCGCGCAGCCGATCACGGAAGCGTCGGGCGATGAACAACAGCGCCGCCATGTTCAGCAGGTTCCAGAGCGATTCGTACAGGAACAACGGGTGGTAGGTGGTGTATTGCTCGAACCCCGGTAACCGATACTGGGGGTCGATATGAATCGCCCAGGGAAGATCGGTCGGTGCCCCGTACAGCTCCTGGTTGACGAAGTTTCCCCAACGACCGATGGCCTGTCCCAGCGCCAGGCCGGGCGCGGCGATGTCGGCCCACAGTCCGAAGCGCAGCCCGTTGCGGCGGGTGAACAGCCACATGCCCAGCATCCCGCCGAGTACCGCGCCGGGGATGCCCAGCCCCCCTTTCCAGATTGCGATGGCGTCCAGCGGGTGGGTCAGGTAATAGCGAGTGGTGATGCCCATCTCAATCATGGACTGCGGCGGGGTGAGGATGTGCCACACGCGTGCGCCGATCACCCCGCCGATCAGCGCCCACAGCAGCCCGTCCCAGACAAGGTCGGGGTTCTCGCCGCGCCGTTTGGCTTCGTAGGAGGCCAGCGTGGCGCCGGCGACGGCGCCCAGCATCAGGATGATGCCGTACACGTGGATGGTCAGAGGGCCAATGGAAAAGGTCATGGTTGCTCCGGGATATGTGAAGGTGGATTACTTGTCCAGACCGTAGGCCTGACGGCGGACGTAACGGATGCGTTGCAGCGCGGTGACGTTTGCCAGCACCGCGATGATGCCCACGCCGACCCAGGGGTAGCCGAGCACCAGGGAAGGGGCAAGCACCAGGTAGCGTTCCAGGCGGGTGAGGATGCCGACTTTGGCGCTGTAGTCCAGGCTCTCCGCTCGCGCGCGGACGTAGGAGACCAGAATCGACCCTGCTGCGGCCAGATAGACCAGCAGCACGTGCCGCCAGTTTCCCTGATGCACGGCCTGCATCAGCAGGCCGCCGAAGATCACCAGCTCCGAGTAGCGGTCGGTGACCGAATCCACGAACGCACCAAACGCGCCGTCCTTGCCCAGCAGGCGGGCCATGGTGCCGTCGAGCGCGTCGAATGGGCCGCTGCCCAGGATGAACAACCCGCCAATCAGGAAATCGCCGCGTGCCAGAAAGGCGGCGCCCACCGCATTGCCCGCCAGCCCCAGGATGGTCATGGTGTTCGGCGGGATGCCCAGGCGGTTGAAGAACGCGCCCAGCGGGTCGAGTATGCCTTTGAAGCGTACCCGCATCACGTCGGTGAAGCTCATCGACTTCTGCTGCACCGTGTGTCCCTGTTCCACAGAAAAGCACCTTCCTTTCAGAGCGGTCAAACCGCCGTTTTCTTACGTTGCACCCATGCTACCGCGAGATGAGGGGGGTGTCAAGCATTTGTGTCCCGGGCCGTGCGGTATAATCCGGTCGCGCAGCAGGGCTCCTGCGTGCTTTTTGATACCAACGACACATCCATTTGGACGAGACTTCGAGCCGTGGTTCCCGCTTCTATCCCCTTCACCCTCTATGGCGAGGATGGCCCGCCGCTGGTCTTCCTGCATGCCAACGGCATGCCGCCGGCCTGCTATCGCCCGCTGCTTTCCACGCTGGCGCGTGGTTACCGGGTCTTCGCGATGCACCTGCGCCCGCTCTGGCCGGGTAGCGACCCACAGTCCGTGCCTGACTGGCGCGTGATCACCGAAGACCTGCTCACCTTCCTCGATCAGCGGGGATTCGCCGGCCCGGTTTTCTGTACCGGACATTCCGTCGGCGCGACGGCCACGCTGCGCGCGGCGCTCTGGCAACCGGAGCGCTTCGCCCGCATCGCGCTCCTGGACCCCGTTTTGTTCCCGCCGGCATTTATCCGTTTCTTCCGCCTGCTGCGCGTCCTGCGCTTGCTCCACTTGATTCCCCAGATCCGTGCCGCCAGCCGGCGGCGTGCCCGCTTTGACGACCTGGAGCGGCTCTTCCAGGAGTATCGTCGCAAGCCGGTGTTCCGCTACCTCAGTGACCGGGCTTTGCGGGCTTACATCCAGGGCATTCTGTGCCCGGATGGTGACGGCTGGCGCTTGTGCCAGAGCAAGGAGTGGGAGATCCAGATCTACAGCGCGGGTATCTGGCGGGATATGGAGCTCTGGCATGGCTTGTCTGCGTTGCGTGTCCCCACGCGCATTCTGCGTGGCGTGGAGACGGATGCCTTCCCGCTCGCCGCCGTTCGCCTGATCGCGCGGAAGAATCCGCAGATTGCGGTGGATACGATCCAGCGCGCCACGCACCTCCTCCCCCTGGAGCACCCGGCGGAAGTCGCCAGGCGGTTGCAGGAGCACTTCTCCTATTGCAGAAAGTCCCCCAAATCGTCCTCCGGCCCGATCAGCACCTCGCGGTCGCGTTTCCCTTGTTCGACCGGGCCAACCACGCCGAGTTCTTCCAGTTCATCGATCAGCCGTGCCGCACGCGGGTAGCCGATCCGCAACCGCCGTTGCAGCATGGAAGCGCTGGCGCGCTGTGTTTTCTGTACGATCTCAATGGCGCGGATCACCAGGTCGTCACGCCGGGCTTCGACCTCGCGTCGCGCGAGCACCTCTTCCCACGGAGGCATGGCGTCGATCTGGTCGGCCACGCGTTGCCAGTATTCGATCACTTTCTCTACTTCGCGGTCGCTCACCCACACGCCCTGGGCGCGGATCGGGCCAGCGGCGTCCGGCGGCAGGAAGAGCATGTCGCCGCGCCCCAGCAGATGTTCAGCGCCCGGCGTGTCCAGGATCACGCGCGAATCCACGGACGACGCCGTGGCGAAGGCAATGCGTGCCGGGAAGTTCGCCTTGATCAGCCCGGTGACCACGTCCGTGCTGGGGCGCTGGGTGGCGACCACCAGGTGGATGCCAATGGCGCGCGCCATTTGGGCCAGGCGCACCAGCGCTGCTTCGGTCTCGTCCGGCGCAATCATCATCAGGTCGGCCAGCTCGTCGATCACGATGACGATGCGCGGCAGCGGGTCGATCCCCTTGCGGCGACGCGCCTTGCGGTTGTACGAGGCGATGTCGCGGGCGCGCAGCTCCTCCAGCAGCTTGTAGCGGTGATCCATCTCGGCCACCGCCCACTGCAACACCCCCGCAATGCGCTCCAGGTCGGTCTCCACTTTGCCGTACAGGTGCGGCAGCCCGTTGAAGCGCACCAGCTCCACTTTCTTGGGGTCGACCAGCACCAGTCGCAGGTCGTGCGGGGTGTTGTTCATCACCAGACAGGTGGTGATCGCCGAAATGCACACAGATTTGCCCGAACCGGTGGTGCCTGCGATCAACAGGTGGGGCATCTTGCTCAGGTCGGCCACCAGCGGCTCACCGGAGACATCGCGCCCCAGGGCAATCGCCAGCGGGGATTCCAACCGGTGGAACGCTTTGCTCTCCAGTATGGGGCGCAGCCGGACTTTGGACGCCTTCACGTTGGGCACCTCAATGCCCACGTAAGGCCGACCGGGAACCGGCGCCTGAATGCGCAACCGCGTGGCGGAGAGCGCCAGCGCCAGGTCGCGCCGCAGCGCGGCGATCTGCGCCACGCGCACCTTTTGCTTCTTCTCCGCCTCTGGCCCCTTTTCCAGGTACCCCGGCTCGACGGCGAACTGAGTCACCGTCGGGCCGACCTGGAATCCGACCACCCGCGCCGGGATGCCGAACTCGGCCAGCGTCTTCTCGATCAGGCCGGCCATCAGGTTGATGTGCCCTTCGTCCGGGCGGCTGGCGCGTTCTTTCTGGAGCAGCGTCAGAGGGGGCAGGTGCTCTGGTCGGGGCGGCGCGGGTTGCTCGTCGCCGTTCTCCTTTTCCACACGGAAGCGCTTGCGATACTCCGGCGGCAGGTCTTTCATCCGTGGCTTGCGCTTCGTGCGGACGGGCGGGGCGGTTTCGGCGATCGGGGCGACGCTGATGGCGTCCGCTGCTTCCTCGTCGAGCGCCTCGCCGCCGAGCTGGCGTTGTGCCCAGGAAGCCAGCCGCGCGGTCAGCCCCAGGCCGAAGACCAGACCGATCACGAGCACGCCGAGCAGTGTCAGTGTGCGCAGCAGCCCGCCCAGCGCCAGGCGCAGCGCCTCGGCCAGCCCCCAGCCGATCAGTCCGCCGTCCAGGCCGGTCTCAGCGCGCGGGAGCGAGGTGCCCCCCATCACGGAGAGCAGCCCCAGCCCGGCGAGCGCGGCGAGTTCCAGCGCGAGCACGCGTCCCCAGCGTATCGAGGGCAGGCCGGTGCGCCAGCGCAGCATCAGCATCCCCAGCACGCCCAGGGTGAGCGGCAAAAGTGGCGCGGCATATCCCAGCCAGCGCCGCGCGAAGCCCGCCAGCCGATCCACCACCACGCCCTGCGACAGCCCGAACAGCCCCAGCAGCCACACCAGCGCCAGGGCGACGACCAATAACCCACCGATATCCCACAGGTAGCGATACCAGCGCGTCCAGATTCCCAGCAGGGTGGTTTGCCAGGAGCGGGATGTGGGTTCCTCTGACGGGATACGCTCGCTCATGCTATTGCTCGTAAGGGAGACAGCACCTCAATCAGCCGCAACGACAGGCGATGTCGTTGCGGTTCCACCTGTAGCACTTCAACGCGCACTTCATCCCCCACCTCAACCGCCTCCAGCGGCAGTGCCATCTGGGAAACGTGCGCCAGCCCCTCGATTTCATCTTCCAGCCGCACGAACACGCCGAACGGCACCTTGCGGCTCACCTGTCCGGTCACTTCTGTGCCTACGGGGAACCGTCGTTCGCTTTCCTCCCAGGGGTTGGGCAGCAGCCGCTTGCGGCTGAGCGGCAGTCGTTTGCGTTCCCAGTCCACGTTGAGCACCAGCACCTCGACCTGATCCCCCACCTGCAGCACTTCCGAGGGGTGACCGACCCGCCCCCACGAGAGTTCGGAGATGTGAATCAACCCTTCCAGTCCGCCGAGATCGACGAAAGCGCCGAAATCGGTGAGCAGCGTCACCGTGCCGGTGTACCGGTGGCCGGGTTGCAGAGTTTGTAACAGGCGGTGGCGGCAGCCCGGTTGGGCCTGTGCCGCCCGCTCGGAGAAGACCACGCGCGTTTGCGACGGATCAAACTCCAGCACCTTCACGCACAGCGTTTGCCCGATCAGCGCCCGGCAGTCCGCCTCCGTGGGCGGGTGCGCCGCGTCGCCCGCGGACACCACGTGCGAGAAGGGCACAAAGCCCTGCACCTGCTGATCCCCGACCAGCAACCCGCCGCGATTCACCCCGGTGACCGGCAGTTCCACCACTTGATCTTCCGCGTGCCAGCGCGCGATCAACGTCCAGTCCACTTGCGGTTCCGTTTCGTTCAGCAGTTGCTGCTCGACGAACGCCAGCAGCGCCCGCCACCATGCTTCATCGGGTTGCCAGGGGTCTTCCCAGGGTTGTCGGCTCATGGGCTACCTCTAACTTCGGATGAGTCTGCACTCCGCCCGCGAGTGAACGGCGGGCTACCGTTGCGGAGCCGGATGGCCTTCTCCTCCCCCCTCAGGGGGGAGGGTCGGGGGGAGCCCTTTCTGCAAGCCATCACATCTGCCTGTAATTAATCTTGAACGGCTCCTTCCGATGCCTGTCGGGCTTCGCGTTCCATCGCCATAATCTCGCGTGCCACGGCCTCGATTGCCAGCCGCTGTTTGCGGTACAGGTCGGCCTCCGACATCGCCAGCCGCAAGGCGACATCGCGCACTTTGCGGCCTTCCATGAATTTCATCTCCAGGATATTGTACAGCAACCACTCTGCGGTGAAGCGGCGCTCGCCCTCTGGACGGATGCGCTCAACGGCCTCGCGCAGGATAGCGCGCAGCGCGTTGATTGAACTCCCCTCGTGCTTCTCCAGCGCCTGTCGCACTACCTCCAGCCGCATCAGCGGGCTTTCGGTCAACGCCGGGCCGCCCCAGTAATGGCGCAGGGCATCGCGCACCCATTGCGCCAGGTCGGCCTCTGGCGGCAGGTCGGCGGGCTGTGTGAGTACTTCGCGGCCATCGTAGCGCGCCGCCGCGCGCAACTGCTGAATCATTCCCACCTGTTCGGTGAGCGCGGTCATGTGTACCAGCATCTGCTGCTGGGTGCGTCGGTCTTGCAGCGCCAGCGCGGCGCGGTCGGCCAGGGATATCAGCGTCTGATACTGGTCTTCGTCCAGCGGCTCCGGGGAGTGTCGCCGCACGCCGAGCAGCCCCAGCAACACTTCCTGACCCTCTACCGTGCCCTGTAATGGGATCAGCCAGTAGTCGCGCCAGACGAACAGCCCCGACGTGTGGCCGTTCTGCATCAGGTGTTGCAATTCCTGCGAAGTTTCCTCGATCTGTAACTTGCCGATGACCACCGGCAGACGCACGCGGCCATTGGCCTCGATCAATGCGAAGAAGCCTTCGCCCGATTGCATGTGATCGCACACTGCCGCCAGGATGGCTTCCAGGAACTGGTGCAGGTCGGAGCGGCTGAGGAAGCGTTCCTCCAGCGCCTGCAGGGGGGCCAGTTCAGACCGGTCTCCGCTCTGTAGCACCCAGTTTTCCAGCACCGGCGCGAACAAGGTAATCAGGTGCTCCATGAGCACCACAGTGGCCACCATCAAAATTGGCGCAGAGGCCGGGTAGGGGTTGCCCAGGCGCTCGCCAGCACGGCGTGTCAGCGTGAGCACGGCCAGCGCGGTGGACGCCGTCACCGGGCCGCGCAGCAGCCAGCGGAACAGGCGGCTGCGCACCACGCGATCCGGCCAGGAGACGCCGAAAAAGGCCACGGCGTAGGCCATGACCACCAGCAGGGCTGCGGTGAGCAGGTTGCTTCCCACGGCCAGCAGCCAGAACAGGATCGGGTGCGCTGAGGCGATCGTGTGGCCGTAGAGGAGGTAGGGGAACGACCCCATGGCGGGCGCCGCCGCCCCCAGCAGCAGATACATCATCCGCCGACGGCTGGTGCGCGTGCGTGTGCGGCGGTAAGCGCGCCAGAAGTTTACCCACGCCCAGACCACACCGATCCAGTAAAACAACAGGAAGAGGTTCGTCCAGGCGGTGCGCGCCAGGTATGCGGCTGGCGCGGCGTGCTTCAAGCCGTCCACCAGCCTGCCGAACGCCAGCAACAGCAGGAAGGCGCTTCCGCCGAGGTAATACAGCCGCACCAGCAGTTGCCGCCGTCCGCGGGACGGGCGTCCGGTGGTCTCCAGCAGCGCGTCGGAAAAGTGCAGGTAGGCCGCGGGTAGGAAGACCAGACCGATCCACCCCAGGCGGAACCAGAGTGTCGCTTCGGCGTTGGTGCGCGCTGCGCTACCCAGTGCCTCGCCGCTGAACACGATCACCACGCACAGCAGGATCAACGCAAAAGAGCGTGCCACGCGATCCCGTAGGTTGAAGGTGAAGGCGTACAGCAGCAGCGAGAACGCCGTGATCGCGATGCCGGCGGTCAGGATTTCGGCCAGGGTGCGCAGCACGCTGATCATCACCGACAACATGGTCTCACACGGCGCGTACGAAGAACAAGGCGATGTCCTGGTTCAGGTAGTAACGGTCGCCGAAGCCGAAGAATTCGTAGCCCATACGGTTCGCCAGCGAGATCGCCGGGTGGTTCTTGGATTGCAACTCCAGCGCCAGGCGGCGGTAGCCCTGTTGCGCCGCCCATTGCTGGGCGGCGAGCAACAGCGCCTTGCCGATCCCCTGTCGGCGGTAGGGGGCGTCCACGGCGAAATCGGTGATCCAGGCGGTGGCGGGCATCGGCGCGTGCACCAGACCAATGTAGCCCACCAGCGACTCTTCGATCGACGCCACCAGCAGTGTGGCGCGTTGCGTCCAGTCGTCAGGCAGCGTTTCCAGTGGACGCGGGTAGCCCACGCGCACGTGGCGCGGCAGGCGCACTCGCTGCAATTGCAGCGAGATCACCTCGGCCTCGGTGTGGAACTGCACCTGCCAGACGTGATCGGTGGTGTAGGAATGATCGAAGGCCATCAATCGCGGGATGTCGTGCGCGATGGCCGGACGGATTTGCACTTCGGGCATGGTTTAGGGTTCGGTGGCGGCGGTGACGTACACAGGGCGCATGCACGGCGGCATCGCATTGCCGTTGGTGTCCGTCACCACCAGCCGCAGGATATACTCGCCGGGCGGCAGGGTGGTGGTGTCCCACCGGCCGAGCAGGTCGTCTTTCACCGGTTGTCGTCCGGCGCCGATGGTCAGCCAGAGCGCGGCACCGGGGCGCGCCATCTCGTACTTGTAGAAGCCGAAGTTGGGGATGTCGGCTGTCCCTTTGATTTCCACCGTGCCGCTCACGGTTGCGTTGGCTTCCGGCGAGGAGAACGCGATCTGCCCCTCCACGCAACCGGATTCGTCCGACTGCACGGTGGGTAGCGGTGTGGCAGTGGGGACTTCGGTGGGCACAACCGGGGCCGCCAGCATGGCTTCGTTGGTCGAGGCGTCGGGCAACGGCAACGCCTCCGCCGCGGCTGGTAGCACAAAGGAGACCATGGTGAACTCAGCCAGCGCGAGTAGAAACAGCAACGCCAGCATCAACGCGGCCTGTTGCAGGCGGGCGCGGGCGGCTTCGCGTTCGATGCCGAACACCGCCTCGCGCAGCGCGCGCCAGGCTACCAGAAACCGTCTGCTGTACCAGAGCCCCGCTAATCCGATGATCAGATAAATCCATGGTTCGTAATTGCGAAGAAACTGGAGTGCTTCTCCCATGCTTCACCTGTAAGGTTACAGGCGACGCAGCACCCCCCTGATGAGCGCCGTCATTTTCGGAACAATCACCCGTCCGGCTTCCAGCACCTCTTCGTGGGTGGTCACGGTGGAGCCGTCCAGGTTGGCCTTGTTGCTGATGCCGGAGATGCCCAGCACGCGCGTGCCGCCGTGGCGCGCCACAGTCACTTCGGGCACGGTGGACATCCCGACCGCGTCCACGCCGATCATGTGCAGGAAGCGCAGATCGGCGGGCGTTTCGAAGGACGGCCCGGCCAGGCAAACGTACACGCCCTCCCGAAGCAGGATACCTTCCTCAGCAGCCACGGCGCGCGCCAGCACGAGCAGATCGGGATCATAAGCGCGGCTCATGTCGGGGAAGCGTGGGCCGAGCTCGTCCAGGTTCGGGCCGCGCAACGGATTCAAGCCGGCCATTCCGATCAGGTTCAGGTGATCGGTGATCAGCATCAGGTCGCCAGGCTGGAAATCGGGGTTCACGCCACCGGCGGCGTTGGTCACGATCAAGACCTCCACACCCAGGCGCTGCATCACGCGCACCGGTAGGGTGACCTGCGCCATGGTGTAACCTTCGTAGTAGTGGGCGCGCCCCTGCATGACCAGTACCGGCTGACCTTCCAGTTGCCCGATGATCAGCCGCCCGGCGTGCCCCCACACCGTGGACACCGGCCAGTGGGGGAGTTCGCTGTAGGGGATGATCGCTTCGGCATCCACCGCATCGGCCAGCGCGCCCAGGCCAGAGCCTAAAATCACCCCGACTCGCGGGGTGGTGGAAATGCGCTTCCGAACGGCGTCAGCGACTTCGTCGATTTGCTGTAATGTGAAGTAGTCGCTCATCGTTCCAGGGTTCCTCCCAGGGGATATAGCACGTTGTGTTCGCTGGCCACGGCACTCAGGCGACGCACCATTGCCTGCATGGATAGCGGGTTGGTGTGGCCGAGCAGGCGACCGGCCTGCTTCACCTGGATACCCCGTTGCAGCAAACGCAGGGCTGCGGTATCACGGAGCAGGCGAGGCGTCAGGCGGAACGGCAAATCAGCGTCTTCCCCCCAGTGCCGAAGCAGTTGCCACAGACTTTGCCGGCTGAGGCGGCGCCCGCCCTGACTGATGAACAGGGCGCTCTCCTGCGGCCAGGTCAGCAGGTCGGGGCGCCCGTTTTCGACGTAATCCTTCAGCGGATCGTACGCCTCCTCCAGGGAAAGCCAGATCTCTTCGGCGAACAGGGGCATGCGTATGCGGCGTGCTTCCCAGTCCAGATCGGAAAGATCCAGGGCCACGACGCGGCGCACCGGTAGCCCGGTTTCCAGGATCAAACAGAGCACCGCCCAGTCGCGCAACGCCAGCGGGATGCGTGTGCGGCGCAAGGCCTGACGCAACTGGGTGACGTGCTCTGCTCGCAGAACGCGTGGTGAGGCGGGCTGGAACTTCCCTTTTAGATAGGGGGCGAGCAGATCCCGTGGCCGTCCGAGTGTATCGGCCTTCACCCCCTGCGACACAGCAAAGCGCTGCAAGCCGCGCAGTACGGAAACCCGACGGCGCAATGTGGTCAGCGCTACCCCGTCCTTTGCCTCAGCGTCCAGAAAGGCGCGGACGTTTTCCACGGTCAGATCCGTTGGCTGTGGCTCACGGCCCAGATGGCGGCGCAGAAACGCCAGCCAGCGATCCAGATCGTTGCCATACGCCACCGAGGTCAGCGTAGGCTGCTCCCGGTCGTCATAGAACGTCTTAAGGTAAGCGTGCGCGAGTTTTTCCATACGATGGTATTATATCGCATTTTTTCGTCGGCGGGATAAAAAACCGGTGAGGTTCGGCGTCTTCT
This sequence comes from uncultured Anaerolineaceae bacterium, assembly GCA_964435005.1. Classification (GTDB taxonomy): domain Bacteria; phylum Chloroflexota; class Anaerolineae; order Anaerolineales; family DRMV01; genus CAYSXA01. The sequence goes on along the minus strand of CAYSXA010000003.1, from coordinate 9,109 downwards.
CCGAACCCCACCTTGATTGCCGATCGTTATCTTGTGCGGTTTAGCCGCCCAGGATGTCGCGCAGATGGTCGAAAAAGCTGCGCTGGGACGGCTTTACTTCGCTGCCCAGGCTGCGTGCCAGCTCTTCGAACAGACGGCGCTGTTCGGGCGTCAGACGCCTGGGAACTTCCACGTTGATAATCACCAACTGGTCGCCGCGCCCGCCGCTGTGCACACGGGGCACGCCTTTGCCGCGCATGCGGATGACCGCGCCGGACTGCGTGCCCGGCGGGATCTTCAACATGGCCTTGCCGTCCACGGTGGGCACCTCGACCTCGGCGCCCAGCGCGGCCTGTGCCACGTTGATGTTCAGGTCAAGCAGGATGTCGTCGCCGCGCCGACGGAAGTATTTGTGCGGTCGGACGTGCACCTTGAGGTACAGATGCCCGCGCGGGCCGCCGTTGCGCCCCGGCTGCCCTTCGCCAGCCACGCGGATTTGCATCCCGTCGTCCACGCCGGCGGGGATGCGCACCACTTTGCGCACCGTCTTGCGCTCCAGACCGCGCCCGCGGCATTGGGAACACGGCGAAGTGATCACTGTGCCCGCGCCGCCGCAGGATGGACAGGTGGTCACCTGTACCATGCGTCCAAAGATGGTCTGGCGAACCTGGCGCACCTCACCGCTGCCGCCACAGGTCGCGCAGCGGGTGGGCGAAGTGCCCGGCTCTGCACCGGAGCCATGACAGCGCGAGCAGACCTCGTCGCGTGTGATCTCCACCTCTTTTTCCGTGCCGAAGACGGCTTCTTCAAACGTCAGGTGGATGGTGTAATGCAGGTCGTCGCCACGTTGAGGCGCGGAACGCGCCCGGCGAGTACGGCGTCCGGTGCCGAATCCGAAGAACTCTTCAAAGATGTCGGAGATATTTCCAAAACCGAAGTCCTCAAAGCCGCCGAAACCGGTCGGGCCGGCGTCCGTCCCTCCAAAGCCGCTGTTCACGCCGGCATGACCAAAGCGGTCATACGCCGCGCGCTTCTCGTCGTCCGAGAGCACGGCGTACGCCTCGTTGATTTCTTTGAAACGCTCTTCGGCGTCTGGGTCTTTGTTTACATCTGGGTGGTACTGCCGTGCCAGGCGCCGAAAGGCGCGCTTGATTTCCTCTTTCGAGGCGTTGCGGTCAACTCCCAGTACCTCGTAATAGTCACGCGGGCTCATAAAGGGTTACTCGTCCTTGTTTCCCTCCCTCGCCCTCCCCCCCAGCGGGGGGAGGGTTGGGAAGGGGAAATCTGCGTACATCTGCGTCATCTCTGCGGACTAATCAGCCACCTCGCCCTCGACCACGTCCTCGTCGTCCGGCGGGGCTTCGCTGTTCCCGGCTGCCGGGTCGCTCTGCTGATAGGCGTTCGCGCCCACCTGCTGGAGCACCTGTCCCAGCCGCTCGGTCGCCGCGCGGATGGCCTCCGCGTCGTCTTGATTCAGTGCATCGCGCGTTTCCTGGACGGCCTGCTCCACCTGGCTTTTCAGGTCGGTAGGTACTTTCTCGCCCAGGTCGCGCAACAGCTTCTCTGCGGAATAAATCAGCGAATCCGCCTGGTTGCGCGCTTCGATCAGTTCTTTGCGCTTGCGGTCTTCCTCCGCGTGCTGTTCCGCCTCGCGGCGCATGCGTTCGATCTCTTCCTCGGTCAGGCCGCTGGAGGCGTGGATGGTGATGTGCTGGCTGCGCCCGGTGGCCTTATCCTTCGCTGTGACCTTCAGGATGCCGTTCGCGTCGATGTCAAAGGTTACCTCAATCTGCGGCACGCCACGCGGCGCGGGCGGGATGCCGTCCAGGATGAAGCGTCCCAGCGACTTGTTGTCCGCCGCCATCGGGCGCTCACCCTGCACTACGTGGATTTCCACCTGCGTTTGATTATCCGTGGCGGTGGAGAAAATCTGGCTGCGCTTCACAGGAATGGTCGTGTTGCGCTCGATCAGCGGGGTCGCCACGCCGCCCAGCGTCTCGATGGACAGGGTGAGCGGGGTGACGTCCAGCAGCACCACGTCCTTCACCTCGCCGCCGAGCACGCCGGCCTGGATGGCCGCACCGATGGCGACCACCTCGTCGGGGTTTACGCCCTTGTGCGGCTCTTTGCCGAAGAAACTCTTCACCGCCTCGCGGACGGCGGGCATGCGGGTCATGCCGCCGACCAGTACCACCTCGTCTACGTCCGAGGGCTTCAGCCCGGCGTCCTTGAGCGCCTGGCGCACCGGCTCCATGGTGCGCTCGATCAGGTCAGCGGTCAGTTGCTCCAGCTTTGCGCGGGTGAGCGTGGTCACCAGGTGCTTCGGGCCGCTGGCGTCGGCGGTGATGTAGGGGAGGTTGACCTCGGTCTGCAGCACGCTGGAGAGTTCGATCTTGGCTTTTTCGGCGGCCTCTTTCAGCCGTTGCAGCGCCTGGCGATCCCGCCGCAGGTCGATGCCGTGTTCCTTCTGGAACTCGTCGGCCAGATAGTCGATGATGCGCTGGTCGAAGTCGTCGCCGCCGAGGTGCGTGTCGCCGCTGGTGGCGCGCACCTCGAACACGCCTTCGCCCACGTCCAGGATAGAAATGTCGAAGGTGCCGCCGCCCAGGTCATAGACCGCGATGACCTCGTTGGACTTCTTGTCCAGGCCGTAGGCCAGCGAAGAAGCGGTTGGCTCGTTGATGATACGCAACACTTCCAGGCCGGCGATGCGCCCGGCGTCCTTCGTCGCGTTGCGCTGTGCGTCGTTGAAGTAGGCCGGCACGGTGATCACCGCCTGGGTGACCGGCTCGCCGAGGTATGCTTCGGCGTCGGCCTTCAGTTTCGCCAGAATCATGGCCGAGATTTCCGGCGGCGAGTACTCGCGTCCGCCCAGCACCACGCGCACGTCGCCGTTCGGTGCTTTGGTCACCTGGTAGGGCACTTTGGGGATGGTGCGCTGTACTTCGGGGTCATCGTACTTGCGCCCCATGAAGCGTTTGATGGAGAAAATCGTGTTCTCCGCGTTCATGATGGCCTGGTTACGGGCCGGGCGCCCCACCAGACGTTCGCCGTTCTTGTTGATCGCCACCATGGAAGGGACGATGCGTTCGCCTTCTGCCGAGGGGATAACGACCGGCTCGCCGCCTTCCATCACGGCGACCACAGAGTTCGTCGTGCCCAGGTCAATGCCGATAATTTTTCCCATGATTTTGCTTGCCTCCCAGATGAATTAGCGCGCCACCCGCACCAGAGCCGGACGCAGTACCCGATCTCCCAGCAGGTAGCCCTGTCGAACCACTTCGATGATCTGGCCGCTCTCGAAGCCTTCGGCCTCCTCGTGAGAGATGGCCTCGTGCAGGTTGTGGTCGAAGAACTGCCCTTCGGCTTCTATGGGGCGCACGCCCTCGGCCTCCAGGATATGGCGCAGCTTGCGGCAAATCAGTTCGATGCCCTTTGCCCATTCCGCGCCTTCGCCTTCCTGGGGAGCGTTCTTCAGCGCCAGTTCCAGGTCGTCCAGCACTTCGAGGTGCTTTGCCAGGACGCGACCGGTGATTTCCTGTTGCGTCTTTTCCCGGTCGCGCTCGATGCGTCGCTTGTAGTTTTGAAACTCCGCCAGCGCGCGCTGCCAGCCTTCCAGGTTTTGCTGCGCCTCTGCGCGCGCGGCCTCCAATTCCTGTCGCAAGGCGTCTATCTCCTCGGCGGTCGGCGCGGGGGCCTCCGTCGTCTCTGCGGTGTTCTCTGATGCGGCGGCCGTTTCCGCTGCTGCGGCTTCCGCTGTTTCCACGGCTTCCGCCGCAGCCTGTGTTTCTGCCAGGGTTTCCTTCATTTCGTCACGGGTCGCTTTCCCGTCCTGTTGAGCCTGTTCCTTCTTTTTCCTCTTGCGAGCCATGGTGCGTTCACTCCGTTCACCCCGCCGTTGCAGGGGGATTTGCTTTGTTGGAAAATTACTCTGCCAGCGTTTCGACGACCAGATCGCTGAGCAGGCCGGCGACGAAGCGTACGGTGGAGATCGTGCGCCCGTACGCCATGCGGATCGGCCCCAGCACGCCGAGCATGCCGGTCGCCAGGCCAGGCGCGCCGTAGCGCGCCAGCACCACCGAGCAGTCGCGCAGTTCCTCCCATGTGCCCTCGCCGCCGATCAGCACCTGCACGCCGCCCACGTCGGTGGTCATCACCGTGCGTGTGATCAGGTCTTCGAGCAGCGCTCGCTCCTCAAAGAGGCGCAGGGCACGGCGCGCGGCTTCGGATTCGGCGAACTCCGGCTCGGCGAGCACGTTGGTCAGGCCGTCGCGGTACACGTTGCCGAGCACCTGTTCGGCGCGGGCCATTTCGTCGCGCACCAGCTGGAGCACGTCCTGCCCCAGCGGATCGAAGCGCGGCGCGAGTGCGGCCAGGTCGTCGCCTTCCAGGTTTTGCCCGGCCTCGGTGATCTCGGCGGCGGTGCGGCTGAGTTGCTCCTGCGGCACCGGCTCGGCCAGGGTGAGAATCTGCTGCCGCACCTCGCCGCCGCTGAGCACCAGCACCATGAGTACCTGGCGTCCACGCGTGGCGATCAGTTCCAGGTGTTTCAGCCGCACCTGTTCCGGGTGTGGGGTGGTGACCAGTGAGGCGGCGTGCGATTGCTGCGCCAGCACCGACGCGGCCAGTTGTACCCACTCTTCCACGTCGGGACGCGCCTGATAGAACTGGTGGGCTATCGTGCGGCGCGTTTGCGGTGGCAGATTGGGATGTCCCATCAGCCGCCCGACGAAGTAGCGGTAGCCCTCTTCGGTTGGCACGCGCCCCGCCGACGTGTGCGGCTGGCGCAGGTAACCGGCCTCGGTGAGCGCGGCCAGTTCGTTGCGTACCGTGGCCGAACTCATGTCCAGCCCGTAACGGCGAACCAGCCGACCCGAGCTCACCGGGCGGGCGGTCTCAATGTAATCTCGCACCACAAGGGCGAGGATGAGTTTCTGTCGGTCGGTTAATCTGCTCATGTCTAGTCAAGATTTAGCACTCAATCCATGAGAGTGCTAATAATGCGCCTTGCCAAATATTACCACGCCCTTCACTGCCCCGTCAAGCGCGCCATGCCCTTGCTGAGAAAGTTTTTATACAACACCAATGCGCTCCCCGTGGAAGAGGGGAGCGCACGAATGTCCGGCTCAATCTGCCGGCGGTCAAACCTCCATTTCCATGCCGTCGTAGGCGGCGATCACGCCGGGAAACTGGCTGACATATGCCTCCAGTTCGTCATGGGGTAGGTTGAAGTGATTGGCGTGGGTGAGCACCAGCTGGCCGGCATGCACCTTCTCCTTGAAGGCGATGGCTTCCTCCACACTGAGGTGGCTGTGGTCGCCGTTCGCCTGGAAAAACGGCGTGTTCACGATCAATACGTCCGCCCCTTCGACCAGCGTACGGGCGTAGTTGCTCATGCGAATCCCGGTGTCGGCCATGTGCACCACGCGCCGCGCTCCTTCGTAGATCGCCAGTCCGTAGCAGGGAACGGAGTGCCGCACCTCGAACGGCGTCATGAAGAAGTGTCCGAAGCGGATGGTCACGCCAGGGCGGAAGGCGACGTGGAAGGTGATTTCCCGCAGGCGTTCCCCCCAGTTCTGTCGCACCAGCCGCTGATAGACGCGGGGTTCGACGAACAAATCCACCTCTTCGTGCCAGTACAGGAACTCCTCCAGCCCGCCGGTGTGGTCGAAGTGCTCGTGGGTCAGGAAGATACCGTTGACCGAGCGGACGCCGTGGAGTTGCAGCAGTGCCCGGATGTCTGGCGGGGTGTCCATCAACAGCGTGTAGCCTGCAATGTCGAAGAGCACAGCGCTGCGACGGCGCGCCAGCCGCCCATCCTCGCGGCGCGCGCGCGTGCAGTGCGCGCAGGTACACCCCATGGCCGGGATGCCCTCCGCCCCGCCTGTGCCCAGAAACTGGATGCGCATGTCAGACCTCCAGCACCATCCCGTCGTAGGCCACCATCACGCCCGGGAATTGCCGGACGTATGCCTCCAGTTCGTCGTGGGGCAGGTTGTGGTGGTTGATGTGTGTGAGCACCAGCCGCTCTGCGCCCACTTTTTGCTGGAGTTCCACCGCCTCGGTCAGTGTGATGTGGTCGTCTTTGGGCGGCTTGAAGGTGGGCGTGTTGACGATCAGCATGTGCGCGCCTTCCATCAGTGCCAGCGCGTAGTTCGTCAGGCGGTTTGGTGTGCTGGAGGTGTACACCACCCGTTTGTCCCCAACCTTGATCGAGATGCCGAAGATGGGTAAATGCCGCCGGGCGGCAAAGGGGATGAGCGAGAACTGACCGAAGTACAGCGCGGCGCCCGGATAGTAGGGGATGTGGAACATGATGGAATCCAGGCGATCCGTCCAGTGCTCCTTGCGAATCACTTCGAACAGGGCCGGCTCAGCCAGGAAGTCGAGCGGCGACTGCCAGTATTCGAACTCCTTGATGCCGCCGATGTGGCTGTAGGCGGCGTGGGTTGCCAGGATGCCGTGCAGGTTGTGCACTTCATATTTGTTAATCAGCGCGCGGATGTCAGGCGGCGCCTCTACCAGCATGGTGTACCCTGGTAATTCGAACAGGATGGCGTTGCGCTCGCGCTGAAGCCGACCATCCTCCTTGCGCGCCCGCGTGCAGTGCGCGCAGTCGCAGTTGATGGCGGGGATGCCTTCCGCCGCCCCGGTTCCGAGGAAAGTGATGCGCATCTAAACCTCCGAATGATGTCCTTGACGTAAGATGGCCTCGGCCTCGGCGAGCGTGCCGCGCCAGGGGCCAGGGCGTTCCTGTTTCAGGGTGGTCACCGCCGCTGCGAGCCGGGTGGCCTCCTCCGGTGGAGCGGTCAACCGTTTGCCCAGATACACGGCAAAGCAGGTATCGCCGCGCCCGGTGCGCCCGGCCAGGGAACGCGGTGTGAACGGCGCGTGATACAGCGCACCGTCTGCGTACACGGTCACCCCGGAAGACTGGGTGACCACCACCTCGCGCGGCCCATACGCCGCCAGACGCCGGGCTGCGGCCTCCAGGTCGGTCAGACCGGTCAGCAATTCCGCCTCGGCGCGGTCAACCTTCAGATAGGTCACGTGGCGTAACCCGGCTTCCATCTCCGGCCAGGAGCGGAAGACCAGATCGTTCCCCTGGCGCACCCGCACAAACCCCTGAACGTCCAGCGCCACCGGGCCGCGCGCGGCCAGCATCTTCAGCAGCGCCAGGTCAACCTCGCCGGCGATGATGGGGACGACTGCATAAATGCGCGCCTGCACCTCCGTCGGGATGTCGTCCGCCTGGAAAGGCCCGGCAAACCCCAGCGGGTGGCACACCCGGCGTTCCATGTCGCGGGAATCGTAGATGTTCTCGATGCCAGAGGTCTCGGGCGCCGGGTAGGCGAAGACCTGCACGCCTGCTTGCTTTAACCCCTCCAGCAGCGAAAAGTCGTGCGGGTGCAGGCGCGTGACCACGCCCACACGCACACCCAGGCGGCGGAGCGCGATGCTCCCGTAGTACACTGCACCGCCGGGCGTGGTCTCGCCGTGCCCATCCACCACCACCCGATCTCTGGCGAAGTGGCCGATCATCAGAATGTCCAGCGTGGTCGTTTTCGTGCTCATTGGTGTATTCCTCTACAGGACGAATCCCTGGTCGTACAAATCACAAAGACACGGAGTTCACCGAGTGACAGGACATCCGCAGTTCACACACCAAGGTGTCCTTGCGAGGCGGTCGCAGACCGCCGAAGCGATCTCCGATGGCTCGCTGGAGATTGCTTCGCGCCCGAAGGTCGCTCGCAATGACATTCCCCTTGGCCTTTGCCGTCAAGCGCGTAAGTCCTGCGAGTGATCTTTGGGAATTTCCCAAAGTTTCTCTGTGTCCTCCGTGGCTTTGTGGTCATTCTTGCCGGGAATTGCGTAAATCCCGTCATGTTGTAAAAATATCCGGTAGAGCGCGATGGGATGCATCGCAGCCCTACCGCACAGGAAAGGCCTCCAGAGGAGGCCCGACAGGCAATCGCGAATCGGATGGGCGTGTCATTGCCAGAGGAGCGATTGCTCCGTCTGCGGGTCGAAGAACTGCGCTTTGCGGGTGTCGAAACGCAGACGCACTGATTGGCCGATTTTCAGCCGCAGCGCCGGGTCGGCGAGCAGGTTGATGCGCACGTCGCCGATACGTATCACCAGCAGGTCGTCCCGGCCCAGCGGTTCGACCACGTAGATTTCTCCGGCCACGTCCCCCTGCTCGTCCAGGGTCACGTCCTCCGGGCGGATGCCCATAATCACCCGTCCCCGCCCGGCGGCCTTTTCGCCCCGCTCGGCGGGAATGGTCAGGTCAATGCCCTCGCGCCGCGCGCGATACCCGTCTCCTTCGCGGGTGACTTCCACCTCCATGAAGTTCATCGGCGGGTTGCCGATGAAACTGGCGACAAACAGCGTGCGTGGGCGGTCGTAGAGTTCGTCCGGCGGGGCGTAGGCCTGCAGGTGACCGTCCTTCATCACCGCGATGCGGTCGGCCATGGTCATCGCCTCCACCTGGTCATGGGTCACGTAAATCGAGGTGATGCCCAGGTCGAGTTGCAGGCGCTTGATTTCGCTGCGCATGCTCAGCCGCAGGCGGGCGTCCAGGTTGGAGAGCGGCTCATCGAAGAGCAGCAACTGCGGCTCCTTGACCAGCGCGCGCCCCAGCGCCACCCGCTGTTGCTGACCGCCGGAGAGTTGCGCCGGTTTGCGGTCGAGCAGGTGCCCGATGCCCATCATGTCGGCCACGCGTTGTACCCGCTTGCGGCGCTCCTCCAGCGGGACGCGCTTGAGTTTGAGCGGGTAGCCGATATTCTCGAACACCGTCATGTGCGGGTACAGGGCATAACTCTGGAAGACCATGCCGATGTTGCGATCCTTCGGCGCCAGGTGGTTCACCACCCGCCCGTCGAATTTGATGTACCCTTCCGTGGGCTTGTAGATGCCCGCAATCATCAGCAGCGTGGTGGTCTTGCCGCAGCCGGAAGGCCCCAGGAAGGCCACGAACTCGCCGTCGCGGATTTCCAGGTCGATTCCCTCCGCGCCGACGACGTTCCCCCACCGCTTGGTCAGATTCTCAAGTTCTACTTTCATGGCGTGCTCCTATAAGCATTTTGAGTAGAATGACAGCAAAGCGGAAGGGGAGGCCGGAGGA
>CAYSXA010000002.1:0-60979 GCA_964435005.1 uncultured Anaerolineaceae bacterium | reverse complement strand
AGCTATAATTTACGCCCATTCCCTTACTTCACATGATTTTGTGTCAGGTAATCAGGTTACAGGATACAGGTTGCATGAAGAAGACATTTCATCTGGTCTCCCTGGGTTGCGCCAAGAACACGGTGGACTCCGAGTCGATGGCGCAGTTGCTGGGACAGGAAGGCTACCTCCCGACAGCCACGCCGGAGGAAGCCGGGGTGCTGATCGTGAATACCTGCGGCTTCATCGGCCCGGCGCGCGAGGAGTCGCTCCAGGTGCTGCGCGAACTGGCCCAATCCAAGCGCGCAGACCAGTTCCTGATCGCCGCAGGCTGTCTTACCCAGCGGTATGGCGCGGAGGTCGTCCGCCAGGTACCCGGCGTGGACGGTGTCCTGGGCACGCGCCGCTGGATGGACATCCTGGACGTGATCCACAAACTGCGGGCGCGTAAACACCCCGAACCGATCTATCACCTGCCGGAGACGCCCACCGTGGGGCGCGATGAGGGCGATACGCTGCGCGTTGCTGTGCAGGGCGCCAGTGCTTACCTGAAGATCGCCGACGGCTGCCGCCGCCCGTGCGCCTTCTGCTCCATCCCGAACATCAAGGGTACGCTGGTCAGCCGCCCGATGGAGGCTATCCTGCACGAGGCGCGCGTGCTGCGTGACCACGGCGTGCGCGAGATTATCCTGATCGCCCAGGACACCACGGACTACGGCCATGACCTGGGGTTGAAGGACGGCCTGGCTGTGCTGCTGGAGAACCTGGTGCAGGCCGTGCCCGACGTGGACTGGATTCGCGTGCTGTACGCCTACCCCGGCTACGTCACGCCGCGCCTGATTGAGGTGATGGCTGCCCACGAGCAGATCGTGCCCTACCTGGATATGCCGTTGCAGCACGCTCATCCGCAAACGCTGCGCCGTATGCGACGACCGGCGAATGTGGACTGGGTATATCGTACGCTGGAGACCATGCGCGCCGCCATCCCCAACCTGGCGCTGCGTACCACCTTCATCGTGGGTTATCCCGGCGAGACCGAAGAAGAGTTCCAGGCGCTGCTGGATTTCATCGAAGACATCCGCTTTGACCGCGTGGGCGCCTTCCAGTTTTCGTTCGAACCCGGCACGGCCAGTGAGCCGCTTGGAGACCCCATCCCGCCGGAGGTCAAGCAGGAGCGCTGGGAGCGCCTAATGGAACGTCAGCAGCGCATTTCCCTGGAGATCAACCAGTCGTTCGTCGGGCGCACGCTGGACGTGCTGATTGAAGGTCAGGGCGATGGCCTCTCGCTGGGGCGATCGTACCGCGACGCGCCCGAAATCGACGGGCTGGTGATTGTGGAGGGCGACCTGCCCATTGGTGAGATCGTCCCGGTGCGCATCACCGGCGCCATGCCTTACGACCTGACCGGTGTGCCGGTACATTAGCCTCCCTCCCACCCCTTCCCCCACTGGGGGAAGGGGTGGGAGAGAGATTTGGAGAAGCCCCCATGCTGAACGCTCCCGAAGTCCAATTCGCCCTGTCCGCCGTCCGTCAGGCGGCGCTGGCCGTGCGCGCGGTGCAGAGCGCGCTCGCCGGCCAGGCGCTCACCAAAGACGACCGATCGCCGGTCACGGTGGCCGATTTCGCCTCGCAGGCGCTGATCGCCGCCGCGCTGGACGAGGCGTTCCCGAATGACCCGCTGGTTGGCGAGGAAGACGCCGCCGCGCTGCGCGACCCGGCTCAGGCGGAGACGCTGGCACAGGTCACGCGTTTTGTGCAGCGATTCCGCCCGCAAGCGGACGCGGAACAGGTCTGTGCTTGGATCGACCGGGGCGCGGGCGCGCCACAGGGGCGCTTCTGGACGCTCGACCCGATCGACGGCACCAAAGGCTTCCTGCGCGGCGACCAGTTCGCCGTGGCGCTGGCGCTGATCGAGGACAGCCAGGTGCAGATCGGGGTGCTGGGTTGCCCCAATCTGGTGGAAGCCCGTCGCACTGAGGTCGGCGGGGCGGGCTCGCTGGTGGTCGCCGTGCGCGGCGGCGGCACCTGGTACGCGCCGCTGGCCGCCGAAGCGCCCGCGTTCACCCGCCTGCGCGTTTCCGACCGCCGCGACCCGGCGCAGGCGCGCCTGTTGCGTTCCTGGGAAGCCGGGCACACGAACGTCGGGCAGGTCGGCGCGCTGGCCGAGTCGCTGGGCACGCAGGCCGACCCGGTGCCCATGGACAGCCAGGCGAAGTACGCGCTGCTGGCCGCTGGCGCCGGCGAGGTGCTGGTGCGCCTGCTCTCGCCGAAGAAGCCGGACTATCGTGAGAAAATCTGGGATCAGGCCGCCGGTTCGCTGGTGGTGGAGGAGGCCGGCGGACGCGTCACTGATCTGGACGGGAAGCCACTGGATTTCACCGCCGGGCGCACGCTGGCGCGCAATCGCGGTGTGCTCGCCACCAACGGCCACCTGCACGACGCCGTGCTCGCCGCCCTGCGCGCCATCGGCGCATAACCAGGCTAACCAATGTAACCAGGAAACCAGTGCAACCACCGCAACCAGCACAACCAACCCAACCAGTGCAACCAGATAACCAGGCAACCAGCCAACCAACGCTCTGGCTTGCCCTCTTCCTCGCCGCCCTCGCCGCCCTGATGGGCGCCTGGGTCACCGCGCGGGTGTTCGAGCGCATCCCGCACATTGAAGACGAGGTCGCTTTCGTCTGGCAGGCGCGGACGCTGGCGCACGGCGACCTGACCATCCCTTCGCCGCCGCACCCCAAAAGTTTCATGGTGCCGTTCGTGGTGGACTACCAGGGTCAGCGGTTTGGCAAGTATCCGCTTGGCTGGCCGGCGTTGCTCTCGCTGGGCGTGCGCCTGGGGTGGCGCTGGCTGGTCAACCCGCTGCTCGGCGGGCTGGCCGTGTGGTTGATTTTCCGCCTGGGGGAAAAACTGTTTGGTGAGACTGTCGGGCTGCTCGCCGCGCTGGTCACCCTGACCTCGCCCTTCTTCCTGATGAACAGCGGTTCACTGCTCTCGCATCCGTGGGGGCTGGCGCTTACGCTGATCTTCGTGATCGGCTGGCTGGACGCCTCCGACGGGCAGCGGTGTGGCGTGCACGCCTGGTTGCCGGCGGTGGTCTCCGGGATGGCGTTGGGGTTGTTGGCGCTCACCCGCCCGTTGACTGCCGTGGGCGTGGCGTTGCCCTTCGCGCTGCATGGGTTGTGGCTGCTGCTGCGCCGCCCGGCGGTGCGCGGGCGGGTAGCGCTGGTCGGTGCGCTGGCGCTGATGCTGGCTTTCTTCCATCTGGTCTGGCAGGGGGCGTTGACCGGAGACCCTTTCCGGAATCCGTACACCCTGTGGTGGCCGTATGACACGGTGGGCTTTGGGCCGGGCGTGGGCGTGCGTCCCGAAGGTCACACGCTGCACCAGGCCTGGGTGAACACGCGCTTCAGCCTGCAGGTCGGCTTGTGGGACGTGCTCGGCTGGGGGCCGTTGACCCTGATCCCGCTGGCAGCGGGGTTGCTCGACCACCGTCGCTGGCGAAGGGTGTTGCTGGCCGCGTCGGTGCCTCTTTCGTTGGTGGTGGTGTACCTGGCCTATTGGGTGGGAGCATGGCTGTTTGGGCCGCGATACTATTACGAGGGACTGTTTGGCGTCAGTCTGCTGACGGCGCTGGGGTTCGTGCGGCTGGCGGGGTGGCCGCTGCGCCTCACCGACGTCCCTGCTCCGCGCCGTGGCTGGCGCAAGGTGCGCCCTCTGGCGACCTTCGCATTTCTTGCACTGCTGTTTGCGGTAAACCTGGTGGGCTATCTCCCTGCTCGCCTGGAGAGCATGGCCGGTCTGTACGGCATCTCGGCGGAACGGCTGATGCCCTTCCGCACCGCCGAAGCGCGGGCGCTCACGCCGGCGCTGGTCATCGTGCACGCGAATCACTGGACGAAGTACGGCGCGCTGCTCGACCTGGAAGACCCCTACCTGACTACGCCGTTCATCTTTGCTGTCAGTCGCGGCTCGTCCGCCGACGCCGCGCTGGCGGATGCCTTCCCCGACCGGCGGATTATCCATTACGACCCGGACGTCCCCTGGACGTTCAAGCTGGAGACAAAATAAAGACAGGGCACAGAGTACCACCCTCTGTGCCCTGTGCGGTTTTGTAGACGTGGTTATCTTTCCGGCGCGCCGGCCAGAATCCAGTCACGCAGGGCTTCCAATTCGTCGTCCAGCATCTGACCGAAGTGCGCCTTGCGGCGCGTCTGGCGTTGCCAGATCAGGCTGGCCTTCAGGTCACCGGGTGCGATCCCAGGGCCGTTTTTGCCCCCTCTCAGGATGCCTTCGTAGGTGCTCATGTCCAGGTCGGCCTTAGCGTCCGGCTCGCTGTGACAGAAAACACAGCGCCCGTCGAAGATTGCCTTGAAGGTGCCTTCGTAGGTGCGCGGCACGCCTTCCAACAGGTAAGGGCTGGTGTTCAGCAGGATGTACAGTTGTTGATCCAATAACGGCTGCAAGGCGGGCTCATCGAAGGCGGCATATTGCCAGTTCCGATCATGACACATCGGATTGCCGCAGAAGGAACCGTCCGAGGGCAGTTTTCCTTCCAGCTGGATGTAATCCACATCCGGACTGGCTGGCGGGTGACATTCCTGACAGGACGAGTCGAGCACCTGGCCGTGCAGGCTGATCCAGCTGGAGTGGGTGTGCGAGACCGGCTCCGGGCCGCGCACGATCTCGATTCGGGCCACCCGTTCCCCTTCCTGGGAAATCACTGGCACGGAGTGGCACAGGTTGCATTCCAGTCGAATGGCTTCGCCGGTGGCGGTCATGTGTTTGCCGTCGTGGCAGCGAAAACAACCCGGCGATGTGCGGTGCCCCAGGTTGTCCGGGTGCGTTTGCCAGTCCGTTTTCTGTTCCGGGAAGTACAGGCGGGCGTACATCTCTTGCAGCACAGAGACGGCCTGTTGCACATCCTCGGCGCTCACATCAGGGTAATGTTGCTGATAGAAAGCTGGCACCTGCTCCGCCAGAGTTGCCTGCGCTTCGTCTACCGAAGTGAACGGCTGACGCAGCCAGTTCTCCGCCTGACGACGGATGTCGGGGAGTTTGGGGAGTAGTCCCTTGCTCAACGCCTGATCGACCGCGTCATCGGGTGCGAGGATGCGGTGTGTCACCCGGTTGTGGCAGGTGATGCAGTCCATGCGTTGCAGCGGCTTGCGTTCCACGTCGTAAGGTGTGAACCCTGAGGTCACGTCGTAGTATTCGGTGAACGTGCCGTCTTCGTGCACCACCCGCACGTAAGGGATGTTTTGCTGCAATTCGTCGGTGGCCAGGAAAAGGATGGGATTCTCGATGTGCCAGTGGATCCCTTTGCCCAGCCCCTCGCGCTTCGACCCGCCGCCTGTCTTCAGGATGAGGAAGATGCTTTCGTGGTCGTTCTCCTCGTTGGGTAGGTAACGCTGGATTTCTCGCAGGCTGTCGTCTGAGAATTTTTCCGGGTAGTGACATTTCTCGCAGGTCTCCCGCGCCGGGCGCATCTCTTTGGCGAAGATGGGGAACTCGTAGTCGCGCGTCAGGGTGGCGAGCACATGCCGCAGGTCGCCGGCCTTGCGCGTGAACTGTTTGGTCACGATGTCGCGCCCTAGATGACACTCGACGCACTGCACCCGCGCGTGCGGCGACCGCTGATAGGCGCTGTACTCTGGCGGCATGGTGTGACAGGTGCTGCCGCAAAATTCCGCTGAGTTGGTGTACGTCCAGGCGTAAATACCGCCATACAGCACTACTGCCAGGATCGCGGCCAGGGCGATGAACGGCGCCAGGCGCAGCCAGATCTGGCCTTTCTTCATTACCTCCCACAGTGATTTCAGCGCCATGGTGTCCTCCTCCTAAAAAGTCCTCCCCCGGTGCGGCCTGCCTCGGTCAGCACCGGGGGAAGGGGCTCAACGTTCGGGCGCGCCGTGAACGATCCATCTCCAGACGGCGGCGCGTTCCAGCGGGGTTAAGTGGGCCGGATGGTCTTCCAGGTTCGGCCAGATCAGCACCAGGCTGCTGCCAGGGGAGTTGGGGACAACCGCCGGCCCTGAATCGCCGCCGGCCAGTGCGCCGGCGTAGGTGGTTAAATCCAGATGACGAGCACCCAGGCGCGGCGTATGGCAACGACCACACTTACTGCTGAGCAACGCGCCGATGCCGCCCTCCCAGGTGGTGCCGTAACGGGCGGTGGCTTCCTCCAGATTCGCTGGCTGAGGGAGCGGCGTGGGGGTGAGTTGCGCGAAAGCTTCGACCTGAGCGATGTCGGGGATCGGCTCTGGCGCACTGGTCGCCGTTTGCTCGACCGTGACGAACCAGGTCACCCCGCCCAGCCACAGCAGACACAGGATGAGGTACACTGCCAGGAAGGTGCGTTGCCGTTTGTGCCGCTCGGTTGCCGGGAACGGTGCGGGCTGCGGTGGGTGTTCCAGCACCAGCGGGTGTTCTTGGGCTACCTCTTCCCGCGTCAAGTAACCGGTGAACATGCTTTTGTTGAAGTGCTTGAGGTGCACGTGGTAGGTGTGCCAGATCAGGATCGCCAGTACCGCCAGCAGCGCCTCGGATCCGTGCGCGGTCTTGGCTGCCGGGATCCATTCGCCAGGAAAAAGGCGAGCTGCCGTGATCGGATTCCAGAGGAAGAAGCCGGTCAGCACCATGATCAGGGTGCCCCACATCAACGACCAGTATTCGATTTTTTCGTCAAAGGTGAACCAACCCATCTTGGGTGGTTCGGGACGCAGTCCCAGGTTGTAGCGCAGATACTCGATCGCGTCGATCAGATCCTGCTTCCCCAGCATGATGGACGCCCGAAGGCGCTTCACATACCAGTCGTGTAGCACCGAACCGATGTGTACCATGGAGATCAGCATCAAGATCACCGCGGCCACGCGGTGGATCACGCGTGCGGTCTCCAGTCCGCCTACCGCGCGCAGGACCGCCAGCGAGATCGGCAAGTCCATGTACTTCTGCGGCAGGCCAGTGAATGCCAGGGCGGTGAACGAGGCCACCATCACCCAATGCTCAAAGCGTCGAATGGGCGAAAAGCGCTCGAATTTCTCCGGGACGCTCATGAGCCTCCCTCCTTCCGGGTATCCACTCGGCGACGGACGCGGGTGCGCCATGCATGGGTGACCACGAAGAGAGTCATCCCACCGATGGTGAGCGGGATCACGATGTTGTAGAACCACTGCACCAGCGTGACCAGCGGGGTGTGTTTCCAGTCAGGTGTGTAATGGCTCATCCAGGCATCCGGGAAGTTCAGATTGGCTTCTGGATGACAGCGGCGGCAGGTCTCCACCAGGTTGTCTTTCATCACCGAGCTGTTCTCGTCGGTAGGTGGCAGGATGTTGTGCACGCCGTGACAGTCCACACATACGGGCTTGTTCACGATCTGATCCGGCGCGATCTGCTCGAAGATGGTCACCGTGGTGCCATGGAAATCGGCCACGTAAGTCTCAAAGACGTTGGTGTTGATCTCGTAGCGCGCCATGAGTTCTTCGTCCGCATGGCATCGGGCGCAAATCTGCGGAGAGAACAGGAGGAAAGAGGACCGCTGTGCTGGCCCTGCGTTCGCGTGGTTGCTATGGCAATCTATGCAGGTGGGCACGTCCGGGTTGAATTCTTCGATCAGCGCTTTGCCGTGCACGCTGTCCCGGTACACATCGTAAATCTCGGCATGGCATTGCCGACATGCGGCTGAGATTTTGCTGCGTGCACCGCCGAATTCCTCCAGGTGGTGTGCTCCGTGGCAATCGGAGCACACGGCGGCGTCTGTGTTCCCTTCTGTCAGCAAGCGGGCATGATCGCCCTGTCGGTAACGTTCTGCTTCACCGACGTGACAGGTCGCGCAGGCGCGGTTCAACTGAATGGTCAGTTCCCGCTGGCTCTCCACCGTGAGCTCCGGATGTGGGAAGCCGGTGATTTCTGTGTGACACTGCACGCAGGACAGCCCTTCTCGCCCGTGTACCGAGGTGTTGAACAGGATTCGATCCAGCGTCAGGTTGATCTGCGATCCATCGGGCAGGGTGCGATACATGAAGGGTGTGATGTGGCATGACAGACACTGGTCGTTGCTCATCGGGACACTGGTCGGCAGAGGAATCGGTGGCAACGGCCCTTCGCCTTCAGCCCGCGCCTGCGACACGCGCCCCAATCCCACCAGAAGCAGAGGGATCAGTAGCAGCCACAGCCGGGATTTTGTTGCTTGCACCATAGGCACCTTTCCTGGAACCAGATGCGGGGGGGTGGGGTGTGCCCGCCCCCCCCGCATCATATGGTGTGTAGCCGCCAGAGCTACGGTGTTGTAGTTTCAGTGGTCGGCGCGGTCTCAACCGGCGGCATGTGGTAGCCCTTTGCCATATCGGCCAGGGTGGTCAGGTCCTGCGTGGAGGCCTTGTCGCCATCGTGGCACCACTGGCAGGCGTAGGCCAGGGTGATGTATGGCATCACGTACTTGCCATCCTCGGTGAACTGGGGATCGTTGGGATCCGTGTTGATGGAGAACTGATGGGAGTGGATGTCCCCGGTGAGGGTGTCCGTATTGCCCCAGGCCGACTTCGCCATTGGCGGCATGTGGCACTCGTAGCACTGCACGCCGGTGTGCTTGTCAGTCTTCTGGTATTTGGCGCTTTGCCAGTGGCAGGTATCACACGTCTGGCGAATGGACTTGTTCGGGTTGACGTTCGGGTCGGCATAGATCGCCGAGGCGTGCGGATCGTGGCAGGTCACGCAGGAGATCGCGAAGTGCTTCGAGTTCAGCAGGTCTTCGTATTGCTCGTGGTGTTTCTCGAAGCCGCCCTTGGCGTCGATCTCTGCCGGGTCGCCGCGCAGGTGGCAGCGTCCGCACAATTGCGAGGCGCGCTCCACGACAACGGGCACACCGTAGGGGTCTTCGCTGTGCAGGCTACCAGGGCCGTGGCACTCTTCGCACTGGACGCCAGGGAAGGCCCAGGTGCCCACGATGCCGGGCAGGTCATCCTGGTGCCCCTCGGGATCGTAGCCGGTGGTGTGGCAGGTGCCGCAGGTGTAGGGCTTTTCATCGCCGATGTGGTACTGCACCCAGCCAGCCTCTTTACCGACCACCTCGTTGGCGAAGTTGTACTGGTTGACGTAGCCCTCCGCCGCGGCCTTGTCCCCACGCGTGCCCGGGGGCCCGGTGATGATGTAACCTTCCTTGTCCAGGAAGCGCGCCTTCCAGCCGAAGCCGCCGATCACGTAGGAGATGTCGGCCCAGGTGTACCCTTCCGGCGGGGTGGGCACGCCGCCAGTGATTGCGTCAAAGGGATACTCCGGCGGCTGACCGTTTTCGATCTTGGTCAGCTTGTAGGGGTGGCCGGACTTCACGAACTTCTCGTACTCGGCCTCATGACATTCGCCACACTTCTCGGAGCCAACGTATTGCTGAGCCGCCGTGGCGTCCTTGCCTGGCGGACCAGCGGGGCCCTGCGGCCCGGGCGGACCAGCGGGGCCTTGTGGGCCTTCCGGCCCCTGGGGGCCAGCACACGCGCTGAACACCAGCGCGCCAGCCACCAGTAACACAAGGAACAGGAACCATTTGGTCTTCATACGGCATTCTCCTTCTCAACGAAAAACTTGTGGTGCAAAGTGGTTCGAGGGATTGTCAAAGTCTGGTTATACTTCACCTCCTTTGAACAGGACCCACTTGGGTGATGGGGTAAATAACCCAATCCACAACTATCATACCCGACATTAAAGATAGATGAGAGGGTCAAATGTCCTATTGATGGCAGGACATTTGACACATTTTCCTGTGTTGTGAATGGGGTACAATGAGTACAAATGGAAGCCGTCTTATCCCCCACCATGTTTGCGATCTATCTGGCCTACGGGCTGGCGTTCGTCCTGCTGGGCACGCTGCTCGGGCTGGAAATGGGACGCGCGCCCCGGTTGGCCGCTGCGCGTGTCCTCTTGCCGCTGGCGGTGTTCGGTGCATTGCATGGGTTGCACGAGTGGGTGGAGCTGGCGTTGCAACTGGAGCCGGGGCAGGGTTGGTTCCTTCCTCCCTGGTTACCCTGGCTACGTGTGGGCATGCTGGTGCTTTCATTCCTCTCGCTGGTGGCCTATGGAGTGCAGGTGCTCTACCCGCCGCGCCGCCTCGCTGCGCGGGACGTCTGGGTGGGCGTTGGGTTGCTTTTCTTTTACCTGGCTGTCCTGCTGGGAATTGCGTTGCTGAAGCCGCTCCCACCAGAGGCTTTGCTTCTCCAGGCTGATCGTCTGGCGCGCTACGGTCTGGGTGCGCCGGGGGCGTTGCTGGCGGCGTTTGCCCTGCGCCACCGCGCCCGCGAGCTGATCGCCGAGAATCGCGCGTCCCTGGCTCGAGGTTTGCTGTGGGCGGCGCTCTGCTTTGCGTTGTACGCGCTCTCTCAGGTGCTTGTCCAGCCTGGGCGCTGGCAGTCTCCCGATTGGTTGAACGCGATCGGCATTGGGAAGATCCTGCGGATGCGGATGGAAGTGGTGCGGACGGTGTTGGCGGCAGGCATGGCGCTCGGTTTGTTGCATGCCATTCAGGCTGCCGAGCAGGAGCGCCGTCAGGCGATGGAAGAGGCGCAGCAGGCGCGCCTGCGAGAACTGGTGCACCGCGAGGCGCTGCGTCGTGAACTGCTACGCCGCATCGTCCAGGCGCAGGAAGACGAACGCGCTCGCATTGCGCGCGAGTTGCACGACGAGACTGCCCAGACGCTGACCGCCTTCAGCCTGCATCTGGCGGCCTTGCAAAACCATGTGAAGGACAATCTGGCCGCGACGTATCATCTGCAACAAGCCCGTACATTGGGCGATCAGGTTGCCCGCCGCCTGCAGCACCTGGTGCACGATCTGCGCCCGGCGCAACTGGACGACCTGGGTCTGATCCCCGCGCTGGAGTGTCTGGTTGAAGACCTGCACTACCACCTCGGTTTGCGCACCGCTCTGAACGTCCAGAAGGCATCCCGACGGATCGATCCCACACTGGAAACGGTGATCTTCCGTGTCGTACAGGAGGCGCTGACCAACGTGGTGCGCCACGCGGGCACGGATCAGGCGGAGGTGTGCCTTGTGTTCGGCGAAGACGAAGTACAATTGGAAGTGCGTGATCAGGGCGTTGGCTTTGACCTGGAGCAAAAGCCGCGTTCGGAGTGGAGTTGGGGGTTAATGGGCATGCAGGAACGAGTGGAAGCAGTCGGCGGTACGCTGGAGGTGGACAGTGCTCCCGGACGGGGAACACGCATCCGCGCCAGGCTTCCCGCCCGGCTGGAGCCGATCGAGGAGGAAGGTGAATGACGGAAGAACCCATCCGCGTGATGCTGGTGGACGACCATGAGGTGGTGCGTGCCGGATTGCGTACCTTCCTGGAAACCCACGAGGAGATCGTCGTGGTCGCTGAGGCGGCCAGCGGTGTCGAAGCTTTACAGGTCGCTACAGAGGTCTGTCCGGACGTGATCCTGATGGACATTACCATGCCGGAGCTGGATGGCATCCAGGTCACACGACGGTTGCGGGAGATGGGTGCCCAGTGTCCGGTGCTGGCGCTCACCGTGCACGAGGACAAGCAATACTTCTTTGAGATGCTGGCCGCTGGTGCATCGGGTTACCTTTCCAAGCGTGCTGCGCCAGATGAGCTGGTCAACGCTATCCGGGCTGTGGCTGCAGGGCATGTTTACCTGCAACCCTCGCTGGCGCGCTGGTTGCTGGAAGACTACCGCCGCCTGAGCGAGCGGGCGGCTTTGTCCAGGGAAAAGGATGAACCGCATCCGGGCTTGGAGGTGCTCACTGAACGCGAGCGTCAGGTGCTCGAACTGGTAGCGGAAGGACTGACCAATTCTCAGGTCGGCGAGCGGTTGGGCATCAGCCCGAAGACCGTAGCCCGTCACCGCGAACGCATCATGGCGAAGCTGAACCTGCATTCTCGCACCGAACTGGTGAAGTTTGCCATTCGTACAGGGCTGGTCTCTTTAGAATGAAAGCGGGGCACAACGCCCTTGGGATGGGTTGTGCCCCACGACATGATGTGCATGAGGGAGATCGGGGGGACTTACTCGTTCCTTGTTCCTTTCACTTCTTGAATGACGTTGAGTATCTGGGCGTGGATGATTGGATTCGCGGCCAGGATGGACTGCGGCGGCGAGAGGTAATCCGCCTCGCCACCCAGGTTGGTGACCTTTGCGCCGGCTTCTTCTGCGATCAGCCCGCCGGCGGCCACGTCCCACGGGTTCAGGCGAATTTCCCAGTAGCCATCGAATCGTCCGGCGGCCACGTAGCACAGGTCAAGCGCCGCAGACCCCAGCCGTCGCACACCGTGGGTGCGTAGCGCGAATGTGGCGAACAGGTCGAGGTTGTTCTGCGGATTGGTGCGGATGTCGTAGGGGAAGCCGGTCACCAGCAGGCTGCGGTTGAGGTCGTCGGTGGGGGAGACCCGAATCGGTTCACCGTTCAACCAGGCACCGCGACCTCGCTCGGCGGCGAAGCACTCGTCGCGCATCGGGTCGTACACCACACCCAGGCGCACTTTCCCCTGGTGGGCGTAGGCGATGGACACCGTGAAGATGGGCACGCCGTGGGCGTAGTTCACCGTGCCATCCAGCGGATCGACGAACCACAGGTCGCCGTCTGCGCCGTCCAGCCCGCCGGATTCTTCGGCGACTACGCGGTGGCCGGGAAAGCGGTGCCTGATCTCACTCAGCAGCAGCGCCTCGGATTGCCGGTCAACCTCGGTCACCAGGTCGATCACGCCTTTGTAGTCAATCTGATGTCGCCGACCGTAACCTTCGCGTAAAATGCGGCCCGCAAGCCGCGCCAGGGTCTCCAGGTCGTTCAGGGTGGGTTTCATCGCTTCTCCAAAAAAACGCCCGCAGTCTCCTGCGGGACGGAATCCGTTGTCAACAGGCAACAACGCACTAGTCGTCGGAATCGGGCTCCTGGTCAGGGTCGTGCCCGGAATCCGACTCCAACGCTGCGTTTTCGGCCTCCAGTTCGGCCAGGCGCTGGTTTACCGTCTGCAATTCGGCCATAATTTCATCGCGGTGCATGCAGGCCTCGGTGAGCATGGACTGGAAGGGCGCTCGCTGGTCTTCGGGCAGGGTCTCCAGCAGGCGCTCGGTGCGCGTGATCTGGGTCAGTTTGTGCTGCAACTTGGTCTCCAGCCGCTGGCGGTAGCCTTCGTAGAAGGTGCGGCGGTCGAGCGGCTGGGGCAGGTCGCCCGGCCCCTGCGTGAGCACCTCGGCCACAGTGAGCAGAAACTCCTCTGTGTCCACCGGCTTCTCCAGGAAGCGCACCGCGCCCAGGCTGAGCGCAAATTCCTTGTCCTCCGGGGTGACGTAGGTCGCGGAGAGGAAGATGATCGGGATGTCCTGTGTGCGCGGATTGGAGCGCAGGTGATAGGCCAGCGCGTAGCCGTCCAGTTTGGGCATCAGGATGTCCGTGACTACCAGCGAGGGGTGCTCCCTGGCGATGTACTCCAGCGCTTCCTGGCCGTTGCGCGCCATGGCCACGGGATAGCCTTTGAAACGCAGCGTGACTTCCAGGAATTTCAGGATGTGCTCGACATCCTCGACGATCAGGATGGGGCCGTAGGGAACGTTCATACGCTCATTGTATCCGAAACTGGCGAGAGGTCAACGCCGGTTTCCTCTAGTAACTGGTTGAAGAAAGTGTCCATGAAGGCCATGCGTTGCGCGGCGATGGCGCGCGCGGTGGAGGTGTGTAACCGCTCCGGCAGGCGTCGCAATTTGAACAGGTACTCGTGGTAGGCGCTGTGCAGCTCGTCCGGTTCGCGTTCGCCGGTGCGCAGGAAGCGCTCGGACGGGCGCGCCACCACCGGCGAGCCGTGCTGCACCGCGTAGGCCAGCGCGCGCACCACGCCAATCGCGCCGAGCGCGTCCAGTTTGTCTGCGTCGAACAGCACCTTGGCCTCCAGCGTGCGCGGCGGTTCCTGCGGGTCACGGAAGCGATGGGCGCGGATGCAGTGCTCCACGGCGGCGATGTGCGCTTCCGGCCAGCCGTGCTCGCGCAGCACGCGCCGGGCGAAGTCCGCTGAGGCGTGGTGGTGGTCGCTCCGCGCAGCGGACGTCAGCTCGCCGTCGCTCCCTTCGGCATCGTGCAGCAGCGCCGCTGCGCGCACGATCGCCAGATCGGCACCTTCCGCCTGGGCGATGCGTTCCGCCATGCGCAGCACGCGCAAAATGTGGTCGAAGCCGTGCACCGCGTCGTTGGGATACCAGCGACGCGCCTCATCCAGCGAGATCGGCTTCACGGCCCACCTCGCTTGGAAAGCAGTTCGGCGGCGATCATCACTACGCCGATGAGCACGATCACTCCGCAGCCGCAGGTGAACACCTTGATCGCCAGGCGGAGCAGCAACTTGATCAGCACCCAGGCCAGCACCAGGCCGACCAGG
Source organism: uncultured Anaerolineaceae bacterium (assembly GCA_964435005.1). Taxonomy (GTDB): domain Bacteria; phylum Chloroflexota; class Anaerolineae; order Anaerolineales; family DRMV01; genus CAYSXA01. The sequence continues at coordinate 46,623 of CAYSXA010000002.1, read as the reverse complement.
ATGAGCACAATACGCACGAACGGGTCGATAGGTTGCGAGGTGAGCAACAGCACGTTGAGCATGGTTCCTCCTGGTGGCGCGTCAATCTTGTGCCAGGACGTGTTTCACACCGCGCTTGATGACCGTGTGCACCAGGTTGACGCCGAAGCGATACCCCAGATGTCGGTAGTCTGGCACGTTCAGGATGAGCAGGTCGGCCTGTTTGCCGACCTCGATCGAGCCGATCTGATCGGCACGGCCCACGGCGGCGGCGGCGTTCAGCGTGACCGCCACGATGGCCTGCGCGGGCGTCAGTTTCATGGCGCGGCAGGCCAGTGCGATGGCGAACTGTATGTTCTCACACCAGGCTGTGCCGGGGTTGCAGTCCGTCGCCAGGGCGAGCAGGCCGCCGGCGTCCAGAATCTGTTGGGCGGGGGTGTAGTGCGTCTCTGCCAGGCCGAAGGGCGTACAGGGCAGTGCTACGGCCACCGTGTCCGACTGCGCCAGTGCGCGGATGTCTTCCTCAGGGGTCGCTACCAGATGATCCGCCGAAGCGGCGCCGAGCGAAGCGGCCAGCGCCGCGCCGCCCAGGTTGTCGAACTCGTCGGCGTGAATCTTCAGTGGGAAACCCAGGTCGCGGGCGGTCTCCAGGATGCGGCGGGATTGCGCCAGGTCGAACGCGCCGGTTTCGCAGAACACGTCCACGAACGGCAGCGGGCGGTCGCCGCCGTTGCTCTCCCACCACTCGCGGAGCAGGGGCAGCATCTCGTGGCAGATCAGGTCGGTGTAGCCGTCGGCGTTGTCCTGGAATTCGGGCGGGATGGCGTGCGCGCCGAGGAAGGTCGGGACGACGTCCAGCGGCGCGCGCTCGTCGAGCACCAGCAGCGCAGCCATCATGCGCAGTTCGGCGGCGGTTTGCAGGCCATACCCTGTCTTGACCTCCGCCGTGGTCGTGCCGTGGGCGAAGGCTGTCTGCAGACGCGGCAGCGTGGCAGCCACCATGTCGGGCACGGTCGCGGCGCGTGTAGCGCGCACCGTATTCAGGATGCCGCCGCCCGCCTGCAGGATTTCCAGGTAGGTTTTCCCCTGCAGGCGCATCTCGAACTCCGCTGCGCGGTCGCCAACCCAGAGCAGGTGGGTGTGCGGGTCAACGAAGCCGGGCATCACCACGCGTCCGGCGGCGTCCAGGCGTTCCTCGTCGGGGTAGGCTGCCAGCAGTTCCGCCGAGGTGCCGACCGCTGCAATGCGTCCGTCGCGGATCAGCACCGCGCCGTCGGTGATGATCCCCAGGTTCCCCAGCTCGCGCCCGCGCTGCGGCGGGCCGGGGATGGTGAGCAATTGTGAGGCCGAATGAACGAGCATGGTCTTCTCCTGTCGAGATTGTACCATCCTCTACGGCTGCTGCACCGCCACGCGCGTGAGCGCAGTCAGGGCGATCAGGTTGAGCGCCACCGCGCCGAGCACGCTCCCCAGGATGCCGAAGGCGTACAGCGGCGGCGCGATGCCCGCGCCAAGCGCCCGCCCCAGCGAGAGCGCGGCCACGTTGGCCGCCATCACCGTGGCGCGCGCCTGGGGCAGCACTTCGGTCATCAGCGGAATGCTGCTTACCAGGGTGAATTCGAAGGTGATGTAGAACAGGAACAGGCCGAGCAGCGCACCGTTCGAGGTGCGGCCCAGCAACGGCAGCGCCAGCGCCGCCAGGCTGTTGGTCAGCAGCCCCAGGGCGATGGCGCGGCGCTTGCCCATGCGGTCGGTAAAACCGCCGACCAGCGCCTCGCCGCCCAACTCCGAGAGGCCAATCACCGCCGCCGCGCCGCCCAGCGCAAGCAGTTTCAGCCCAAAGGCATCTTCCAGCCACAGGCCGAAGACCAGGTTGACCGCTTCGTTTGCGGCGCTGGCCGTCAGCCCCACCAGCAGGCCGAAGCACGCCGCCGGGTGCGTGAGCACTGCCCGCAGGTTGTGCAGCACGGACGGCGGCGCGGCGGTCACGGGCGGGTCGGGCGGTACGGTGCGTTGCAGTGCGAGCAGGGCGAGCACCCCCACCGCCGCCAACAGCGGGAACGGTGCGCGCCAGCCCCAGCGTCCCATCACCCAGCCGACCAGCGGCATCCCCAGCAGGAAGGCTAGCGACCAGCCAACCTCGGTGACTGCAATCGCCGTGCCGCGCCGCTCGTAGCGCACGCGATCCCCCAGGTAGGCCTGCATGGATGGGTCGAAGACGTATTTCCCCAGCGTGACCAGGGTGAGCGCCAGGAAGAGCGCAGGGAAGGTCGGCCAGAGGGAGACCAGCGCCAGGCCGACGACGAACAATACCAGGCCGAAGCGCATCCCCGCGCGTCGCCCCACGCGGTCGGCAATCGCGGCCAGGAACGGCCCCAGCGCGCCCAGCACGGAGCGCGCGGTCAACGCCAGCGCCAGCGTCTCCGGCGGGACGCCCACGCCGCGCGCGAACGTGCTCAGGAAGGGGTAGGCCATGCGGTAGGCCGTGTTGAAGGCCGTCCGCACGGCGGTGAACAGGGCTAACTGGCGACGCATTCGCGGCGGTGCCACCAGCGTGCCACCTGCCAGCCACTCAGCAGGGTGAAGACCATCAGCAGGGCGAAGAAGGCCTGGATGCGCACTGCATCCGAACTCAGGATGGGCGAGGGCGGATGCATCACTTTTTCGGTGTGCTGCAAGCCCCACAACAGCGCCGCCGCGTAGCCGATGTTCACACCTGAAGCCCAGCGCGGGTCTTCGATCAGCGTCAGGCCGGTTTGCGCCAGCAGCCCGACCACCGCAAAGGTCAACGCCAGCCGCCAGCGCGGTTCGGCCAGGAACAGGCCGTTCCAGTTGGTCTGCATCGCCCACAGCGAAATCGGCAGGTAGGTGACCCAGAAGAACAGGCCGGTGCGCCCCAGCGCACGCGACCAGCGGTGTAGGCTTTCGCGGCGCAGGGCAAAGGCGGCCAACCCAGCCCCCGCCGCCGCCAGGAAGCCGGCCAGCGCCGTCCACACCCAGGCGCCGTGCAGGTACACCACCCGTACGTTCACGCCCAGCGATTTCTCCGCCGGGCCGATCGACACCAGCGCGGCGATCACCGCCACGCAGCCGAGGAACAGGATTTCAGGAGAGAGCACGCGTTTGTTCATGGCAGAGGACTATTCTCCTTCCCCAAACAGGCGCAGCCAGGTTTCGATGTCTTCGTCTGGGGGTGGTTTTTCTTCGTCGTCGGGTAAAGCGGGGGCGTCCAGGCGGGCGGCGAAGGCTTCGCTGCTGATCACCCTGGCGTGCGCCGCGCGTGCCGCAACCTGCACCGCGCGGTCAGAAGTGACCACCGTCCAGTTGCGCGCCTCACGCCCCAGTCGTCCCAGATGGCGGCGGATGGCCTGATCGGCGGTGGTGCCCTGGCGCACGAAGTGCGCCGTCACCGCGCCAAAGCGACGCGTGCCGCTCATCCCCGGCGGCGCCTGGTCGAAGTACACCTCGATCCGCGCGACGCGCTCCCGATGGCAGAACGCCTGCAGGCGTTCAATCAGCCGCTGCTCGTCGTCGATCTGAGAGAGCGACAGCCCGCGCACGTGCGGGATCAGGTTGTGGCCGTCGATCAGGTAGGGCATGTCGGGATTGTATCCCGCCGCCGGTGGTTCGTCAAATGGCTTCTGGTACAATCGAAACGATGAGCCGCAACCCGTCCGTTTCTCCTCATCTGCAGGCGCGGCTGGACGCGCTTCCCAACAAACCTGGGTGCTACCTGATGAAGGACGCCCAGGGTGAGGTGATTTACGTGGGCAAGGCGGTCAACCTGCGCCATCGTGTGCGCTCGTACTTCCACCGCAGTGCAGGGCACAGCCCCAAGACGCGTCAAATGGTGCGCCGCATCGCGGACATCGAATGGATCGTGGTGGATTCTGAACTGGAAGCCCTGATCCTGGAAATGAACCTGATCAAGCGGCATCGCCCGCGCTACAACGTGCGGCTGAAGGACGACAAGCGGTATCCCTACATCAAGGTGCATTGGAGCGACCCGTTCCCCAAAGTGACCGTCACGCGACGCATGGAGCAGGACGGTTCGCGCTACTTCGGCCCCTACACCAGTGTGTGGGCGGTGCACAAGACGCTGGACGTGCTGCGGCGCATCTTCCCCTACCTGACCTGCGACCGCACGATCACCGGCCAGGATGCGCGCGCCTGTCTGTACCACGACATCCGCCTGTGCGCTGCGCCCTGCATCGGTGCGGTGAGCCAGGAGGACTACCGCCAGATGATTGCCGACCTGTGCGATTTCCTCGCCGGGCGCACGGAGCCCATTGTGGCGCGCCTGCAACAGGAGATGCGCCAGGCGGCGCAGGAACTGAAGTTCGAACGCGCGGCGGCGTTGCGTGACCAGATCAAGGCGATTGAAACCATCGTGGAGCGGCAGAAGGTGGTCTCGCCAGATTACGTGGACTCCGATGTGATTGCCCTGGCGCGCGATGAGCGGGAAGCCTGCGTGCAGGTCTTCTTCGTGCGCGGCGGCAAACTGATCGGGCGGGAATATTTCCTGCTCGAAGGGGCGGAGGATACGCCGGACGCCGAGGTGCTGGCGGAGTTCCTGAAGCAGTTTTACGCCGAAGCGCCCCATCTCCCGGAAGAGGTGTTGCTCCCCGAAACGATTGAGGAGATGCAAATCATCCAGCAATGGCTGCGCCAGCGGGAGCAGACGGTGGAAATCCGCATCCCGCGCGAGGGGATGCAGCAGGAACTCGTCGCCCTGGCGGCGCAGAACGCCGCCGAGACGCTGCGGATGCTTCGCCGGCAGTGGGAGAGTGAGCGTCACCGTCAGAGCGAGGCGCTGGCCGACCTGCAACGCGCCTTCGGCCTGGAGCGCCCGCCGAACCGCATCGAGTGCTACGACATCTCGAACACCCAGGGCACGGCGGCGGTGGGCAGCATGGTGGTCTTCGTGCAGGGTGTGCCGAAGAAGTCGCTCTACCGCCGCTTCAACATCCGCACGGTGAGCGGCCCGGACGACTTCGCCAGCATGGAGGAGGTGCTCACGCGTCGCTTCCGCCGCTGGCAGGCGCTTCAGGAGCAAGGGGATACGCCCGGCAAGCGCAAGGACGAGGCGTTTGGGATGCTCCCCGACCTGCTGATTGTGGACGGCGGCAAGGGGCAGTTGAGCCGTGCGGTGGCCGTGCTGGAGCGCTTTGGTCTGCGTGAGCGGGTGCCGGTGGCCGGGCTGGCGAAGCGCCACGAAGAAATCTTCCTGCCGGAGCAAAGCGAGCCGCTGCGCCTGCCGCGCGATTCGCAGGGGCTGTACCTGCTGCAACGGCTGCGCGACGAAGCACACCGTTTTGCCATCACCGCCCACCGCCGTCGCCGTGACAGATTGGGATTGGCTTCCACGCTGGAAGCCGTGCCCGGCATCGGCCCGACGCGCCGCAAGCGGCTGCTCCAGCACTTCGGTTCGCTGGATGCCATCCGCCAGGCCAGCCTGGAGGAGTTGCAGCAGGTGCCGGGCATCACCGAAGCGTTAGCCCAGGCGATTAAGGCGCATCTGGGCTGAGGGTGGCGCAGAATCCTCCCCTCCCGAAACTTCCCCCCAGGGGGGCTTCCAGACAACTTCGTAATGGGCACCCGTCATGCCCTGGCGGGCGAAATTTGTGTGCCTCTGTGCACATCCGTGGTTGGGTTTCCCCCTTTCCATACCTCGACTGCTACGTTTCCTCGAATGGCTGCAATTTCCCTTCCACCAGTTGCTGCACGCGGAGTTCGGCCTGGTCGAGCAGCGCGGCACAGCGTTGCAGCAACGCCTGGCCGCGCTCGAACAACCGCAGGGATTCTTCCAGCGTGTGTTCGTTGGCCTCCAGCGCGGCGACCACGGCCTCCAGTTCGGCCATCGCCTGTTCGTAGGTCAGTTCCTCAACGGGCTTCTCGTTCGCCATCGGTTTCCTCCAACACCTGAGCCGGGAACGCACCGTCCTGCACGCGCACCGAGAGCCGGTTGCCGGGTCGCACCTGTCGCACGCTGTGCACCACCCGTCCTTGTGCGTCGGTGACCAGCGCGTAGCCGCGTCGGAGCACGGCCAGCGGGCTGAGCGCGTCCAGGTGCGATTGCAGGGCGGTCAGCCGGGCACGCTCCAGCGTCACGCGGTGGGTCAGCGCGCGCTTCATACGCAGTGACCATTCGTCCAGCCGCTGCTGGTCGGATCGGATGCGGGTGAGCGGTGCGTGTCGCGCCAGCCGCTGGTATATGGCGTGCAGCGCAATGCGCTCCGCTTCCAGCGCGCGTTGTACTGCCCGAATCAGCCGCGCGTGGCGTTCCGCCAGCGTGGCACGCAGGTCGGCCTGGTCGGGCGTGGCGAGTTCGGCGGCGGCGGTCGGGGTGGGCGCGCGTCGGTCTGCGGCGAAGTCGGTCAGCGTGAAATCCGTCTCGTGTCCCACCCCGCTGATCACCGGCACGCGGCAGGCGGCCACTGCGCGCACCACGCGCTCGTCGTTGAACGCCCACAGGTCTTCCAGTGAGCCGCCGCCACGCGCCACCAGAATCACGTTGGGGGGCGGGGCGAGGCGCTGCAGCGCCTCCAGCGCAGCCACGATGCCTGGCGGGGCCTCTATGCCCTGCACGGAGGTGGGGGCGAGCACCACCTCGGCCAGCGGATACCGGCGGCGAATGGTGTTCAGTATGTCGCGCAGCGCGGCGCCAGTGGGTGAGGTCACCACGCCGATGCGGCGCGGCCAGGCCGGAATCGGACGCTTGCGGTCCTCGTCGAACAGTCCTTCGGCCTGCAGGCGCGCTTTGAGTTCCAGGAAGGCCTGGAAGAGCGCCCCCGTGCCCACCGGCTGGATGCGGTCGGCGTACAACTGGTATTGACCGCCCGCCTCGTACACGCTCACCTTGCCGTGCACCAGCACGGCCTCGCCATCGCGGGGCAGGTATGCCTGGCGCGCCACCACGCTGCGCCACATCACACAACGCAGCGCGGCGCGGTCGTCCTTGAGCGTGAAGTACACGTGCCCCGAACGGGGCTGGGAGAAATTGGAGACCTCACCCTCCACCCACACGTCCTGCAGGTTGAAGTCGCTCTCCAGCAGGTCGCGCAGGTAGCGGGTGAGGTCGGTCACCGTCCAGGCCAGGAAGGACAGTTGGGTCATCGCATCAGGGCGGTGGCAGGAAGTTCCAGGGGTTCACCTTGCCCCATTGGGAATGCCGCAGTTCGAAGTGCAGGTGCGGACCGGTGGAATTGCCTGTGCTGCCCATCTCGCCGATCACATCGCCCTGGAAGACCGACTGGCCGCAGCCCACATAAACAGACTGAAGGTGAGCGTAGAGCGATTGCCAGCCGTTGCCGTGGTCGATCACGATCAGGTTGCCGTAGCCGTAATTGCTCCAGCCTGCATACACCACCACGCCAGCGTCGGTGGCGTAGATCGCGTGGCCGTAGTCGCCGGCGATGTCGATGCCGGGGTGGATGTTCGAGTTGTAATCGTAGCCAGACAGGTAGTGCAGTGGCGTTGGCCAGATGAACGTGCCTGTACCCACCGCGCCTTCGTAGATCTTGCCGCAGAAGCCGGGGCCGTAGGTCGAGGCGACGGCGGGGTTGGTGCGCACGATGGACGGCGGGCCCCAGTCGCGCAGCGGGCGTGAGCCACCCGGGATGATCAGGTATGTCCCCGGTTCGATGTTCGGGTTGTCCGGGTCGAAGTCCAGCGGCAGGTGGTTACCCGGCCACTCGATGATCGCCTGGGGGTCCACGCCGTAGAACCGTGCTACCTTACGGAAGTTCTCGCCCTCGCGCCACTTGTGGTATACGCCGTCCACCGGCAGGATGTTGAGCACCTGGTCGGGGCGCAGCACGTGGGGGTTGTCTTGCAGCACCTCGTAGTTGCCCCACAGGATGGTTTCCGGGCGCAGGCCGAACTTCTCGGCGATGCCGAACACCGTGTCCCCTGGTTGCACGGTGTACGTGATCACCTCCACGCGCGGTCGGGTGGGGATGGTGGTGTGCAGCAGGGCAAAGCGGGGGATGCCGCCCCACGCTGCTCCGGCGGCCGTCAGGGGCGGCAGCGTGATGGCGGTCGTTTGGGAGACTTCCTGCGTGGCTGTCTGGGCTGGCGCGGCCAGCGCGTCTTGGGCGGCTGGCGGAGCCACGTCCGGCAGTCTGGCCTGCAGGCGGCCGGCACCCAGGCGCAGCACCCAGACCATGAGCAGCACGGTGATGAAAAAGATCAGCGGCGTGAGTGCGCGTTGTACGGCACCCGTCCACCCCGCCTGATGGATTTCTTCCCAAAGGTTGCTCCACCAGTCGCGCACCGGACGAGCGTCCGGCGGGCGCAGGCGGTCGTCTGGAAGAGGTTGTTCTTCGCTCATGGCGCAAGGATAACACGGAGCGGAGCCGGCGTCAACAAAAGGGTTTCGTGTAGCCGTCTCTGATTTACCCTGTTCGGTTCGGTGGATCGCTGGAGGAAAGTGGGTCAGTACAACCCCGGCGGGACCAGCCGTTGGGTTACCAGCAGGCATAGCGAACCCAACAGGCATACCGAAAACAACAGCATCATGGAAAGGATGAAGCGCTGCAAAGCGGTCATGCCAAGGAAGTTCCCCCTCTCTCGGACCGGTGCTCCTTCCAGCAAGAAGTCGGCATCGTCATCCTCGAAGAAGGTGTTGGTTGTCGCTTCGTTGCGCAGGTCGTCAAGCATGGTTGCCTCCAAGTTTCTGTGAAACCCATCCTAAGTGTAGTCGATTCTGGATAAATGTCAATCCGCGTGGATTTTGCGGGGCACGGCGTTTGGCGGCAGCAGCACCGGGTGGCGGGGAAGAAAGAACGACGCACCGACCGGACCGGTGCGTCGTTCTTGAAGAGAGGCGGTCAAATGGCTACTGACTGGCTTCGATCTGATAGTGTGCGGGCGTCATGATCAGTGGGTTAGACGCTGCCACGATGAGCAACGCGCGGCTGCTGTCCTCGCTCAACGGCACTTCAAAGGAAGCCGTGTTGTCGTCGGCCAGGGCGATGCGCTGCACTTGCGGCACGCCGTCTGCGTCGAAGGTGACCAGCACAAGGTGGAAGCGCTGCGGTTCGTAGGCCGTCACGCGGGTGAAGCCCTGCGCCTGCCAGCCGTCTGCCAGGCTTTCTGCGTCGTCGTAGAAGCCGATTTCGGGGATGGCGATGTTGTCCAGCGCCATGCCGGGACCGGTGAAGATGGCGTCGGTGATGTACTGGAAGCGGAGGAGCACTTTTTGCCCGGCGTAGTCACTCAGGTCGATGCTCTCATGCACCCAGCCTTTCGTGCGCCCGGTGTAGAAGCGGTCGGTGAGCGCGTTGTCGCCCGGATCGTCGCTGGCTTTCTCGCCCTGCATGTTTTCCGAGACCAGCGACTGCCAGGTCTGGCCCCCGTCGGTCGAAACCAGCACATAAGCGAAGTCGTAGCCGCGCTCCAGGCTGTAGTACACGTCGTACTCCAGGGTGGCCTGGTCCACGCCGGTCAGGTCCACCTCGCGGGTCAGGTTCATGTCGCTCTGGTTGGCGCGACCCGACCACCACATGTACTGGCCCGAAGCGGGAAGCAGGTTCTCCAGCACGGCGACCTTGGTCGTGCCGGTGAAGTTGATCTGCACTGGTGCCTTGCCGCGTACGTCGTACACGTCAAATGCGTACTGATTGACCGTGTCCTTGATGGTCTTGGGGAATTTGTTGATCGGCGTGCGCTTGGGCGGCTTGACGTAAAAGTTCTCACCGAAGGCGTAAGGCATGGCGGTGTTGTCGAAGCCCAGCAACGCCACGGCGGTTGCCCAGTCCAGCCAGAGGTCGTGGGCGTTGAAATCGTACCCCTGCTCTTGCAACACGGCGTCCAGGGCGAGGAAACCGCGGTCGGGGTGCTGCACCCAGGCCGAGTAGAAATCACGGCCCAGGCGGTCGTAGATGTAGCGGGCAAAGACATAACCCTGGCCGTAGTGCTGAATGGCGGAGGCGCCCTGCGACCAGACGTTCAGTTGCAGGTCGGTGGTGTTGCCGGTGAACGCGTTGCCGTAGCCGCCTGCGACCTTGGGGTAGCCGAGCAGGTCTTCCGCCATCACCGCCGTGCCTTCCACTTCCCAGTCGTCGTCGTGGCGGTCGTAATTGTGCTCGATCATGTGGCGGAATTCGTGAATCAGGGTGGTGAGGTACTGCTCGCCGCCGATCGCTTTATCCATGTTCATGATGAACATCTCATGCTGGTTGGAGTGCGGCTCTACGGCCACAGGCAACTCGTCCGTGGTGGAGAAATAGCCCAGCAGCGAGCACTGGTGGGCGGTGCTCTCAGTCACGTTGCACAGCGCGGTGGCGGCGGCGTGCAGGACATAGACATGAGGATCGCCGTCGATGCCGGGGTTCCATTCGCTGCCGTAGATGGCGCGATCGGCTTCGTACATGCTCTCGAAGGCCTCTGCAGCTTTGTCGATGGCATCCTTCTGCACCAGTTCACGGCTGGTATCGAACCACAGGTAGGCGTGTTCGGTGACGCGCTCCAGACGGGCTTCCACCTGACTCCATTCGTTGGTGTCCGTGTTGTGCACCCAGAAGGTCTGCACGGTGCCTTCTTTCAGAGTAGGGGCTTCGGTCGCCGCTACGGGGTTCACCGGGCCTTCCACGCCTTTAATTGCGACAGCCAGGCCGATGGGATCGTTCTCCACGAAGTCCAGACTGGCGAGGGTGTCAAAGGTGGCCTGTTCAACCGCGCTGACCGGGGAACGGCTGAGGTCTTCCTCCGGCGCGATCGGCTCTGGCCAGGCGGGCGTCGGTTCCACGGTCGGCGTGGCCGACGGTGCCGCCGTGGGGGGCTGTGTGGGTGCTTTGGTCGGTGCCTGGGTTGGGGGGGCGCTGGTTGGTGTTGGTGTGGCGGCCTTTCCGCAGGCGCTCACGAGCAGCGCCAACACCAGCAGCAGGAGAAGGGGGAAACGGCGATAGTGCATGAGTTCCTCCGTAACGGGAAATTGGGTTGTGATGGATCACGGATGAGGACTCACATCCGTGATCGAGGCTTGTTTTGATGACCTAGCGAATGTCCAGGGTGTACACGGCGGGCTGCAGGGTGAAGCGTGTAGTGCCGCTCACGACGAACACGGCGTCCTCTTCCAGGTGCAGGGGCACGTCGAGGGGCTGATCTCCGCTCAGCGCCCATTTCTGTACCGTGGTGTCCTTGCCGAAGGTGACCAGTGCCACACGGTAAGTTTGCGGCAGGCGATTGCGTAAGCGGACGAAGCCTGCTGCCTGCCAGCCGCCGTCGTCTTGTTCGAAATCGGTCAGGTAGCCGAGTTCTGGGATGGCGATATCGTCTAACAGGAAGCCTTCTCCGTTGACCGCCGCATCGGTGACGTACTCGAAGCGCAGGTACACCTGCTGCCCTGCGAACGGCGAGAGATCCACGCGCTCTTGTACCCATTGCCCCGTCTGGCCGTTATATGCCCAGCCGTAGCTGTTGCCGCTGGGGTCTTCGCCCGTACCAGACGGTGTGGTGAGGATCGTCCAGTGCTCGCCGTCTGTAGAGGCTTCCAGGTACACGTAGTCGTAATCCTGCTCGATATCGTACCACATCCAGTACGTCAGTGTGACCGAATCCAGACCGGTGAAATCGAATTGCCGTGTGAGCGTCATGTCGGATTCGTCCCCGCGATTTGACCAGAAGACAAACTCGCCGGAGTGCGGATCCACCGGCAACACGGATACAAAAGGCGTACCTTCAAAGTGCAGCGTGTAGTCACCGCGGCAGGTAATGCGGATGTAGTCCACGCCGTACTGGTGCACTGTGGTTGTCAGCGGCGTGTCGGACGGACAGCGGTGGATGTGCTCTGTGTCATTTGGCTTGGATACGTCGGGGTATGTCAGGTAGGTATAGCGCCCGTCAGCCACATGCTCATCGCGCAGCAGGTTGGCAATCGTCCAGTCCTGGAAGAAATCATCGGCGCGATACAGTTTGCCTGTGAGCGGATCGGTGGCGTTGAGGTCGGCGAGCACGCGGTCCACGCTGACCAGGCCGTTTTGCGGCTCGGCCACCAGCGCACGCGTGGCCTGCTCGCCGAAACGGTCCAGGAAGTAGGTAACGAAGAGAAATCCCGCGCCGTAATGTGGGCTGGTGTCTGCCTGCTGGCTGCTGGGCCAGGTGTTCAGTTGCAGATCGGGGGCACGCAGGTAAACGTAGTCGAAGCGGCCTATGTCGAAGCCGGCCAGGAAAGCCGCAAGTTCTGAAAAGCCCTCGTTCAGCCAGGAGGTCTCGTTGCGGTCCCGATACCAGTGGATCATGTGCTGGAATTCGTGCGCCAGCACGCCGTAGGTGAAATCCTCGTCCAGAGCCACGTTGTCCGCACTGAGGAAGAACATCTCGTGGGCGTTGGAGTACTCGTGCGCCAGCGGCGGCACTTCGTCCGCCGAGGAGAAGTAGCCGGCCACAGAATTTCCCATGCCGTGGGTGTAGAGCACATACAGATGCGGATCACCGTCAATGCCGGGTGTCCACTCGCTGCCGAAGAAGCTGCGCACGGTGGGGTAGATGTGTTCCTCGAAGGACTGCGCCAGACGCGCCAGAGCCTGCTTGTCGTAATCTACATCGTCCGCGATCCAGAAGTACAGGTGGTCGGTCACATAGCGCAGGGTGGCGGAAACGCGGCTGGTCTTGTTGGTGTCTGTGTTCGTGACCCAGAATTCCTGGCGGTCGCCTACCTGGTACGGCCCGCTGGGGACGACCGAGGGGACAGGCTCGGGGGCCTGCCCCAGCCGCACGGCCAGGTCCAGCGGGTCATTCTCGGGTACCAGCGTGTTCTCTAACTGTTGACGTGTTTCCTGTGCCGCTTGCCAGAGTTCGGGTAACTGCGCCGCCGGGATGGTTGGTACGCGAACCGGCGTGGCGACGGCAACGGTCACCGGAATGTCCAACGGGGCATCGGTCAGCCATCTTCCCAGCGTGACCACGCTGGCACCCAGGATCAGGGTACAGGTGCAGGCCAGCAGAAGCAACGCACAACCGGCAGCGATAGCAATCCAGGGCCATTGTCGGGTCTTCATGAAAACGATTCCTCCTGTGCCCCCACCGCCACGGCGGCGGTGAGTATTCCCAGCCCCAGCCAGTAATACGGCAGGCCAAACGTATCCAGGCTGAACCCCTCGGAGAACCAGGCGATCAACATCAACTGGCCGCCCAGCCCAAGCAGGTTGATCAACGGCGACACGGGTGTTTTTCGCTCCAGAGACCGCGCCGCACGCCACAATCCCCACACCCAGACCAGAACAGCCGTCCATCCCATAACGCCGGTTTCAGCCAGCAGACGCACCCACAGGTTCTTGGCGTTGGGCAAAAAGGCGAAGCGTAGCAACACATCGTTGACTTCCGGCAGCCACCAGCCAAAATCGGGCAGGGTTTGAGGGAGAAAGTAGCCCACGTTCCCCAACCCTACGCCCAGCCAGGGGAAACGACCGAACACGCGCAGGGCAGCCACCCAGTAAACCATTCGTTCGGCGAAGAACAGGCGATTCACCAGATTCCAGGGGCTGGTGAAATCGGCGGCAGTGATCTCAAACATGGCCGCGATACGGACATCGTAGCGCGCACCAAAACGGATCAGGGTGTACAAAACCGCTGCGTAAAAGAGCAGAAAGGCAAAGAAGAGTCCGCCCCCCAGCATGATGGATACAACCCGGCCTGCGGGCAACCGCCGACGCAGCCAGACGTGGATACGCTCCCCCAGCCAGAGGTTCAATCGCAGGCTGAGGTAGCCCGTCATCAAAAGGACGGAAATCAAGCCAATGCGCGAGAACGAGTACAACAGGACGAGCAACCCAACGGCCAGTAGCAGGTCTTCCGCCAGGATCGGGCCCAGCCGCCAGCGATACACCGACTGTCGTCGAGTCACGGCGGCGATCCACCAGGGAAAGTAAGCCATGTTCAGCACATGCGCCAGCCACGACGGTTCAAACGCCAGGCCGTTCAGACGGTGCGGAAACAGCCCACGCAGACTGATCCATCGCTGTGCCGTGATCAGCCAGGACGGATTTGCGCTGCGCACGAACACATAGTAGCCTTGTATCGCCGACCAGGTGAACAGTACGATTGCCGACAGGTTAAGCCAGTAGAGCGCGTTGCGCAGGTGTTTTTCGTCTCGAAGCCAGGTAATGGTGGTCAGGTAAAAGCCACCACCGATGCCCAGTGTGGCCCAGGCGCTGAATTCGCTTGTCAGTATCGTGTGGGATCGATAGGGAGGGATGGGCAGGAAGAAGGCCGCCAGCGAAGCGAGCAACGCCACCCAGACAAAGGCGAAGAAAGGCCAGGTCAGGCGCGGCAGGCACCGTTGTCGTAGCAGATGTGGTGCGACCCAGACCACGAGCAGCATGCCCATCGGCACCATGGCCAGCGGGGCAACCATTGGCCCGCCCAGCAGTCGCGAAAGTGGTCGGAAACTGGTCACAGGCAGGGAGATGAGCAATGCTGCCCACAGAACAGGCGCTATGCGCTCCCCCAGCCGTTCCCAGCGTTCAAGCATGGATCTCTCTCCGTGCAATGATGACCAGCCAGGATAGCCCCACCCAGATGCCAATCGCTGTACCGACCAGAATGGAGGTCGTCCGCCCGTAGAGCACAGGCTGCGTTGGCGGTGTGGCCCAGGCGAGCACGCCGAAAGTTAGCGCGGGCACCAGCCCATGCGAGGCCAAAGCTTCGGCGGTCAACTGGGCCGCGGTGGCTTCCATGTCCGCTTGTAGCTGGGGCAGGGATTTCAAATTGCACGGGGGTGGTGCTGCGGGGCTTAGCGAGGGCGCTGCCTCCAGGCAGCGTTCCAGGTGGTCCATGTGGCGGCGCAGCATGTGTGCTTTCAATGCGTGGCTGTAGGCATCTTGCAATTGTTGCAGGCCAAGTTCGCCGATCCAGTTCGCCAGTTGAGCTGCGCGTTGTGGGTTCGTGTCGCGGACTCGCACTGCCCAGCGATTTTGCAGGCGTTCGACGAACACGTGACTGGCCAGCGTTGCTGTGTCGATCGGCCAGCCTTGTGCCTGGGCTCGTTGTGCGGCCTGGGGAATCACCGATCCAGCGGTCAGCAACCAGCCAGCTGTACCCAGTACATGATCCGTCTCGCGCTCGTCCAGAGAGCCGGTGCGTGCCATGTCCAGGAAGATGTTGAAGGTGACCTGGGCTTCGTACACTGGCGGGCGCTGGCGATGGACCAGGAAACCGACGACCGCGCCGAACAGGGTGCAGATAGTCAGTACCTGCCAGCCCATCCACCAGTTTTCAGCAGGTTTTGGAGAAGACATGAGCCAATTATCTCACCTTTTGCCGTGGCCGGGATTCTTTTTGTGGCGGAAGAGGTTCGTCGCCAGGGTAAAGCACAGTTTCAACAGCATCAGACTGTAATATACCCAGTTGAACAGGAAGAAGTAGTCACGTGCTAGGTTTTTTCGATAGTACAGCCAGTACGAGCGGTGCCACTCTATGATGGCTCGCCAGGGAGCGGCGTGTGAGCCGCCCTGCCCGCCGTAGTGGATGATCCGCGCCGTGGGGACGTAATAGACCTTCCAACCTGCCTGCCGCGCACGAAAGCAATAATCGGCGTCTTCCTGATAGGCGAAGAAACGTTCGTCCAAGTAGCCGATGTCCTCGATGACTGCGCGGCGGATCATCATACAGGAACCTGAGACGCCGCCCACTTCTGCGATTTCATCCTCATCCAGGTAATTCAGCAAATAACCACCAAAGCGTTTCGAGCGGGGGAACAGACGGTACAGCCCCAGGAAGTAACTGATCACCGCCCAGGGGCGCGACTCGCCACGCCGGCAAGGGCCTTGCAGTGTGCCGTCCGGGTTGAGCACCTTTGGGCCACAGATGCCGACCTCCGGATGGGCTTCCATGAATGCCACGAGTTGGTCGAAAGCCTTTTCCAGCACCACGGTGTCCGGGTTGAGCAATACCAGATATTCTCCCTGCGCAGCACGCAGAGCCCGGTTCATCGGGCGGCTGAAGCCCTCGTTGGTCGAGCCAGGAAAGAAACGCACCTGAGGGAACTCTGCCGTCAGCATCTCTGCCGTGCCATCTGTGGAACCATTGTCCACCACGATGACTTCATGAGGGATGTGGATGTTTTCCACAATGGAGTATAAGCAATCATGCAGGTAGCTTTTGGTGTTGAAAGAGACAATGCAAATGGACAGTTGCATCGAATTACACTTTTCGCGATTTCAAAGGGGCCAACAGGTTTCGTGAGAGGTGTTGGGTTATCTCCTGCGCTGTCACGCGGGATTCGGTCTGGATGTCTTTGCGCTTTTGCCACATCAGGGGGAGGCGGCGAAAAGCGTCTTTTTTGGCACGTGCAAAGGCGCGGCCTTGCCCTCTGCCAATGTAGTAACCCCACTGTATTACCGTAAACAGCAGGTGCAATGGCCAGTATTTGATCAGCAGGGGGGCAGGCATGTTTTTGATGAAAGTCCAGACCAGGTTGCGGTGCCCGTGATACACAGCAAAATTGCTTTTAACGCCCGTACTGGCGGAACCTATGTGATGGACGACGGCGGCTGGTACGTAAAGGCATCGGTGGCCTCTTAACCGAAGGCGAAAGGCCAAGTCTACGTCTTCGTGGTAGCTGAAGAAGTCTTCGTCGAAGGCACCTGCTTCCAGGAACGCTTGGCGGCTGTACATGGCTGCTGCCCCGCAGGGGCCAAAAACTTCCTCTTTCTCCAAGCCGAATTGATCGGCAGGCATGTTGTGGAAGCGTCGCCAGGCTAAGCCGCTTACGTGATACACATCGCCGGCGCCGTCTAGCAGGTTTGGTTGTTGGGCCTGGATCAGGCGTGAAGCAAAGAAATGGTACTCCGGATGCTGCTTCGCAGCCTCAACTAGATGTTCCAGCCAGGTTGGAGCAGGAAAGGCATCAGGGTTGAGCAACGCCAGCCAGGGACTGTGGGCAAGACGTGCGGCTACGTTGTTTGCAACAGCGAATCCAGCATTGTGATCTAAGCGTATGAGTCGTAGAGCAGGAAACGCCCGTGCAGTGTCCAGTGTGTTTAGCGTTTCTAAAGACTTATCCGTAGATCCGTTATCTACGATGATTAATTCAAAATCCCGGAAGGTCTGTTGGCTCAGATGTGTCAGACAGCGCGACAAATATGCCGCGCTGTTAAAGGTCACCAAAAGAACAGACACCAGGGTAGTCACGGATAGAGCGTTCCTTTCAAGGGGAAGTTACCTTTACAGGAGCTTCGCTGCAATAAGTGACAGTTTGGAATCCGGTGTACCTTGCACAGATGTAGTAGGTGCCGGGAGGTACATTTGAGGTATCCCACAGGTAAGTATAATTGCTTTCAGGGGTTGTGTCAGAGTTGGAGAGGCTGTTCACCACCACGGGTAAAAACACCTGGAAACTACCGATAGGTGGGGCAGCGTAGTATTGTTCCGCCAGAAATTGGGTGGGATTGTTCCTGTCGGTTGTATAGAAGAAATCAATGGCCATTCCGCTTTCCAGGGGGGTCACGATTGTTTCAATAAGATAGGGTGTTCCCCGTTTCACCTGATCTATGGCTGTTAGACGAATCCAGTCCAGGTTCTGCACGAAGTCTCCGCAGGTCGAAATAATAAAGGAACTCCCTGATTGAGGGTTGCAGGTGATGTTTTCGTTCGGATCAAATCTGAGCTCTAACACCGGCAGGGTTTGTTGCCATCTCCATGGGTATCCGGTGCATTCGCCCTGGACTTCCTCTGCTGATCCGCTGAACGCGTCATGCAAGTCGATTGTGTAGGTGTGGTAGCCCACGTCATAGGGAATGTCTTGGCTGACCAGGTTACACCGATAACCGGGCCTGCCACTGGAACCCTGGATCGACCACACCAGACGGGCGATCATCCCGTCCACTACATTTTGCCAGGGAGCTGAACCGTTCTGGGTGGACATGCGGAACGAGAGATAGCGGTAAGTCGAAGTGTCAATAGGCGCAGGGGTGTTAAGGACTACCTGGGCATCTACTCCAGCAGGTTGGGGGCCTGAAGCCGTGACCATGACTAATTCCCCGTTTTGCAAGGACACACTCTTAAAGTTTCGGGTGTCAACCACATCGCTGCTGTCCCCAAAATCCCATTGATTGCCTGCTGAGCTTGCATAGTCTGTTCCGCTCAGGAAAGAAGGGCGCGTGAAAGAGACAATGGGAGTCTGTTGAATCACCAGGGGTTGAGCCGTATTCATCTGGGAACAGCAGGTGGTATCCGTTCCCAGACCCACGTAATAGGAGCCGGGGGCAATGCCCTGTACGTCCAGCGTGTACCAGCCCGCTGTGCCGTCAACCCCCGTTGCTACTCGGATGTCGCGGTTGGTGTTCACTGGCCGCAGCCAGATGGCCGTGTCGGCGGAGGTTCCTCCAGTCCAGGTGATTGTAACATCCACTGGATTGCAGTCAGTTAGACGCACCCAGTCCACTGCGAAGTTGACATTTGCATTAATGGTGGGATCGATACGGATCCCCTCTACACTGGGCATGTTATTCCACGTGGTGTTGCCATCAAATAAGGGGGCTGTGGATAAGTCTATGGAATACAAGCGCCAGCTGTGCACAGGTTGCCCAGCACCGGCTTCCGGATAGAGTGGCTGGCCATAGGATTGTCCCCAGGAACCGTTGGTAAGGTGCTCATCGGCAAACCAGAACACCCTGTATTGGTCGGGCCCGAATTTGTTGGCTGGCCCTGAATCCACTTTCATGGCGATGTAGAGACATTTGAACGTGTCCTTTGGAATGGGATACCGGCTTCCAACCTTCCCAACCTGGATCGCACCCAGGTAGCCGGGGAAGAGGGGGAAGAAATAGGCGTTACCGCTGAGGGCATCCCCGACAGACGTTCCACTGAAAACACCGTTGGAGACATTGATGTTGGTCACCAGATTTCGTTGGCCAGACTCATTCAAATATTGGGAGACATCTGAAAACTCAGACATGTCCCAGGGGTCTCGTAAATAGAGTGAAGCAAAGTCAAGACCTTCTGGTTGGGCGGTTGATGGCACGGTGATGGATGCGGGGAGGGCAACAGCCAGGGAACGCGTGGCACCCCAAAGGATCACGAGTGCCACCAGAGTGAACGCCAGCGCCTGCCCCGTTCTACGCAGGGTTATGGGAGCAAACCGTTTCAAGTATCTTGATGAACTCATGGTCTGTTTCTTCAGTAAGGTGGTGGATGGTAGTTTGTGCCCGCTTACCCAACGCATGTCTTTTGGCCTCCTCGCTGCATAAGAAAGTGAGTTGGTCCGCCAGGGATTGCGGATTGCCAGGTTCGACCAGCAATCCGTTGTTTCCATGGGTAATCACCTCCCCAATGCCCCCGACGTTGCTAGCTATGATCGTTTTTCCGAAGAACATGGCCTCAAGCAACGTTACCGGCAAGACTTCATCTCGGGAAGGAAGGACGAAGATGTCTGCTTGTGCAAGGTACGCGAGCGCGGTCTCATGAGGTACTTCTCCAATGAAATGGACGTTCTTCCACTTTCTAGATTGACGGACAAGTCGATGATAATAAGATTTTGCCAGAGTGCGGCCTATGAAATAGACCTCCAGTTTAGAGCGCGTATGTTCTGGCAGCAAGCTGAGGCTTTCCAGCAAGATGTCTTGCCCTTTGCGCGGCTCTATACTCCCAATACATACCACGTACTTGCGATCAGGTTGTTTGTCGAGAATTTGAGGGAACTGCTGTCTGTCTTGCAAATACTCCAGGTCAAAGAAGGGAAGGCAGACAAATTTCTCGTTTGTGGGGAGGAATGGTCGGTACAAGTCGGCGACCTTGTTTGCGGGGAAGATCACTTTGCTGGCAGCTTTGAAAGCATTGCCAACCTGTCTGTTTTCGGTTGCCAGTTTCGCGCCGAAACGGGATTCGTGAATCCACCATATACAAGGACGTTCCATGGCCAGGGCAGCGTATATAGCACGCCAGGCCAGAATGGTGTTTGCTACTACGCAGTCGTATTCCTTTGCGACTTGGGCGATGACACGGGCGTCGTCCAACGCGGCGGGATGTACCACAACGTTGATGCCATTGCGAAGAAACTCTTCTTTCAAGGGGCCATCGACGGGAGAGAGCACGGTTATTTGATAGCTTTCGGATAGCTTTCGCCCCAGAGCGTGCAACAGGATCGGGGCCCCGCTTCTGCTGAGGTCGTGAGTGATGAATAGCAGATTCGGCGAAGCGGCAGCGAAGGAATCACGATCCGGGATGTCGCCTGGCTCAAGGCTTGTGTGGGGGGTATTCGGGTTAACCAAGCCATATTGCGTTAAGATACGAAACAATCGTTCCTCTCGAGTTTCCTCGTCGGGTAAGGCGATAGCCGTCTTGCGCTTCATGTAGGAGAGGTTCGGGTTGAAGTAAGCGTCACCGGCGCAAATCAAGTCATACATCTTGATTGATGCGCGAAGAACGTCACTGGCTGGCAGCGAGAGACCGCGAGTGCCACCTTCGTGGTGCAACAGGCGGGCAAAAGGTGTATATACGACACGATAGCCCTTTTCCCTGACCCGTAGGCACAGATCAATGTCGCCATAGCCGATCTGATATGCAGGGTCAAAGCCGTTGACTTGCTCGAAAACTTCCCGTCGCATGCACATGCAGGCACCAGTGACTGCCTGGTAATCTCGATACCACTCTGATGACCCGAAAGGCCCGTAATAGGATTCCGGGTTACCTTCAAAAACATGGCTTCCATGGCCTTCCAGGCCGATTATGATCCCCGCGTGTTGGATTGTACCGTCAGGGCGCAGCAATTTACATCCCACGGCGCCGACTTCGGGGCGGCTTGCCCAGCCGGCCAGTTCCGTTAACCAGTCGGCGGCGAGAATTTGCGTATCGTTGTTGAGGAAGAGAAGAATTTCTCCCGAAGCGTGTTGTACACCGAAATTGTTCGCTTTGGAGTAGTTGAACTCTTCTTTGAATTTGACGATTTTTACGCGGGGGTCGTCCAGGGAGTCATAGTATTGCCATGTGTCGTTTTCAACGCTCCCTGTATCCACAAGGATGATTTCGTAGTCTGGATAAGAAGTTATCGTCAAAAGCGAGGAGAGGCAGGCGTGTAAAAGCCCCACTTTGTCTTTTGTAGGGATGATAATCGACACTTTCGCGTGCGTGGCAGGCCATAATACGCGAATTTGTCCTAAGCTGGGGGAGACAACCTGTGCATCCTGAACACCCAGGCGCTGTAAATGGGATTGGACGCAATTTATCTGTGCGCGGAAAGCCCAGGGTTTGGCATCGGCTGCTGCGGCGGCTGAGCCGGGAACCTGTCGCCAATGGTAAAGGACTTTGGGGATGTGGCGGATCTTCTGTGTCTTTTCTGTGCAGCGGAGTGCCAAGTCCCAATCTTGAGCACCGTCCATCTGAGGGTCGAAGCCACCAACTTCCTGCAACAAAGAGCGGCGGAATACCGAGTGCATTAAATAGTTCACGGATAGCAGCAAGTCGGGAGACCAGGCCCGGGGCTTGAACCAGGGGTCTTTACGTACCTGTCCGTCTGCAGAAATTTTATCTTCGTCAAAGTAAACAATGTCTGTATGGGGATCCTGGTTGAGAGCATCGACGACCTCGTAAAGCATGTTGGGCGCTAACAGGTCATCGTGGTCGAGGAACGCAACGAAATCCCCCTGTGCTCTTTTCAAACCTTCGTTTGTGTTTCCGGATATCCCCAGATTCTCTTCCAGAAACACGACGTGGATTCTCTGATCTTTTTTCTCGACTTCCTCTAACAACTCTCGCACTTCCGATAAGGTAGATTTGCCGTCGATGAGCCAGAGTTCCCAATGCGGGTACGTCTGTGCCAACACGGATTCAATAGTGTCGCGAAGTGCGGCAGGGGGAGGGTTGTAAACCGGTGTGATGATGCTGATCAGGGGTTGGTAAGAGAAGTTTTTCCATTCCTTGTGCTGGCGCGCCAGTGCCGAGGGTTTGGGTTCGTTCGCTAATTGCCAGCGCTGGTAGTCATCTCGGTCTGTGATGCGTGAGAACGCCTGCTGCCACGAGTGCGAAAGGAGTTTGAGAGCCTCTTTTCTGCCTCTAGAGCGCCATGTCCATGCTACCTTTGCAAGTCGTTTTGCAATACGGTTTCGTTTGCTGCCTGGCGGGGCAAACGGGGATAATATGCGAGTCAGCAGCCTGCTGAGCAGCCAAGCCTCGCTCTCCATAATTTCATGTATCTGGTTAGAGAGTGCGAGTATTGCCCCGTCTTTCTCTTTTACCTGCTCTGCAAGCGTACCGATTTCCCGCTCTTTTTCTTTGATGTGGGCGGAGAGCACAGATATCTCCTGGCCTCGTTGCTGTACCTGTTTTCTCAGATCTCTCACCTGCGCTTCGCCCTCAACTGAAGCCTGCCGTAAATCAACGTTTTCTTTCGTCAGGAGCCAGAGCCTGCGCTCATAAGCCTGCACAAGCCTCATTGGGCTCATTTGCGTATTCACAAAGCGAACTGCCCAGGGGGTGATGTAAGAGAGATCTGTGTCTAAGTCTCGATAGAAGCCATGACGGGCAAACTGTGCAGCCCAGTATTCCGGATCGTGGACGCTAAAGTGCGTTGCTTCCTTGAAATCAAAGGGGGTTGAGGAAAAGATGATTTGATTGGCGTGCTGACACAGGTTTTCAATAGCCTTCGGGACTTCGTCCGGGAGCAGATGCTCCAATACCTCGATACAGGTGATCAGATCGAATTTGCGGCCAAAAGGCTGAGTGATTGATCCGACCCAGCAGTAAGGTTTGATATCGGGATGCACGTTTTGGAGGGCATATTCTGAGATATCTACGCCGTAGGCCTCTACACCGCGTTTGCGGAAAGCCTCGACCAGGAATCCCCAGGCGCATCCAGCGTCTAAAACGCTTTGTGGCTGAAACTCTTCAATAATACGTTTTGCAATCCCATCAAAAAAATTGAGCCAGTGCTCGTCTCGTTGGTATGGTCGCCCGCAATTGTGGGCGAAATAGTATTCGTCAAAAAGGTGCCTGTTGGCCATGAACTACTCCTCGATCGTTGCTGTCTCAGTGATCACTTGCCAGTGCCCTTGCATTGTCATCAACCCATATTTTTCCGGAATCTCTGTACTGTGATTCTGCACGCGAAAAGGGTACAACCGATCGTGGTAGTCGTACAATTCCGTGTCATCCTGGCTGACCACGGCCACCGAGAAGAAATATTTGCCCTCCAGCAACGGAAGTGCAGGGATTTTGTAGATGACCTCTCCGGGGCCGGAGATGGTCGGCAGTGTCAGGCCGGCGAAGGCGGTGTTCGGCCCGGTGATGTGCACGCCATCGTTGCGGTGGATCGCCACGCCGAACACCGGCGACTCCACGGGGTGGTGTGCGATGAAATCCATGTGCAGGCACAGCGGTTCGCCGGTCTGGAAGATTGTCTTAGGTGAGCCATTGGCGTCGGTGATCTGCACGCGAGTGATTTCCACCACGCCGGTACCCCATCGGTGAGGGGTTTCTTCTGACGTTGTAGAAGAAGTTTCTTCCATGGAGGCGGACAGGCGTTTAGCCTCTTGCTCACTCACCTGTTCCAGATAATGGTGAATCACCTGCTCCGGTGTGCCAATGGCCTTTACCTGCCCCTTGTCCAGCCACACCACGCGCGAGCACATCTCCTGCACCCGCTCCAGGCTATGAGAGACCAGCAAGATCGTGGTGCCTGCTGCCTGGAAGGATTGGATGCGCTCGAAGGAGCGCGTCTGGAAGTCCGCGTCGCCCACGCCCAGGATCTCGTCCACGATCAGGATTTCCGGGCGCACGTCTGTGGCGACCGCGAAGCCCAGCCGGGCGACCATGCCGGTGGAGTAGGTGCGCAGCGGCGCGTCAATGAAATCCTCCAGCCCGGCGAAGGCCACGATGTGGTTGAACCGTTCGTCGATCTGGCGACGCGAGCGTCCCAGGATCATCCCGTTCAGATACACGTTCTCGCGCCCGGTCAGTTCGGGGTCAAAGCCTGCGCCCAGTTCCAGCAGCGGCGAGACCCGTCCGCGCACCTGTACCCGTCCGCGCGTGGGGCGTAGCACCCGCGCCACTACCTTGAGTAGTGTGCTCTTGCCTGCGCCGTTTGGCCCGATGATCCCCACCACTTCACCTGGATAGACCTCCAGGCTGACGTCCTTCAGCGCCCAGAAGTGATGGTACTGCACCTGGCCTTTCAAACGGCGGATCGCATATTCTTTGAAAGACGGGATGCGCTCGTGCGGCACGCGATAGCGCACCGACACACCTTCCAGCCGGATCACCGGTTCATCCAGATCTTCAGACGCAGAATGCTCAAATGCGGTACGCAAACTCATCCGATTTCCTTGTGAACACCCACCAGCCAAGCAGCACCGTGCCAAATGCCAGCGCCACCGCCACGCCCAGCGTCAGGGGATCGGGCAGGCGACCCTCATAAACAGGGGCGTGGAACAATTCAACGAACACGGTGAGCGGATTCCAGCGAATGTATGGGCGAAATGTCTCAGGGATGATGTCCAGCGGGTAGATGATTGGCGTCAGGTAGAACCAGGCGGAAAGCAGGATGCTGACCATGTCCACCACATCGGCGAAGAAGACTGCCAGTGTGGACAGCAGCAACGACAACCCCAACGTGAACAGCGCCATCAGGGAAACCGACACGGGCACAAAGAGCAGCGTCCAGCGGATGGGGTGGCGCATCCCGGCCATGATCAGCAGCAGAGGGATGAAGGCCAGCCCCAGGTTGACCAGTCCGTTGCCCAGCACGGAAAGGGCGAAGATGGAGCGCGGCACGTAGATGCGCTTCAGCAGGCTGCTGCCCCACACCAGTGTGTGCATGGACATGGTGACGGTTTGGGAAAAGAAGTTCCACGCCAGCAAGCCAATCAGGATATAGATGGGATAATTTTTAACGTTGAAGCGGAACAGCGCCGAAAGTGCGATGGTGAGCACCAGAGTGTTCAGCAGCGGGTTGAGCAACGTCCATACCACGCCCAGCATAGAGCGTTTGTAGCGCGTCTTGATGCTGTTCGCCACCAGCAGGCGCAACAGATCACGGTAGCGCCACAGTTCGCGGATTTCCTGAACGGGCGCAATCGTCAGGGAAGCCGAATCGTATTCCAGTGGCGCGGCGGCGGATTCCGCCCAAAGGCGCTCACCCATGGTTCACCGCCAGTTGCAATGCGTCTCGCCAGTCTGGCAGGCCGATGCCAAACGTGTGGTGGAAGGCGCTCACGTCCAGAGCGCTGAACGCCGGACGGCTCGCTGGGGTGGGGAAGTCCGTGCTACGGGCAGGCAGCACCTGTCGTACGCGGCGCTGATCGTCCTTTGTCAGCGCCAGGATGGCCTGTGCCCACTCGAAGCGGGAGACCGCACCCGTGCCGGCTAGATGGTACACGCCCTGTCGCTCGGACACGAAATCGCGTACATTGAGCGCTCCCTGCGCCAGTACCTGCGCGGTGACCTCGGCCAGCATGCGGCACCAGGTTGGGCTGCCGATCTGGTCGTCCACGATGCGCAGGGTGTCGTGCTGCCGTGCCCAGCCCAGCACTTTGGTCACGAAGCAGGGCCGCCGCAGGCTGTACACCCAACTGGTGCGGAAGATGAGATACGCACTGCCTACTTGCTGAATGGCCTGCTCACCAGCCAGTTTGCTTCGCCCATATTCGTTGATCGGGTTGGGTGTGTCGGCTTCAGTGTAGGGCGCGCCCTTTGTGCCGTCGAACACAAAATCGGTGGAATAGTGTATCAACGCCGCGTCCAGCGCATGGGCTTCTTCGGCCAACACGCGCGGCGCTTCAGCGTTGATTGCGTGCGCCTTCTCCGGCTCTTCTTCGGCACGATCGACGGCGGTGTAGGCTGCCGCGTTGACGATCACTTCCGGTCGAGTACGCCGTACAACCGATCGCAGCGTTTCGGGTTGCAAAAAGTCCACTTCTGGATAATCGAGCGCGATCACTTCACCCAGCGGCGCCAGCGTGCGCTGCAATTCCCATCCGACCTGACCGATCTTTCCCAACAACAGCACGCGCATTGCGTTTATGCCTCAACAGTTATGGAATCTTCTGCTATCTGCAACAGATACTGCCCGTAGTGGTTGTTCTTCATCTTCATCGCCAGTGCTTTCAGTTCTTCTGCCGTGATGTAGCCCAGACGAAAAGCGATCTCTTCCGGGCAGGAGATCATCATCCCCTGTCGTTCCTCCACCGCCTGGACGAAACTGGCTGCCTGGAGCAGCGATTCGTGGGTGCCTGCATCCAGCCAGGCCACACCACGCCCCAGCACTTCTACGGTCAGTTCGCCGCGTTGCAAATAAACGTTGTTCAGATCAGTGATCTCTAATTCGCCGCGTGCCGAGGGGCGCAATCCCCGGGCAAATTCTACCACGCGCCCATCGTAGAAATAGATTCCTGGCACAGCGTAACGGGATTTGGGCTGTTTGGGCTTTTCTTCGATGCTCAGCGCCCGTCCCTGCTCGTCGAACTCCACCACGCCGTAACGTTCAGGGTCTTTGACCGGGTAGGCGAAGACACGCGCACCGTGCGTCAATTTCGCTGCGGCGCGCAGTTTGTCTGGCAGGCCGTGGCCGAAGAAGATGTTGTCGCCCAGGATCAGGCAAACAGGATCGTTTCCCACAAACTCACTGCCGACCAGGAAAGCATCTGCCAGTCCACGCGGCTCTGCCTGCTCTGCATAGGTGAAGCGCAATCCCCACTGTTCCCCGCTTCCCAGAAGCTTGCGAAAGGCAGGCAGTGCCTCCGGGGTGCTGATGACCAGAATCTCCCGAATGCCGGCCAGCATCAACATGGAGAGCGGGTAGTACACCATGGGCTTATCGTACACCGGCAGCAGTTGCTTGCTTACAGAAATTGTCAGCGGGTAGAGGCGGGTACCTTTGCCGCCTGCCAGAATGATACCTTTCATTGCTATCCTCCTGGAAAGATAATCACACGCCGATTTTGCGCTCCCGCCAGCGCACCCAGAGCGGCCCCAAGGCGCGGCGAATCAGGTATTTGAGCACGATGACGGAGAACACGCTGCCACCATCGCGGTAGTGCACGCGCAGCATCTCCGGCCAGCAACGGTCGTCGTCCTTATGCGTCTTGGCGTTGCGGTGGATGCGGAAGTTCGCCCACAGGCGCGGCACGTAGCGAAGCTCTGAGACACGCGCCAGCCGCACCCACAGATCGTAGTCCATCGCGAAGTAAAATGAAGGGTCGAGCGGCCCAACTTGGCGCCACAAGTCGGCGCGGAAGAAGGCTGCCTGTTGCGGGATGTGGACGTAGCCACGGCGCAGGCGACGGTAGTCGGTCTGCGCCGCGGGGAAACGCCCCAGCACACGTCCTTGTTCGTCGATGTAATTGGCGTCGCCGTACACCAGCCCGACTTCGGGGTGTGCCAGCAAAAAGGCCACCGCTTCTGAAACCGCGTGCGGCTCGTAGGTGTCGTCCGAGTTCAGCCAGGCCAGGATTTCGCCCTGCGCGCGGGCGAATCCCTTGTTGATGGCGTCCGTCTGACCTTGGTCTGGTTCGGAAACCCACCAGGCCAGCCGGTCTTCGTAGCGCCGGATGATCTCCACGCTGCCATCGGTGGAGCCGCCATCGATCACAATGTACTCGATGTGCGGGTAATCCTGTGCGAACACTGATTGGATGGTTTCTTCCAGAAACTCTGCCTGGTTGTATGAAGGGGTGACGATGGTCACCAGGGGATCGTTCATGGGCATTCAAACACCTGAAGATAGCCGATCTTGCCAATTTGATGGGCGGTTTGCAGGCAGGTAGAAGATTGCGGGATGCGTGCCTGCCAGACGCCTTCCACGGTCTGGCCTTCTTTCGTGTTGACCAGGATAAACGCCCTGGTAAAAGATCGATCGGTGCGTAACATATCCGAGGGAAGACCGTATAGCAGCGAATAATACCACACTGGCGCGCTGTCCGGCGAGTCCACCACGAGGATGTCTGTTGATAAGATGCGTCCTTGTAAGAAAACCACGGCTCGCTCATCTGCTCCCTGGCTGTTCCATCGGTTCGGTAGCGCAGCGACTTCGCGCCAGGAGCCCAGCAGCGCGATCAGCATAAGTGCGACCAGCAGGCCGCGGACGCTGTGCCGCCGGTGCTGCAACAACCCCCACCAGCCGGCAGTGCCCCACAGCGCGGCGAGGGGCAGAGCAAAATACCAGATGCGCGGCCAGGGATTTGGGCGACGCACAAAAAGGAAAAGCGATATCCACAACCCGCCTGCCACCCACAAGGGCACGCGCCGACGGCTGAGACGGTGATCCAGCATCCACGCGGCGAGTAAGCCGACGACCCACAGGATCTGTATCCAGAGAGGTACGTTCGCTGTCCATTCGTTCCAGGTTGCTCGCAGGCGCGAGCGCAACACCTCGCCGTACACTTCACGCGCCACCGGTTGTACAAAGGGATTGGCAAAGATAGCCTTACCACCCGATTGGGTGATTGCTGGCAGATACAGCACCAGCGTTATCGCCGCGGTCAGTATTCCGGACAGCGCCCATCGCAGCCAGAAGGCGCGCTTCGACCCATAGCGGGTTTCCACTGGCTCCCACAGAGCCGTCGCCCCCAGCCAGAGCATGATCATGCCCCACGGAATCAGCATCACGGGTACAGAAAACAACCCCAGCACGCCGTTCAAGACCAGCAGCATCCAGGCGGCGCGGTTGCGCTGCCTTATCACGATCAGGCCGCTCCATAACATCCCCAGAGTGAACAAGGCGATGAACATGTAACCGCGCGCGTTGGTGGCATACTCGCGCATCGCCGGGAGCGCGGCGAGCGCCAGCGCTGCGCCCAGCCCCACCGCAGGGGAGTACATCTCTCGCCCGACGAGATACACTGCGACTACCACGCCGAGCGATGCCAGGAAGACCGGCAAGCGGACCATCCAGGGCTGGTATCCCCCCCATCGCAGGATCAGGCTGACCAGCAGGCTGTTGAGGATGTGGTTATTTGGTAGATGGTAATCCGTGAGCGCTGTCCACCAGCCGGGGCGGGCGAAGACCATCACGGTGTACGCTTCGTCGTGGCTCATCGGACGGTTGAGCCAGGGGAGACGGGCTGCCACGGCCAGTGTGACCGCGAGGCCCAGCCCGGCGGCGTACATGCGCTCTTCTCTGGCGGGCCATATAGCCTGTAGTAGTGCCTGACTGGCGTGCAGCCACAGATGTGCCTGCAACCGGACCCTGGCCTGCGTCATCGCAAGCCACTGCTGTGTTGCCTGTGGGTGAAGCACACTGGCGATGCCCAGTACGAGGAAAGATGCCCCTGCCAACCACAAGCCCCTGTTTAACAGCACAAAAGTCGCCGGGGTGAGCAGCTCGAACTCCCCGTCCGGCATCCAGGCATCCACCAGTGGCTTGACTACATCGAACGGCTGCATGGCAGCCCAGAGCAGAAAGACACCTGGTAGCAGCCCCAATGCGACTATCCCCCAACGGTGGTGCTCACGCGTAGAGGCTGTCGGCATTCTCTATCCCCTCTCGCTGCGTGGACTGTGGCCGGTGTCGTCCTTTCCAGTGATAGTAAGCGTCGCCCAGGAAGCCCAACCCCAGCAGGCTGAGCGCGGCAAAGACCATGCGGTGGCCTTCTGCGAGCGCGGTGCGCGGGTGCCATCCCAGGGCGCGCAGATAATGCGCCAGCGCTTGGCGCGGCTGCCCGCCGTCGAGCAGGTAGCGGGCGGCAAAGCGGTGCGCCCCAGCCTGGACGCGCCGCCGCTGCTGTCTCAGCAGCGGTTGCAGGTCGGGTTGCGTTTCGGCCCATGCCAGGATGCGGAACGCTTCCTCGCCGAAGCGCACCGCCTGCGCTACGTTCTTGGCCGCCGGGTGGTGGCGCGCGAACGCCCAGAAGGACGGCACGTAGATCATCGGAGCCAGCCGCGCCATGCGTATCCAGAGGTGGTGATCCAGCAGAAAGTGGTACTCCGTGGAAAGCCCGCCGGCCTGCTCGAAGACAGCGCGCCGCATGAACACTGCTGGTTGACAGATGATCCGAAAGGCCAGCAGGTCGGCCAGCCCCCACGCTCCAAAGGTCATGTCGTTCAGCGGGCGTCCCTGAGCGTCAATCGAAGTGGCGTTGGCGAAGGCTAGCCCGGCTTCAGGGTGTGCCTGCAAGGCCTGCACCGCCTCGCGCACCGCGTCGGGGCGATACAGGTCGTCTGAGTTCAGCCAGGCCACGATCTCGCCCTGTGCCCGCGCCAACCCCTTGTTGATCGCGTCTGCCTGCCCGGCGTCTGGCTCGGAGACCCACCAGGCCAGCCGGTCTTCGTAACGGCGGATGATCTCCACACTGCCGTCCGTGGAGCCACCGTCCACCACGATGTACTCGACGTGGGGGTAATCCTGCCCCAACACTGAGCGGATGGTGTGCTCCAGGTAGGTCGCCTGGTTGTATGAGGGCGTGACAATGCTTACCAGCGGCTTTGCCATACCTTACTTGTCTCTCAGACGGTAGATCTTCAGGCCAGGTTGATCTACAATGAGCGGGTAGTGCGCTTCCAGATAAGCTTTCAGGTCGCTCTGGCGTTCCAGATCGTTGATGAACGTGATCACGAAGTAATCGGCATCTCTGGTTCGGTTTTTGAAGAACTCCTGGAACTCTGTATCCGATTCCCGTCCGCGCAATGTGGCGAGTTTGCGTTCCGCCAGAACAGGCCATAAATCCACTCGTCGCCAGCCATAATACATCAGAGGATAACCGTAGGATTGAGTGAGTGCGATGACCCTGCCGTCGGGGATTTGCGTGGCGAGGGTGGCCCAGGCGGCGCCTTCCTGGCGGTAGTCCTTCACGGCCATCTGGTTGCGCACCAGGATGGCTGGGTAGGCCAGGGCGACGAGCATCACGAGTGGAGCCAGTGCCCGAGCCAGGCGGTCTCGCTTCCCCAGCGCTGCGGCGCCAATCTCTCCGATTGGCGCCAGCGAAAGCGCGACCACTGGCACGAACTGGATGTGGTAATAATTGTGGGTGGTGATCTGGTGCGGCAGGGCAAGGCCGTAGAGCACGAACCCTACCCATAGACCAGCGACCAGCAAGCGGTCACGCGGATGGAAGAGCAACAATCCCAGCGCAGCCAGGATGAGCATGGTAAAGCCCATCTGTGAAGACTCGAAGCTCAGCCAGCGCACGTAGAAGCCAGGATCGCGCAGGAGAGACCACAATTTCACTCCCCAGGCCAGTGTGTACTCCCCTGCGTTGCCCGGGCTGGCGAGGATATAATGCCATGCTGCTGGCACGATCATCAACCCGGCCATTCCCCACACCTGGGCCTGCCGCCAAAAGCGTCGCCAGCCGAAAACCTGGAGCACAACCACCAGCGCAGCGATGCCAATCATAGGAGCGATCACCACTTTGGTCAGCGCGGCCAGACCGCCGAGCGCGCCGGCGATCAGCGCCCGTCGCCAGGACGGCGCTTCGCGCCAGCGGTACAGCGCCCATACGCTGAGCACCATCCAGACAGTCATCCCTGGGTCGGGTTGGAACGAACGGCTGGCGGTCACCCCAAAGGGCAATACCAGGTAGTAGCCCAGTGAAAGCAGTGCGCCGAATGGGCCCGTGATTGCTCGTGCCAGTGCGTACAATCCTAAACCGCCGAGCAGCCAGAGTGCGGTGTTGACCAGCCGTGCGATCCAGAGGTGCTCGCCACCGGCGACCAGGTAGCCCAATGCGGTCAGGGTCTCCAGGATGGGCGGCTCAAAGCGCGCCGGTATGCGCGCCATGGCTTCGGCAAGGGCGCGTTTTTCGGGATCGGCGTTCGGCAGCATGCGATAATAGATCGCGCGGGCGATGATCGCGCCGCGCAATTGCCGGGTAGGGTGGAAGTCCAGCGGTGCGTCCGTCAGGTCGTACAGCCGCAATCCCAGCCCCAGCAGCAGGAGCAGGGTCAGCAATCCGCGTTCCAAACGGCGGGAGAGGATCATGGTTTCCTCGTGCGTATTCGGTCTCTGCCTGACTCAGGGGCCTCAAAAGAGGTCATCATAGTTCACTTTAGGAAACACGGTCAATTTGCCGCCGATGGTCGCATCCACCACGCGCCGACCGGCCTGTTCGTAGGCCGCGCGTGCCAGGCGGTAGGCCATCTCCGAAGTCTCCAGGTCGGGTAGTTGCCAGCGGAATCCCTTGCCGAAATAGCGCGGGTCGAAGTGGTTGGGATCGTCACCGTCGGAAACCACCGTTTTGTTCGCCTCGCCTTTGGTCTGGAAACTGTGATCCACGCCGATCAGGATGACCTCCTCGAAGCCCATGTGGAAGGCCAGTTGCAGGCAGACGTAGGTCACGGTCGCGCCTTCCCAGAGGCGGTAACGGGCGTCGCGGGCGAAGGTTGGGCCGTCGTAGGTGGTGTAGAGGAAGGTCGGTTCCTGTCCAGCGGGGACCGGCTTGTCCTGGAAGAAGCGGCGCGCGCGCCAGGAGAAGAAGCGTGGCACGTCCAGCGCCAGGAAGTCGTCCACGCACTGCTCGATCACCAGGTCGTTGATCGAGACCAGGAAGGTGGTGGTGAAGCCCCAGTCCTCGAAGGCCAGGTAGATGCGGTTCATGCCGAAGGTGTACTCGCCCTTCAGACGAGAGACGTCCGTGTGGCGCAGGCTGGGGCCGTTGCCGATCACGAAGCACCGCTTGCCACGGTAGCGGCCTTTCCACGCTGCCAGGCGGGCGATGGATTGCCGCCGCCAGGGGTGCAGGTACGCCGAGGGCCAGTCAGGCAGATGGCGCAGGTGGAAGTACCCCCAGCGGGCCAGGTTCCAGAGGAAGGTGTGTTTTAGAGCTTGCATCAGGGTAGTCTCGTGTCCTCACCTCACCCTCCTCAGCCCCCCCTCCCCTCTTCCATATGGAAGAGGGGAGGGGGGAAGCGGCCTTGCAGGCCCTGGGGGGAAGGGTGAGGGGATCATTCTGTGCTCAATCGCGCCGTGGCGCCGCCGTCCACCACCAGCGCCTGGCCGGTCATAAAGGAAGACTGCGTGCCGTCGGCCAGGAAGTAGATGGCGCGGGCGATCTCTTCTGGGCGGCCCACCCGCCCGTTGACCGTTTTGCGCGCCAGGTTTTCCAGCCGCTGGTGGATGTCCTCGCCGTCCACGTGGCCGCGGTTCAGACCGGCGCGTAGCATGGGCGTGTCCACCGCGCCGGGTAGGATGGCGTTCACGCGGATGTTGTCCGGAGCGAACTCAATTGCCATCGCGCGGGTGAGCGCCAGCAGGCCGCCTTTGCTCGCCGCGTAGGCCGCGATGTTCGCCGAAGTCTGGATGGCGTGCACCGAGGAGACGTTCACAATCGCGCTCTCGCCGGCGGCCTTCAGCAGCGGGTAGGCCATCTTCACGCCCAGGAAGACGGAGCGCAGATTCGAGGCCATCACCGCGTCCCACTCCTCGACCGTGGTCTCCAGCAACGGTTTGGCGATTTGCATCGCGGCGTTGTTGACCAGCGCGTGCAGCACGGACGTGGACGCGCGCGCCTGGGCGAAGATGGCCTGCCACTGACTGGGGCCGGAGATGTCGCCCCGGATGAACAGCCCGCCTTCGGGAAAGCTTTCGCCGAAGGGGGCGCGATCCACGCCGATCACGCGCCAGCCCTGGGCGGCGAAGTGGGCCACCGTCGCGCGGCCAATACCGCCCGCGGCACCGGTGATCAATACCACGCGTTGTTCGCTCATGTCAGACCTCGGATTACGACCGCTCGCCCACAGTGTGCAGCAGGGCGAAATTCGGCGGGCGCATCGCGCCGATGGGGAAGCCGGAAAGGATGACCACCCGCTCGCCGGGCTGAATCGGCGTGGCAGCCATCATGGCGGCTTCCACGTGGTTCAGCATTTGTTCCACCGTGTCGGCGAAGGGCACCAGGAAGGGGATTACGCCCCAGTACATTGCCAGGCGGCGGTAAGTGTGCTCTTCGGGGGTAAAGGCCAGAATGGGCACGCGCGGGCGTGCGTTGGACATTAACCGCGCGGTGCGCCCGGTCTGGGTGAAGACAGCGATGGCGGATACCTGTCGTCCGTGCGCCAGTTCGCGCGCCGCGTGGGTGAGCGCCAGCGCGTCGTCGCGCGCCATGTGCGGCTCGCTCACTCCGCTCCAGTGTCCCCAGTCGTCCAGGTGCTTTTCCGCCTGGCGGATGATGGCGTCCATCATGCACATGGCCTCGATCGGGTAGCGCCCCGAAGCCGTCTCGCCGGAGAGCATCACCGCGTCCGTGCCGTCGAAGATCGCGTTCGCCACATCCGAGGCTTCCGCGCGTGTGGGGCGCGGGTTGGTGATCATCGAGTCCAGCATCTGCGTGGCGGTGATCACCAGTTTCGCGTGCCGGTTGGCGACCTCGATGATCTGCTTCTGGGCGATGGGTACGGTTTCGGGTGGCATCTCCACACCCAGGTCGCCGCGCGCCACCATCACGCCGTCTGCGGCGTGTACGATCTCGTGCAGGTTCGCCAGCGCCTCCGGGCGCTCCAGTTTGGCGATCACCGGCAGATTGACGCGTTCCGGCGCCAGGCGGGCGATCGCCTTGCGCACCCGCGCCACGTCCTCCGCTGTGCGCACGAAGGAGATCGCCACCGCATCCACGTTTTGCTCCAGCCCAAAGGCCAGGTCTTCTTCATCCTTTTCGGTGAAGCCGGGGATGAGCAGCCGCGCGCCGGGCAGGTTCAGCCCCTTGTGCGGGCGCACCTCGCCGCCCAGCACTACCTCGGCCTGCACCGTGCGCTCGCCAACCGAGGTCACGCGCAGTTCGATCTGGCCGTCATCGATCAGGATTTGACCGCCGGGACGTACCGCGCGCGGCAGGTCGGGGTAATCCACTGGCAGGTCGTCCGGGCGAGACGGGTTGGGCTGCGTGGTCAGCGTAATCGTTTCCCCCGCGCGCAGCAGGCGCGGCGCGTCCAGGTCGCCGATGCGGATTTTTGGCCCCTGCAGGTCTTGCAGGATGGCGACCGGTTGACCCAGCCGGTCGGCCAGGCGGCGAATGCGCTCGATCAGGCGGGCGTGGTCGGCATGCGTGCCGTGCGAGAAGTTCAGCCGCGCCACGTTCATCCCCGCCCGGATCATCTCGATCAGCACGCCGTCTTCCTGGCTGGCCGGGCCGATGGTGGCGACGATCTTCGCCCTGCGTGCAGCGGGCGCGAATCGGAATTCCTCGCTCATGCTTCGCTCAGCAATTCCACCAGCACCGCTTTTTGTGCGTGGAGCCGGTTGTGCGCCTGCGGGAACAGACGCGAGTGCGGCCCGTCGGCCACCTCGTCGGTGATCTCCTGGCCGCGGTGCGCGGGCAGGCAGTGCATCACGATCACGTGCTCGCGTGCCTCGCTCACCAGTTGTGCATTCACCTGATAAGGCGGGAAGACCCGCTCGCGGCGGCGGGCTTCTTCTTCCTGCCCCATGCTTACCCAGGTATCCGTGTAGATCACGTCCGCCTCGCGCACGGCCTGGTGTGGGTCGCGCAGGAAGGCCAGCGCCGCGCCGCTTGCGGCGGCAAACTCGCGCGCCTGCGCCACGGCCTCCTCAGGCAGGTCGTAGCCTTCCGGGCAGGCGATGGTGAAGTTCGCACCCAGTTTGGCGCAGATGTGCATCAGCGAGAGTGCCACGTTGTTGCCATCGCCTACGTAGGTCACGTTGATGCCTTGCATCGTGCCGAATTCTTCGATGATGGTCAGCGCGTCGGCCATCGCCTGGCAGGGATGATTGTAGTCCGACAGGCCGTTGATCACTGGCACGCTGGCCCAGCGCGCCAGTTCCACCACGTGCTCGTGGTCGAACACGCGTGCCATTACCGCGTCCACATAGCCGGAAATCACGCGCGCCACGTCGGCAATGGATTCGCGCTTGCCCAGACCGATCTCCTGGGGTGAGAGGTACAGCGCGTCTCCGCCCAGATGACGCATCGCCATGTCGAACGACACGCGCGTGCGCAGGCTGGGTTTCTGGAAGATCATCGCCAGCGTTTTGCCTTTCAGGATCGGTGCGTTCCCGCTGGCCTTCCATTCGCGCTTCAGATCACGCGCCAGGTCGAGCATTTGTTGTAACGCTTCCGGCGTGTAGTCGGCGATCGCAAGGAAGTCGCGTTTCATGGCATACTCCTGAGTTTCGGGTTGGGGATGCGGCGAACGGGCCGCCATGCGGGAGTATATCATATCGCCCGGCAGGGTATGGGAGGGGAAGACGATGCTCTCCTGAACCTCCGCCTGCTCTGGAATGCTGTGGTATATATGAAGAAATCGCTTTTCAGGAGGACGTGCATGAGCCGAGTGCGTTGGGACGCCATCCGCGAAGCCCGTCAGGTACTGGAGCGGCGCCCTGTGTTTCTGGATACCGAAACCACCGGCCTGGACGAGCGGGCCGAGATCATTGAGATCAGCGTGGTGGATCACGATGGGCAGGTGTTGTTGAACACGCTGGTGCGCCCGCAGGGACGTGTGCCGCTGGAGGCCAGCCGCGTGCACGGCCTGACCGACGCGCACCTGCGCACAGCGCCGACCTGGGCGCAGGTCTGGCCGGAAGTGCAGCGGGTGCTCGGCGGGCGCGTGGTGGCGATTTACAACGTGGACTACGACGTGCGCTTGATGCGGCAATCGAACGCGCGGTACGGCCTGCCCTGGTCGTTGCCCGACACGGAATTCTTCTGTATCATGAAACTGTACGCGCGCTTCAAGGGGGAACGAAATCCGCGCACCGGCGATTATCGCTGGTGGCGGCTGGAGCAGGCCGGGCGGCAATGCCGCATTCCCATCCCCAACAGCCACCGCGCGCTGGAGGACACCCGGCTGGCGCGCGCGGTGTTGCAGTACATCGCCGCGCAGGAGATTCCGGGCTGGTAAGCCGGTTTGCGATTGCAAAACAGGGGCGGCCAGAAGGTCGCCCCGATTGCTTAGCTGGTTGGGGAAGGCATTACCAGTCCGCTGCGTACCAGCGCAGGTAGAGTTCCACGTGGCTGCCCCAGTACTTCTCGTCGTGCCAGCCGGGGAACACGTAGTATTCGTGGGGGATACCGTGCTCCGTCAGGCGTTCCTCGAACCAGGAGGTGGAGGTGCGCAGGTTCTCCGAGTCGTGGTCGCCGATGTCCAGCCAGATGCGTGGCCATTGTTCCATCGGGATGGCGTTCAGCCAGCGGTCGATCCGCCCCACGTCTTCGAAGAACACCGGCAGGCTGTGCGCGCCAATGGCACCGAACAACTCCCAGTGGGAGAGGCCGAGATGCACCGCCCAGGACGCGCCACGCGACAGGCCGCCGATCGCGCGGAAGCGACGCTCCGGCAGCGTGCGGTAAACCTCATCCACAAAGGGGATTAATTGCTCGATGATCGCCCGCCCGAAGTTGTCTTGGGAAGGTTGCTTCCACACGCGGTCTCGCGGCATGACAATGATCAGTGGGGGGATTTCGCCGGTGCCGATCAGTATGTCGGCGGCGTCATCTGCGCCCAGGCGATCCCATTGATCGTCCGTGTAAGACTGGCCGTGGATCAGATACAGCACTGGATAGTGACGGTCGGGTTGCTGGTCGTAGCATGGGGGCAGGTAGATGCGGTATTCCAGTGCCTGGGGCAGCAGTTCGGTGCGCAGGCGGTGGCGTTCCATGCGCCCACCGGCGGCCAGACAGGCGCTCAGGTCAATGGTGGGAGTGGGCGTAGGCACCGGGACAGTCGGGGTGGCGGTGGGCGAAGCGGAGTCGTTCGGGGGGGTGGGGTTGATTGCAGGTGTCGGCGTGGAAGACCGCTTAATGCGTGTGGAGGTTGGTGGAGCCAGCGAAGCCGTTGCCTGCGGTGGCGGGTAGGCGCGAACCGCGGGGCTGGCGCACGCCGAGGAGAGGATCAGCAAAGTGGTCAGCAACAGCCCGCGAGTCGTCCGATGCAGGTAGCGATGGTCAATGGCAGAAAGCATGGCAATCGAAATGGAGATGCAATAGCCCGCCATTCTCACGCAGGTGGTCTGGCGGCGGGTTCTGGGGTCAGTTTTCGTCTGCAGGTGGGGCGGCCGGGCCGTAGTCCAGCACTTCACGCTGATGGGTGCCCGGTTGCGGCGGACTGACAATCCCCTTGTCTTCCATGGTTTCGATCAGCCGCGCGGCGCGGGTGTAGCCGATCCGCAGGCGGCGCTGGAGCATGGAGATCGAGGCGCGTCCCTGGCGGCGTACCAGCGCTACTGCTTCGTCGAACAGCGGATCCAGGTCTTCTTTTGGCTCCATGTCTTCCCAGAGCGGCTTTTGCTTCAGCGGGATGCCGTTGGGCGGTGCGTCCACGGGGCGCTGGCTGGCGACCGGGGTGGTTTCCACCAGGCCGGAGAACCCGCGCCAGTACATCACCAGGCGGGCGATCTCGTTGTCGGAGACGTAGGCGCCCTGCAGACGCACCGGCGCCGGCGCGTCCGGTGCCTGGAAGAGCATGTCACCGCGCCCCAGCAGCCGCTCTGCGCCCGGCTGATCGAGGATCACGCGGCTGTCCACGCCGGAGGCCACGGCGAAGGCGATGCGCGCCGGGAAGTTCGCCTTGATCAACCCGGTCACCACGTCCGTGGAAGGGCGCTGGGTGGACACGATCAGGTGGATGCCCGTGGCGCGTGCCAGTTGCGCCAGCCGGGTGAGCGTGCGCTCGGTCTCGTCGGGCGCGAGCATCATCAGGTCGGCGAGTTCGTCGATCACCACTACCAGGTAGGGCAGCCTGGGTTGCCCTTGCGCGACCATGCGGGCGTTGTAATCTGCCAGGTTGCGCGCGCCAACCTCGGCGAACTTCTGGTAGCGGCTGTCCATCTCGCGGGTGACCCATTGCAGCGCGCCGATCACGCGGTCCATCTCGACCACCACCGGCGCCAGCAGGTGCGGGATGCCGTTGTAACCGGTCAGTTCCACCCGCTTGGGATCCACCATGAGCAGGCGCAGGTCGTCCGGCGTGTTATGCAGCAGCAGGCAGCACACAATGGCGTTCACGCACACGGATTTGCCCGACCCCGTCGCACCGGCAACCAGCAGGTGGGGCATGGTGGTCAGGTCGGCGGCCACCGCGTTGCCGGAGACATCCTGGCCCAGCGCGATGCGCAGCGGCGATTTCAGTCGCTGGAAGGCTTCGCTTTCGATGATGTCGCGCAGCGCAACCAGGCTGATCCGCTCGTTGGGTACCTCGATGCCCACATAGCCCTTGCCGGGAACCGGCGCCTGGATGCGGATGCGCTGGGCGGCGAGCGCCAGTGCCAGGTCGTCGGCCAGCGCGGCGATCTTGCCCACGCGCACGCGCGTGCGGCGTCCGCCGCGCTCGATGAAATCCGGCTCCACGCCGAACTGGGTGATCGTCGGGCCGCGGTTGATTTCCACCACATGCGCCGGCGCGCCGAAGGAGGCCAGTGTCTCTTCGATGATGCGCACCCGCTCGCGGTCGATTTCGTCACTCGCGTTCATCTGGTCGCCGGGATCCAGGATGTCCGCCACCGGGGGCAAAGCCCAGGAGCGCGGCTCCACCGCCAGGGCGGGCTCGTCGGCGGTGTGCGCCACAGCTGTGGCAGCGGGGGAATCCAGCGGCGGCGTGGTTGCCGCGTCCGGTGCGACGCCGGCGGAGTACGCCGGTCGCTTGCGGCGCGTGGCGCGCCACTCGTCCCACGCGTCTTGCAGGCGCAGCCAGAGCGGCGGAATCCAGCGGAACAGATCCACCACCGAGATGTCCAGCGCGAGCACCAGCCCGATGAGCAGGAAGGCGAACAGTACCACCGCGGCGCCCCACCAGCCCAGCGCGGTGACCAGCGCCCCCTCCAGGGTGGCGCCCACGTAGCCGCCCCCTCGCCCGGCAGCAGCGAACGTGTACCCTTCACCCACGCTCTGTGGGAAAAGGAAAAAGTGCAGCCAGGTGATCAGGTCGAAGAAGAGCAGCGCCACGCCGAGCATACGCGCCGAGGTGGGTGGCGGGATGCGTTCCACCGCGCGCAGGATCAGCCAGACGCCGAGCAGGATTAAGGTGATGGGAAAGAGATATGCCCCCCAGCCGAAGGCGCGTTTCCAGAAGGTCGCCCAACGCTCCAGCAGGCCGGCCCCGGTGGGCAGCAGGCTGAGCAGCACAATACTACCCGTCACTGCCAGCAGCACGCCGAGGATGTCCATCTTGCGCTCAGGCGAGAGTTGAATCAACGGCGCGCGAGGCAACGACACCGGGGTGGCTTTCGCCGGTGCCTTGCGCGTCGCACGTGTGCGTTTACCACGGCTCGCCTGACTGGCCTTCTTGCCCCTCGTGGACGATTTTTTCTTCTTCGGTTTGGGTTTCGATTGTTTTGCCGGCATGGGCTGTTTCCTGTGCGGAAATTATAGCACGTCTGTTTCTAATGAGCAGACCTGACAGGTCTCCCAAGACCTGTCAGGTCTGCTGATTGGAAATGGGATAAAGCCCGTTTTCCGCCGCGTGCTCACACCCAGGTCGGCTCGGCGTACACGCCGAACACCTCTTTCATCACGCCGATGATTTCGCCCAGCGTGGCGTAGGCGCGCACGGCGTCCAGGATGTAGGGCATGGTGTTCTCGGTGCCCTGACAGGCAATGCGCAACCGGTCGAGCGCCTGGCCTACGCGCCCGTTGTCGCGTTCGCGGCGCACCTGCTTCAGCCGGGAGACCTGGCGCTCGTAGCCGCGCGGATCCATCTCCAGCAGCGGAATCTCGAACGGCTTGTGGTCGTTGTAGGCGTTCACGCCCACGATTTTACGGATGTTCGCATCGATTTCCATCTGGTAGCGGTAGGCGGCGTCCGAAATCTCCTGCTGGAAGAAGCCCTTTTCGATGGCCGGCAGCACGCCGCCGAGTTCCTCAATGCGGCGGAAGTAATCGTATGCCTGACGCTCCAGGCGGTTGGTGAGCGCCTCGACGAAGAACGAGCCACCCAGCGGGTCGATGGTGTTCGCCACACCGGATTCCTCGGCGATGATTTGCTGCGTGCGCAGCGCGATGGTGACCGCTTTCTCCGAAGGCAATGCCAGCGCCTCGTCCAGGCTGTTGGTGTGCAGCGACTGCGTGCCACCGAGCACCGCCGCCAGCGCCTGGATGGCGACGCGCACCACGTTGATTTCCGGTTGCTGCGCGGTGAGCGTGCAACCGGCGGTCTGCGTGTGGAAGCGCATCAGCCAGGAGCGCGGGTTCTTTGCGCCAAAGGTCTCGCGCATCTCGCGCGCCCAGATGCGCCGTGCAGCGCGGTATTTGGCGATCTCTTCAAAGAAATCGTTGTGTGCGTTGAAGAAGAAGGACAGGCGCGGGGCGAACTCGTCAATGTCCAGCCCACGATCCAGTGCCCAGCGCACGTATTCCAGCCCGTCTGAAAGGGTGAAGGCCAGTTCCTGCGCCGCCGTAGAGCCGGCCTCGCGGATGTGGTAGCCGCTGATGCTGATGGTGTTCCACAGCGGCAGGTGCTGGCTCCCGTATTCGATGGTGTCCACCACCAGCCGCATGGACGGCTCCGGTGGGAAGATGTACTCCTTCTGCGCAATGTACTCTTTCAGGATGTCGTTCTGAATCGTGCCGCGCAACTGGTCGGGGCGCACGCCCTGCTTTTCTGCCGTGGCGATGTACATTGCCCAGATTACCGCCGCTGGCGAATTGATCGTCATGCTGGTCGAGACCTTGTCCAGCGGGATGCCTTCGAACAGCACTTCCATGTCCTTGAGCGAGGAGACGGCCACGCCGCACTTGCCGAACTCGCCTTCCGCTTCCGGCGAGTCAGTGTCGTAGCCCATGAGTGTGGGCAGGTCGAAGGCCACGGAGAGGCCGGTTTGCCCCTGTTCCAGCAGGTATTTGAAGCGCTGGTTGGTCTCCTCGGCGGTGCCGAAGCCGGCGAACATGCGCATCGTCCACAATTTGCCCCGGTGCATGGTGGCGTGGATGCCGCGTGTGAAGGGGTACTCGCCGGGCATCCCCAGGTCGCGCAGATAGTCCATGTCGGCCACGTCCAGCGGGGTGTAGATGCGCTCCACCGGCTCGGACGAAGCGGTGATGAACTCCTCGCGACGCTCCGGGAAGCGTTCCAGGGTGCGCTTGAGCGTGGTCTCTTCCCATTGCTCCTTCGCGCGGCGGATTTCTTCCAGCGTCTTCTCGTCGTACAGCGCCATGGCTCTTCTCCTTAAACTAATTACCGGTGGTGGCGTTCCTGGCCTTCATGTCCTTTAGACGCGATTATAGCATAGCCGTCTTTCCTCTCGTGCTATAATGAAACATCATCCCTCAGCCTGACCTGACAGGAGGCCAATGAACTTTCTGATTACGGGCGCTGCTGGATTCCTGGGAAGCGCGCTCGCCAACCGTCTGGCACGTGAAGGGCATCAGGTGCGCGGCCTGGACGACCTTTCGGCGGGCAATCCGGCGGCGCTTTCCCCCGATGTGCTCTTCACTCGCGGCGACGTGAACGACCGCCCGAAACTCTGGACGCTGCTCCAGGACGTGGACGTGGTGTACCACCTGGCGGCGCGTGTTTCCGTGCCGGAGTCCGTGCTCTATCCGCGCGAGTACAACGCGGTGAACGTGGGCGGCACGGTCAGCCTGATGGAGGCCATGCGCGACGTGGGGGTGCGCCGCGTGGTGCTGGTCTCCTCTGGCGCGGTGTACGGTCGCCAGGATGAACAGCCGGTGCGCGAGGAGCTGAGGCCGCGCCCGGACTCCCCCTACGCGGTGAGCAAGCTCTCGGCGGAGTATTACGTGCGTACCATCGGCGCGCTGTACGGCATTGAGGCGGTCTGCCTGCGGGTGTTCAACGCCTACGGGCCGGGACAACACCTGCCGCCCTCGCATCCGCCGGTGATTCCCTACTTCTTGCAGCAGGCGACGAACGGCGGAACGCTGGTTATCCATAACGATGGCTCGCAAACGCGTGATTACGTCTATGTAGATGACGTGGTGAGCGCGATGGTGGCCGCTGCGACTGCACCGAGTGTGGATCAGGAGGTCATCAACATTGGCAGTGGCACGGAAACCAGCGTGCGCGAACTGGCGGAGATGGTGCTTCGCCTGACGGACAGCCGCGCTAACGTGGTGTACAACCCGCACAAAAGCTCCGGCGTGCCGCGCCTGTGCGCGGATTTGACCCGCGCGCGGGAGAAGTTGAACTATCAGCCGCGCTTTTCGCTGGAAGAGGGCCTGCGCCGCACGCTGGAACGCGACCCGCGCTTTCAACTCGTGGAGGCGTCGTAGCATAGCCCTCACCCCACCCCTGCGGCCTGGTGACCGCTTCCCCCTCCCCTCTCCCATTGGGAGAGGGGAGGGGGCCGGGTTGGGGAGAGATGAGGGAGCCGAAAACCTTGTGAGGAGGAGGGAGCCATGCCCGAAGCCGTGATCGTGGACGCCGTCCGCACGCCAATCGGGAACCACGGGGGCGCGCTGGCCGCCGTGCGCCCGGACGACCTGGCTGCGTTGGTGTTGCGTGCGCTGGTGGAGCGCAACAACCTCGACCCGTCGCTGATTGAGGAAGTTTATCTCGGCTGCGCCAACCAGGCTGGTGAGGACAATCGCAACGTGGCCCGCATGGCTGCGCTGCTGGCCGGGTTCCCGCATTCGGTGGCTGGTGTGACCTTCAACCGTCTGTGTGCTTCCAGCCTGACGGCCATCAACCAGGCGGCGCGGGCGATCAAGCTCGGTGAAGGCGACGTGTTCATCGCGGGCGGTGTGGAAAGCATGTCCCGCGCGCCGTATGCCGTCCCGAAAGGGGAGCGCCCCTATCCCTGGGGCAACCTCACCATGTGGGATACCACCATCGGCTGGCGCTTCCCCAACCCGCGTATGGAGGCCATGTTCCCGCTGGAAGGTATGGGCGAGACCGCCGAGAACATCTACGAGGAGACCGGTATCTCGCGCGAGGAGCAGGACGCCTTCGCGCTGGAAAGCCATCGGCGGGCGATCGCCGCTATCGATTCGGGCAAATTCGCTGAAGAAATTGTGCCTGTCCCTGTGCCGCAGCGCAAAGGCGATCCGATCCTGGTGGACACCGACGAGCGTCCGCGCCGCGACACCTCGCTGGAGAAACTGGCGCGCCTGCGCCCGGTCTTTCGCAAGAACGGCACGGTCACGGCGGGGAACGCGTCGGGCATCAACGACGGGGCGGCTGCGGTGTTGCTGATGAGTGAGACCAAAGCCCGCGAACTTGGTCTGAAGCCGATGGCGCGCTGGGTGGTGAGCGCCGCCGCCGGGGTGAACCCGCGCACGATGGGTTACGGCCCGATTCCCGCCACCCGCAAGGCGTTGCAACGCGCCGGCCTGACCATGGACGACATCCGCCTGATCGAACTGAACGAGGCCTTCGCGGTGCAGGCGCTGGCGGTGATGCGCGAATTGGGAATGCGCCACGAGATCACCAACGTGAACGGCGGCGCGATTGCGCTGGGGCATCCGCTGGGATGCACTGGTGCGCGCATCGTGACCACGCTGGTACATGAGATGCGCCGCCGTGCACCACGCGAGCCGCGCCCCTTCTACGGCCTGGCGACGCTGTGCGTGGGCATCGGCCAGGGCGAGAGTACCATTTTTGAGTGGATTGGCGATTGATGGCCGATTTGGAACTCGAATCCGAACAAATCGAACGCATGGGCAAGCGGGTGATGGAGTTCATCACCCGCTATTTGACGATCGTGGGCGACGACCCGGTTGTGCCACCTGGCCTCTCACCTGCGCGCCTGCGCGATCTGCTGCGCGAGCCGCTGCCCCGCGATCCGCAGGGGGTGGATGCCGCGTTGGACGATGCTTTCCAGAAGGTGGCTTCCTGGTCGGTGCGCGTGGGGCATCCGCGCTTTCTGGCCTGGATCCGCACCTCGCCGCTGGCGGCGGCGA
Source organism: uncultured Anaerolineaceae bacterium (assembly GCA_964435005.1). Classification (GTDB taxonomy): domain Bacteria; phylum Chloroflexota; class Anaerolineae; order Anaerolineales; family DRMV01; genus CAYSXA01. The sequence continues at coordinate 1,978 of CAYSXA010000002.1, read as the reverse complement.
TCTACGCCGAGGCGCTGGCGGCGGTGCTCAATCAGTCCGTGGCGGTGTGGGAAGGCGCGCCCGCCGCCAGCGAGGTGGAGCGCCTGGTGCTGGACTGGTTGAAAGAGATGAGCGGCTACCCGCTCTCCGCCGGCGGGGTGTTGACCTCCGGCGGCTCGATGGCGAATTTCACCTGTCTGCTCGCTGCTCGACAGGCCGCCGACCCCCAGGTGCGCGAGCGCGGCCTGGCGGGTGCGCCCCCTTTCACGCTCTACCTGACGCAGGAGACGCACTACTCAGTGGTTAAGGCCGCTGAGATGATGGGACTGGGCCGCCGCGCGCTGCGGTTCATCCCCACGGATGCCCAATGGCGTATGGACGCTGCCGCGCTGAAAGACCGTATCCGCGCGGATCGGGCCGCTGGTTACCGCCCGCTGGCAGTGGTTGCCACGCTGGGTACAGTGAACACGGGCGCGTGCGACGATCTGGAATCGGTGGGCGCGGTGTGCCGCGCAGAGGGCGTCTGGCTGCACGTGGACGGGGCCTACGGTGGCATGGTGAACCTGGTGCCCGAAAAGCAATATCTGGCGCGCGGGCTGGAGATGGCGGATTCCTTCGCCTTCGACCCCCACAAGACGCTGTTCATCCCCTTCGAGGCCGGTTGCGCGCTGGTGCGCGACGCCGAAACGCTGCGCGCGGCCTTTCATACCCCCACGGATTACCTGCCCAACAGCGCACCCGATGCCCCTATCAACTTCCGCGATTACGGCCCTCAACTCTCGCGCTCTTTCCGCGCGTTGAAGATCTACCTTACTCTGAAGACGTATGGAGTGGACGCCCTGGCGCAGGCGCTCGCGGCGGAGTACGCCCTGGCAGAAGCGTTCGTGCGCCGCCTGGAGGCCGCGCCGGATTTTGAAGTGCTGGCCCCCGCGCCCCTGGGAATCGTGGCCTTTCGCTATCACCCGCCGCAGGTGGACGACCCTGCGCGGTTGGACGAGATCAATCGTGCGCTCGCGTTTCGGCTGCGGCGTCGAGGCCGTGTTTTCCTTTCGGATACCCTGATTGATAGGCAAGTTGCGCTACGCGCATGCTTCGTCTCCCACCGCACGCGCGAAACTGACCTGGATGTGGTGCTGGAGGAAATCCGCGCGGCGGTCGCTGTTCAGGAAGGCAAGGAGCCGTCGTCCAGTGCCTCGCGCCAGCGCGGGTCGGACAGATAGGGATTTGCCCAGTCTGGCGGCGGCAAGTCGGCGGGGGCAGGGGGAACGTAGGCCGAGGCGACCACAGCGCGCAGGTGCGCGGTCAGTGCGGCGGCGGCTTCGCGGCCTGGCATCCCTTGCCAGCGGCGCACGTCCACTGGCGGGTGCACCGTGGCGGTGATGGGCGCGCGGCGCGGTGCGCGGTGCATTGGCCAGGCGCGATACGTGCCGTTCAGCGTGATCGGCACCACCTCCGCGCCGCTGGACAACGCCAGCCGCGCCGCGCCCGTGCGCCACTTCAGAAAACGCCCTTCGGGACAGCGCCCGCCTTCGGGAAACACCCCCAAAATCCCCCCTGAGCGCAAATGGTTCAGCGCGGTGCGATACACCCGGTGTCCGATGGCCTGACCGCCGCTCCAGATGTCCACCGGGATGGCGTGCATGGCGCGGTAGAGTTGCCCCAGCAGGGGAGTCTCGTAGTGCTTCTTCCAGACCAGGAAGCGCGGCGGCGTCGGCGCGATGTGCATCAGCACCAGCGGGTCGAGATACGAAGCATGGTTGGCGACCAGGACCGCCGGGCCGCGACGCGGTAGATGCTCTGCGCCCTGTACCGTAACCGGCCAGACGCGCTGAAACAGGAACGAAAGCAGCCTTTGCATGCGGCGGAGTATATCACGCCCGCGCAGCGGGCCGGTGCGACGGTCGACGTCCGTTGCGGGACACTTTTCTCAACTTCCCAAACCTGGTAGGAGTTACGCAGTTGAGGTAGACTTGGGAGCATGAACGCGCCAAAAGTAGAT
>CAYSXA010000001.1:0-72123 GCA_964435005.1 uncultured Anaerolineaceae bacterium | reverse complement strand
CCTCTACGGACTGCACGGTCGCCTGCTCCACCATACTGCCCAACACCAGGATCTCATCCAGCAGGTGCTGAATCTTCTCATCCAGGAACTGTCGTGTCATCCTCTTCCCTCACTTTCTGCGCTCATCCAAAGCGCCCGGTGATGTAATCCTCGGTGCGCCGGTCTTTCGGGTTGGTGAAGATCTGCTCGGTGGGGCCAAATTCTACCAGATGCCCGGTGCGATGCTCATCGGTAGTGAAGAAAGCTGTGAAATCCGAAACACGCGCCGCCTGCTGCATGTTGTGCGTGACCACCAGGATGGTGTAATCTTTCGCCAGATTGCGCATCAGGTCTTCAATCTTCAACGTGGCGATCGGATCGAGAGCCGAAGCAGGCTCATCCATCAGAATGATCTCCGGGCGCACGGCGATAGCGCGAGCGATACACAGCCGCTGCTGCTGTCCGCCGGAAAGCGAAAGGCCGCTCTGGTCCAGTTTGTCCTTCACCTCGTCCCACAGCGCCGCGGCGCGCAGCGCCTGCTCCACCAAATCGTCCATGTCGCTCTGACTCCCCTGGAAGCCATTAATCCGCACACCCCAGGCCACGTTCTCGTAGATGCTCTTGGGGAACGGGTTCGGCTTCTGGAACACCATGCCAATGCGTCGGCGCACTTCCACCGGATCGACCTCCGGCACATAGATATTCTGTCCTTCAAAGATCACCTCGCCCTCGATGCGCACGCCGGGGATCAAATCGTTCATCCGGTTGAAGGAACGCAACACAGTGCTTTTGCCGCACCCCGAAGGGCCAATGATCGCGGTCACCTTGTTGCGCGGGATGCGCAATTCCACATCCCGAACGGCGAGGAAATCGCCGTAATACACCCTCAGTTTGCGGGCCTCAATCGCAATATCCTCCATGGTATTTCCTCTCATCAGCGTATTCTGTGCCACGTGAATCTGATTGATGGGGCTACGCCTCATCGTCGAAACATCTTATCTCCCACGGCGGGCGCGGTAGCGGATGTACACCGCCGTGCTGTTCAACACCAGCAGCAGCAACAGCAGGGTGATGCTGGCTGCCCCGGCCAGGTTGCGAAACACATCCTGTGGCCGTGCTGTCCACTGATAAATCTGGATGGGCAGAGCAGTGAATTTGGAAAACGGGCTGGTGGGGTCAAACGTGATGAAGGTTGATGCACCCACCACCACCAGCGGTGCGGTCTCGCCCAGTGCGCGGGAAAGGGCCAGGATCGCGCCGGTCATGATGCCGGGCAACGCTGCCGGCAGCACATGATGCCACACCACCTGCCACTTGGTGGCACCAAGCGCATAGGCTGCTTCGCGCAGACTGGCCGGCACGGCACGGATGGCCTCTTGCGTGTTGATGATCACGATGGGCAACACGAGCAGACCCAGCGTCATCCCCGCTGAGAGAATGGTGCGCCCGTTGACGGTCGCTCCTCCGGTCACAGCACCGAACACGGCCCCGCTGGTGATGGGTGCCAGCGCCCGCACAAACACCGCCAACCCCAGAATACCATAAATGATCGAGGGGACCCCGGCCAGATTGTTGATGTTGGTCTGGATGATGCGGTGATACCAGCGACGCCGATTGGCGTATTCCTCCAGGTAGATTGCTGCGCTCACGCCCAGCGGCAAGGCTGTGAAGATGGTGATCGCCATCAACCAAAGCGACCCCAGGATGGCCGTCCGAACGCCGGCTCGAATGGGATCGCTGGATTGAGGTCGGGTAAGGAATCGCGGATTGAACCAGTTGACAAAGCGCACCTCAGCGTTGGGGAAATTCTCACGTGCCTCGGCAGCGATGCGTTGCTGCTGCAACAGGGAATCCACCAGCGGCCAGGTACGCACCACCTTAGGGCGGAACACCCGTTCGACGACCAATTCGGCCAATTCGGCGCTGGAACGCGTCGCCAGCGGCTTTTCCTTGTCCAGTTTGCGATAGGCTCCTGCAGAAAGATTGTCCTGCAGTATGGATACCAACTGCTCCTTCGGCAGCGCATCCAGCGTAGACACATCCAATCCCATGCTACCAGGGTAGACGCGGTACTCGATCGCGGCCCAGCCGAACGAACCGTTGATGATGTTGTACAACAGCGCCATGAGCGCCACAATGCTGAGTAGGGTGGCGAGTTGAAAGAACACCAGTCCAACCGTACCCCTGCGATGGCGCAGGGAGAGATTCGGCTCAAAACCCGGTTGTCCGCTCATCGATACTCCTCCCGGAAGCGAGCCACAACCCGCTGACTGAGGATGTTCAACCCCAATGTCATGAAGAAAAGCACCAGCCCCAACGCAAAGATGCTGTTGTAATCGATGGAATCATAACTCAAGTCGCCGCCGCTGATGCGCACGATGTGCCCGGTCAGGGTTTCCGCCGCCTTGAAGGGGTTGAAAGTGAAGTTTGGCCCCGCGCCTGCCGCCAGCGCCACGATCATGGTCTCACCAACCGCACGGGAGATCGCCACGATGAAGGCCGCCGCCAGGCCGGAGAACGCCGCCGGCACGACCACCTGCAACGCGGTCTCCAATCGGGTCGCCCCCAGCGCGTAAGCCGCCTCACGCAAACTGTTCGGCACCGCACGTAACGCATCTTCGCTCATCGAACTCACCAGCGGAATGACCAGGATGCCCACCACGATGCCTGCCGAGGCCATGTTGTAGATCTCCACCACATCCGCCCCCAGCAGACGGCGCAGCAACGGCGTGACCAGCGTCAGGGCGAAGTAGCCGTACACCACCGTCGGCACGCCGGCCAGTACTTCCAGAATGGGTTTGAGGGTGTTTCGCAAACGGGCCGAAGCGTATTCGCTCAGGTAGATGGCAATGCCCAACCCCAATGGCAACGCCACCAGCATGGCGATCAGGCTGATCATCAGCGTGGCGTTGACCAACGGCAGGATGCCGAACTTACCTACCTGGGGAATCCACTCTCTGCCCGTGAAGAAATCCTTTAGAGAAACGCGGCTTTGCAGAAAGATTTCAATTCCCGCCGGATGAGAAGCCGGCGTGGTATTTTGCACACCGCGCTCCACGACCAACGTGTCCCCCTCGACGGCAACCACGTGAAGGATTTCTTCTCCAATCTGGACGTTGCTATCGACGGGGATGGCACTGCCTTCACTCAAGGTCGGAATGCGGGTGGTAACCGCATCCACCTCAGCAGCCAGGGGGCGGTTGGTGTTCTCCCACTGGGGGTAATTGAAGAACCCCCAGGCGCCCTTGGCCAGTTCGTACACAATGCCCAGCGTGATCAGAATCGTAATCAGGCCGCTCAAGTACAGCACAGCCTGGATCACGCCTTCGAGCCTTCTTGGGCGTTTGCGCAACGCAGCAGCAATCTGACGCTTTGAGGCTGGTGTGGTCATGACAACGACCTCCAAAGTCCCAACGGCCTGGCCGTCTCGGGGACAGCCAGGCCGCCAGGAATGTCATTCTTTCTCACGGGATGCTGATTTCCATTGCGTTCAGCCACTTCTGTTTGGACTGGTTCAGCGCCTCCGCGCTGGCCGGGAAGTACCCCACATCCAGGATTTCGTCGTTCACGCGGTTGAGGTAGAAGGCGATGAAAGCCGCGACCTGAGGTTTCTCGTGCATGATCTTCGCATCCGAGTAGATGAACAGCGGGCGCGACAGGGGGTATACCCCGCTTTCCGCCGTCTCGCCGCTGGGTTCCACACCCTCAATCGGCACCGCCTTCAGCCGGTCGGCGTTGTTGGTGTAGTAGGCGAAACCGAAGTACCCGATCGCGTACGGCGAGCCTTCCACACCCTGTACGAGCACGTTGTCATCTTCTGAGAGGTTGATGTTGGAAGCGTTTAGCAGCGGCGCTTCATCCTTGTTGAACACGTGCTCCACGAAGAAGTCGAACGTGCCGCTGTCCGTGCCAGGGCTGAAGCGCAGGATGGGCTGATCCGGCCATTCGGGGCGGATATCTGACCACTTCTCTGCTGTCGAGAACGCCAGCGCGAGTTCTTCCAGCGTCAGGTTATCCACAAAGTCATTGTCCCGGGACATCACCACAGCCAGGGCATCCGTCCCCACGCGGAACTCGATTGGAGTGCGCCCGATCTTCTGGCAATTTTCCACCTCAGACGACCTGATCGGTCGGCTGGCGTTCGAGACGTCTGTTTCGCCCGCCACGCAGAAACGCTCAAAACCCGCGCCGCTGCCGATCGAGTCCACGGTGATCTGTCCCGCGAAGCCTTCCTCCTGGAAACGTTCCGCCATGCGCTCGCTGAGCGGGAACACCGTGGACGATCCTGCGGTCACCACGGTGCCGTCAAAGGCCGCAGCGTCAACCTCAGGCAAGACAATGTTCCCGTCTACCATACCGGCGGGAGAAAGGTAGCCTTCGGGCAGGCCAGTCACATCACCACCGGTGGTTTCCCCACCCGCGGACGGTGTCGCTATGATCGGAGTGCTCTGCTCCGTCTTCGGCGCTGGTGTGACCAGCAGTTTACCACCACAGGCCGACAGCAACACAGCGGCCAGCACGACCGGAATGATCATGCGAGAAAGGGTTTTCTTTACGTATTTCTCCTTCTTCATGACTCCAGTGTACCGTAGGCGGTTTAACGGAGCGAGAACACCGTTTTAACGAATTGTAAACATCCTTCATGAACACCTTTACCTCGCACGTCAGGCCTGTGGAACCATGAAGTAGAAGATGCTCCCCTTCCCTGGCTCGCTCTCCGCCCATATGCGCCCACCGTGAGCTTCCACAATATGACGCGCAATCGAAAGCCCCAGGCCGGTGCCGCCGCCGGTGCGAGCGCGGTCGGCCTTGTAGAAACGCTCAAAGATGCGTGGCAAATCCTCCGCCGGAATGCCCACACCCGTATCCTGCACCATGAACATCACCATATCCCCTTCCTGACGGGCGTGCACCTTTACCCAACCGCCGGGTTGGGTGAACTTGATCGCATTGTGCAGCAGGTTGATTAACACCCGCCCCAGAAGTTCAGCGTCCGCGCGCACGGGTGGCAGATCACCAACCTCCGCCGAAAGCGTCAGCCCGGCGCGTTCCGCCTGCGGGCGCATGCGCGCCACAGCCTCCTCCACCATCGCTTGCGGCGAAACGGCCTTCAGCGTCAACTGTGCCTGCCCCGACTCGATGCGCGACAGATCGAGCAGTTCCGAGACCATTTGCGCCAGCGCGTCCACCTCCTGTTCCATGGAAGCCAGAAAACGGCGCGCTGCGGGAGGGTCTTCCAGCGCACCGGTGCGCAGCGTCTCGGCCAGCGCTTTGAGCGAGGCCAGCGGCGTGCGCAACTCGTGAGACAGGTTGGCAATGAAATCGCGGCGGATGGTCTCCAGCCGACGAATGGGGGTCAGATCCTGGATCAGCACCAGAACGTAGCCGTGCAACGCCTCCTCCAGCGGCGTGGCAACCGCGTGCAGAAAACGCTTCTCGCTCGGCCACTCCAGTGAAGCGGATTGCGGCTCGCCGCCTTCGCGGCATTGCTGCCACAGGCGGATCAGGCTATGATGGCGCACCACCTGGGCAAAGGACTGCCCACGCGCCCGATCCCCATCCTGCTCGAACATCCGCGCCGCTGCCGGGTTGATCAACTCCACCCGCCCATTCGGATTGGTGATAATCACACCATCGGTCATCTGCGTCAGGATGGCTCGCAGGCGGCGGTGTCGCCGCTCCAGGTCACTCAACTGTGCGCAATACATGCGCATCATGCGATCCACAGCAACTGCCAGCGCCTGAACTTCATCCCGCGCCGGTATTGCGGCTTCAGGCACTTCCTGCCGCAATCGGTGCAGGATCTCTTGAAGCGGGCGCGACCACAACCAGGCCCCTATACCAGAGACCACTCCCGCAAACAGTGCAATCAGCAACACGTGTGACCAGGATAGCCCCAGCCATCCGGCCAGCAAGCCCAAAATCAGGGCTGAAGATAGCGCAGCGCGCGTGATCGCAGATCGCATTTCAGCCTTCAAACCGGTAGCCCACACCGCGCACGGTCACGATGCGCACCGGGTTCGACGGATCGGCCTCAATCTTCTCGCGCAGCCAGCGTACGTGCACGTCCACCGTGCGGCTGCCGCCGCTGTAATCCCATCCCCACACCTCCTGCAGCAGTCTCTCGCGCGAAAGCGTCTGCCCACGATGGCGGGCGAAGTACACCAGCAAATCGAACTCCTGGGGCTTGGGCGTGAAGCGTCGATCGCCCACCCGCACCTCGCGGCGGCCCAGGTCGATCACCAAATCATCGAAACGCAACACCTCTGGTGACGTTTCAGTGACCTCATACCGAATCTGATTCATAGCAGCGCGACGCAACAACGCCTTCACCCGCGCCAGCAATTCACGCATGGAGAACGGTTTGGTCAGGTAATCGTCCGCGCCGATCTCCAGCCCCAGCACGCGGTCGATCTCATCGGCACGCGCAGTGAGCATCAGAATCGGTACTGCGCTCTCCTGGCGTAAGATACGGGTGACCTCCAACCCATCCAGGCCAGGGAGCATCACATCAAGCACCAGCGCGTCGGGACGTTCACGGCGGGCGATCTCCAGCCCTTGCCGCCCATCTGCCGCCGTGAGCACCCGGTACCCGGCACGTTCCAGGTTGTAAGCCAACGTCTCACGCAGCGCCGGCTCATCTTCCACCACCAGCACCAACGGAACAGATTCTACGCTCATGGAACCTCGCTCTCACATTGCCATGCACGAAACAACGATCCGGCTGCAGGCACGCTGCCCCGATGTCCAATATCATCCAGGGGTGACTATAGTACAATGCACCTCGACATTTTTAGGGGCAGCCATCAGCCCCCAGGACAGGATATTTTACCGGATTCGTTTACCTGCAACCTGTCTCAGTGTAAGCGCACGGTGAATTCCGGTTCCGTGAACAGGTCAGTGGGAAGCGAGGCGCCCTTCAAGGTAGCATCGAAGAAGGCCAGCGTCAGGCGATTGAGCAAAGAGACCACCCGCTCACCCGGAATAGGCCCTTTAAGCCCCAACGCCGGCGCGAGCGGCGAAAGCATCGGCAAATCGGTGAAGTCGTAATGCCTTGTCCCCGCGATGATCACATCCCAGGCCGGGGTGTGCGTGTGCTGCAATAACTTCTCCAGCAGCGCGCGGTTGGGCGCGGAGATGCTTTCGGGCGTACGCAGGACGAGCATCGGCTGCGATACGCCGCCCTCAAGTGCCTCATCCGAGACAGGCACCAGCCAGGGATCGTAAAGCAGGGCCGCGTCACAGCGTGGATCGCGGAAGCAGGTCTCCACGATGTTACCACCACCGGTCGAGTGGCCGAACATGCCGATGCGTTCCACATCCAGATGCCCGGCCAGCGGTGAGGAGATCGCCCCATCTTGCAGAGCAGGTAGACGATCCAGCAGTAAGCGCACATCGCCGCTCCACTGCGTCACCAATCGTTGCGCCGCACGGCGGTACTCGTCTTCCGGCAGGCCGCCAGGGAGCGTATCGCGGTTGAGGTAGGCCACCCGCCCATCGGGAAAGACCACCACGGTCGCGCCGTAGGGATGATCCAGCGCCAGTACCACATAGCCGTGCGCGGCCAGCACTTCCGCCTGAATGGTGTTCTGTGCGTAGAAGCCTGCCCAACCGTGGGAAAAGATCAGCACCGGGAAACGCCCGTCGGCCATTGGCGCATCGGCGCAGGTGTGGGTGCGCACCAGCGGCACATGATCCAGAAAGAACGAGGGCAGATGCAGATAATCGGCGATGGCGCGCGCCAGGATGCGATCGGCAGGCAAATAGGGCAGCGGATCGTCACACGATTCCACCGCTGGATACCAGACGTACACGCCGAACTCGCGCGCCGAGGGCTCAGGAGCGTAGGGGTCGGTACGGCTCTCGTCGCGGAAGTACAGCACGGCTTGGCCGACGGCAAATGTACCCTGCGGATCGGGCATGCGTGGAACGGGGAAAGCCGCTGGTAGAAATACCGCTACCGCACCCAAAAGCACCACTCCGCTCCACAGGGCAATGCGCCCACCGCGCGACACCGGCGGGTGCCAGACAGCCGCCACGAGCAGCACCACCGCCAGCACCAACGCCGGCGCGAGTTGCCAGCGAAAGCCTTCAAACGCTACCTGTGCTATGAGCGCCGCCAGGACCATCCCGGCCAGCGGACGCCGCCAGGCAGTGCGCTGCCACGCGATCAACGCCACGCCTTCCAGGATCAATAACACTACTTCCAGCAATCGCATGACTTGCCCCTGGTCAATTGTGGGGTTCAACAGCAGGCATCATCCGGCCTGATCCGCCCATTGCAGGCCGATCCAGGCCGGTTCCACCGACTCGCCGCGCAAGTCTTCGAACGTAAGTGAGCGGCCCTCCCAGCCGCGCACCTGCCGCAGACGGTCGAACAGCGCCAGATAACCGGCCTGGATGCCCGCACTCCAGCGCAGACGCAACCGTTCCGCCACCCGGCGGATGTGCTCTGCATTCGGGCCTTCGATCTCCACAAAGCGGCCTATCGGCGTCTCGTCCAGCGTGATGTGGGTCTGATCCAGGGCATACTCGGCACGGTACTTTTCATACACTGCGACCACGCGATAGCCAAGTGATTCGAGCATCGCGCGCGCCGCGCCGAAGTCGCTCACCTCGAACTCAATCTCCTCCCGATGCCGGACTCCATGACGCACAAAGCCCGGCCCTTTATACGTCAGCCGGGCAACGGTGTCCATGCGCAGGCGCAGCACACGATGGTTACGCGTGAGTTCACTGGCGGGGTTGTCGAAGCGCAGATTGCGCTCCAGGGTGCGCGGGCGGACAAGACGCGCCCCTATCTCCTCCAGCCGCACCTGGATGGGTGCCAGATCTTGCACCCAGAACTTGACCTCGATCTCCAGGCCGGTTCCCCCTTGTTCTGCATCACCCATCACTCTACGCTCAGCAACGTCTGTTTCTGCTCCACGCTGTCGCCAGCCTGCACGCGAATGCGGGTCACGGTGCCGTCGCGCGGCGATTTCAACTCGTTCTGCATCTTCATCGATTCCAGGATGACCAGCACTTCACCCTTCTTCACTTCCTGCCCTTCGCTCACTGGCACAGCGACGACCAGGCCAGGCATAGGAGCTTTCAGGTGGAAGGGTCCGGTCTGTGCCACGCCGCTGCCCGCCGATGCTCGCAGCCGACGTTCGCGCTCGTCCTCCACCTGCACCTCATAGAGCACGCCGCGCCGCAGCACCTGCCAGCCCTCATCGGCAGAGTGCACCAGCGCCTCGTAGGATTCGCCATTCAACAGCAGCGTGTACACCGGCTGCCCGCTGACCGACTCGAAATCCACTTCGAACTCTTCGTCTCCCAGGCGGACATGACGCTCGTCCAGGATTTCGATCAGGTATTCTTTGTCTCCAATGGTAGCAATATATTTCGTCATGGAGCCTCCTAGCGGCGCAGGCGCTCCCAGCGGCTGAGCCACTTCCAGTTACTGGTGTCGCGTGCATTGCGCTGTACGATGTGCGCCGCGCGCTGGGCTTGTTGGTGCGCGACCAGCGTAGCGAAGATCGCAGCGATCTCCGGGCGGTATTCGCGGCTCTCTCCGGCAGATTCCAGCGAGAACCGTTCTTCCACGAAACGCGTGTCGAAGTGCCCGGCGATGAAGCGGTGCTGTTCCAGCAGCGCCTGGTGGAAGGGGATGTTCGTCTTGACCCCAATGATCTTGTACTCTTCCAACGCGCGGCGCATACGCAACAGAGCCTGGCCGCGCGTCTCCCCCCACACGATCACTTTGGAGATCATCGAGTCGTAGTAAGGGGAAATCTCAAAGCCAGGATACACGCCGGTGTCCACGCGAACACCCGGCCCGGTTGGAAGCTGGCTAAAAACGATCTTTCCGGTAGACGGCATGAAGTTGTTGAAGGGATCTTCGGCGTTCACGCGGCACTCGATGGCCCACCCGTTCATCTGGATGTCTTCCTGGCGGTATGAAAGTTGTCGCCCACGCGCGATGCGGATTTGTTCCTTGACAATGTCCACCCCAGTGACCATTTCGGTAACCGGATGCTCCACCTGCAGGCGGGTATTCATCTCCAGGAAGTAAAAGTTGCCATCCTTGTCCACCAGGAACTCGATGGTACCTGCGTTGACGTAATCCACCGCCTGCGCCGCGCGCACGGCGACCTTACCCATACGCCGACGCAACTCCTCATTCTTGTCCACGAAAGGCGATGGCGATTCTTCGAGCAGTTTCTGGTGACGGCGCTGGATGGAGCACTCGCGCTCGCCCAGGTGGATCACGTTACCATAAGCGTCGGCCAGGATCTGGATTTCAATGTGTCGCGCGCCCTCGACCAGTTTCTCCAGATAGACATTGCCGTCGCCAAAGGCAGCCTCGGCCTCGCGGCGGGCGGCCTGAAGCAAGGCAGGCATCTCGTCCAGACTGCGCACCTCACGCATACCCTTGCCGCCGCCTCCAGCGGTGGCCTTGATGAGCAAGGGGAATCCGATTTTGGGCGCAATGGCGAGCAATTCCTCGTCGCTCATGCTGCCCTCGCCCTCCGTGCCAGGGACGACCGGCACACCCGCCGCAGCCACGGTGGCGCGCGCCACAGCTTTGTCGCCCATCGCAGCGATGGCCGAAGGTTTGGGACCGATGAACACAATGCCCTCATCGGCGCACGCCTGAGCGAAGTCTGCCCGCTCGGCCAGGAAGCCGTAGCCTGGATGGATGGCGCCCGCGCCACTCTTCCTCGCTACCTCCAGGATGCGATCCATGCGCAGGTAGGAATCGCGCGACGGGGCCGGGCCGATACAGTACGCCTCGTCCGCATAGCGCACGTGCATGGCCTGGCGGTCGGCTTCGGAGTACACAGCCACCGTTTGCAGTCCCAGTTCACGGCACGCCCGCAAGATACGGACGGCGATCTCCCCTCGATTGGCAATCAAGACCTTGTTGAACATGCACGCTCCAAGCGATGAGATTTCCCAGGGTGACAACCCCGCCATCGCAATCGGGTTGCGCTTATCCTACCATCAGGGTGATTTCCGGGCAAGTGGAAACAAAATAAGCGGGCGGCAATGCCACCCGCTTCGATATATGACACAACGAGGTACAACGCACTTTGCAAGCGCGTCACACCTCCTGCTACCCATCCACCTGCTTGCGAATGGCTTCCACCACCATGTCTCCCTGTTGAGTGGTGCTCAGGCCGCTGCGTGTGGTTGCGGATGGGATGGCGCCGCTCACCATCAGGTCACTGATCGCGTTTTCGATCAGCGTGGCAGCCCGCTTCTCGCCCAAATATTCCAGCATCATACTGACCGCCAGAATCGCCCCCAGCGGACAGGCCACGTTCTTGCCGGCGTACTTGGGCGCAGAGCCGTGAATCGGCTCGAACATCGAGGTCTTGCCGGGGTGCAGATTGCCTGACGCTGCGATGCCCATCCCGCCGGTCAGCGCAGCGCCCAGATCGGTGATGATGTCACCGAACAGGTTGGTGGTCACGATCACGTCAAACCACTCCGGGTTCTTCACCATCCACATGGTGCAGGCGTCCACATAAGCGTGATCCTGTTCCACATCGGGATACTCCTCGCCAACCTCGGCGAAGGCGCGTGTCCAGATGTCGTGTGGGCGCACCGCGTTGGCCTTGTCCACCAGCGTCAGGCGACCGGGTTTTCCGAGTTCCTGCTTGCGGCGGCGAGCTAGGTCGTATGCATAGCGCACCGCGCGCTCCACCCCCTTGCGGGTGTACACCCCGATCACGGTGGACACTTCGTCCGGCGTGTTCTTTTTTAAGAAACCGCCAATTTGGGCGTACAACCCCTCGGTGTTTTCGCGCACCACCACGAAGTCCATATCCTCCGGCTGCTTGTCCTTCAGCGGGGTGAGGTGCGGGGCATACAGTTTGACCGGACGCAGGTTGATGTACAGATCCAGCCCGAAGCGCAGTCCCAGAATGACCGACCGCTCCACCAGCCCCGGCTCCACATCCGGATGCCCGATGGCGCCCAGGAAAACCGCGTCTAGCGTGCGCCACTCGTCGATCACCCGCTCAGGAACCAGTTCTTTGGTCTTCAGGTAATACTCACCGGAGTACGGGTACTCGACCAGGTTGCAGTCGAAGCCCTCGATTTCCATCACGGTGCGCAGCACCTTAAGGCCCTCAGCAGCCACTTCAGGGCCAATGCCGTCGCCGGGGATGACGCCGATGTTATAGGTTTTCATGCTTCCTCCTCACTGGTGGTCTCCCTCACCCCGCCCCCCTTCATTTCCCCCCTCCCCTCTCCCATTGGGAGAGGGGAGGGGGGAAGCGGGGGGAGAGGAGAGGGCCTGTCACTGCATCAGATGGCGGGAGATGATCAGCCGCTGAATCTGGGATGTCCCTTCGTACACCTGGACGATTTTGGCGTCGCGCATCCACTTTTCGACCGGATACTCGCGGATATAGCCGTACCCGCCTAACACCTGCACCGCATCGGTGGTGACTTTCATCGCCATGTCCGCCGCGAACGCTTTCGCCATGCTGGCATAGTAGGTATTCGTCTTCCCCTGGTCGTGCAGCCAGGCGGCCTGCCAGCACAGCAATCGCGCGGCCTCGATCTGCATTGCCATATCCGCCAGCATGAAACCAACCGCCTCGTGCTGGATGATTGGCTTGCCAAATTGCACACGTTCGTTGGCGTAATCGCGGGCATACTCGAAGGCCGCGCGCGCGATACCCACTGCACCGATGGCGACGTGGACGCGCGTGATCTCAAACGTCTTCATGGCAATCGTGAAGCCATCGCCCTCCGCACCCAACCGGTTGGAGACCGGCACACGCATGTTCTCGAAGGCCAGCTGGGCAGTGTGCGAGGCGCGGATGCCCATCTTCTTCTCTTTCTTCCCCGGCACCAGGCCCGGCGTGTCCTTCTCCACGATGAACGCGGTGATGCCGCGATGCCCTAAACTGGGGTCTACGGTGGCGAACACCACATACAGGTCGGCAATGCCGCCATTGGTGATAAATGTCTTGTAGCCGTTGATGATGTAGTAATCGCCCTCGCGCACCGCGTGGGTAGACATGCTAGCCGGATCGGAGCCGGCGGACGGCTCGGTGAGCGCGAACGCACCCAGGCGCGGATGCTCCGGGTCGCAGAACAGGGACAGGTACTTTTGCTTCTGCTCCTCCGTGCCGGCGATCAGAATCGGTGTGACGCACAGGCTGGTGCCGCCCAGGATGGTTCCCACCCCAGCACAGCCCCAGAAGAGTTCCTCATCCACTAGCACGTGGGTCAGCAGGTCGGTCACGCCACCCCCGCCGTACTCCTCCGGGATGTAGTAGGAGAGGAAGCCGGCCTGTGCAGCTTTCTTGATCACCTCCCAGGGCACTTCTTCCCGTTCGTCATATTCCGCCGCGATGGGACGGATCTCCTTCTCGGCGAACTTGTGCGCCAGTTCGCGCATGAACTTTTGTTCATCGGAGAGTGAAAAATCAACCATGTTACACCTTTCCTGCCAGACGGTCTTGAACGTAGGCCAGCAAACCGCCCCGGTCGATGATTTGCCGCAAGAAGTCCGGGAAGGGGGCGGCCTGATAGGTCTCACCCCGCGTCAGGTTGCGGATGATGCCGGTAGCGGGTTCTACCTCGATCTCGTCGCCCTCCTGGATGCCGTCCACCGCTTCAGGACATTCCAGGATAGGCAAGCCGATGTTGATCGCATTGCGGAAGAAGATGCGGGCGAAGGATTTGGCGATCACCGCGCTCACGCCGGCAGCCTTGATGGTGATGGGAGCCACCTCGCGAGAACTACCGCAACCGAAGTTCTCATCAGCCACGATCAGGTCGCCGCGCCGCATCTTGTGCACGAATTCGGGGTCGGCATCTTCCATGCAGTGCTGCGCCAGTTCGCGCGGATCGGCGGTGTTGCAATGCCGGGCGGGGATGATGGCATCGGTATCCACGTTGGCGCCGAACTTCCAGGCCCGCCCGCGCAGGCGCACGCGCTCGCTCAGATAGGCCTTGTCTACCGCCCCGCTGGGACGGCGCGGCAGCACATCGAAGAAGACCACCCGCGAGGGCAACGCATCTTCGCTCAGGTGTTCGGCAGCGTAGGCCAGAAGCATGTCTGCGTCCAGATCGGCTCCCGGGCCAGGTACCACGCAGGCCACCGGGAGTTGGCCGTAGATGGCATCCGGCACACCAACCACGGCAGCCTCCTTCACGCCAGGGTGAGACCGCAAGACCATCTCCACTGGCGCAGGATGGACTTTGAAGCCGCCCCGGTTGATCACCTCGTCCTTGCGCCCCAGAATGCGAATAGGGCCATCGGGGTCGATCACTGCCAGATCGCCGGTGTGCAGCCAGCCGTCCGCGTCCAACACCTCGGCGGTCGCGCGGTCGTCCTGCCAGTAGCCGCGCATCACGTTGTAACCGCGCACGCACAGTTCGCCTTCCTGACCGGGCGGCAGGGGCTGCCCGCGCTCGTCCACCACCCTGACCTCCACGTCCGGCATCGGGCGCCCCACGGTCTCGGTGGCGGTGATTGGGCCATCGTCCAGGCGCGTCATGGCAACCGACGGCGAGGCTTCCGTCAGGCCATAGGCCAGCACCAGCGCGATATCCATCTGCTCGCGCACGCGGCGCACCAGTTCTGGCGGACAGGGCGCGCCAGACATGATGCCGGTTCGCAGCGTGGCGTAGTCTTGCGGGCGGAAATCGGGGTGGTTCAGTTCCATCGCAAACATGGTGGGCACGCCGTGATGTACGGTGACGCCCACCTCACGGATCAGCCGCAGCGCCTCCCCCGCCCGGTAGCGCGGAAGGCAGACCAGTTGCGCGCCGGCCACGGTGCAGGACAGGATGGTAGGAGTGAGACCAAAAGTGTTGGAGAACGGCACCGCCCCCAGGAAGACATCCGCCTCGGTGCAGGCCAGGTTGGCGGCGATGTCAGCGGCGTTGCGCACCAATCCGCCGTGGGTGAGCACTGCGCCGCGCGGCGTACCGACGCTCCCCAGCGTGTGAACAATGGCCGCCGCGTCCTGTGGACGGACGTCTGCCAGCGGGGGCGGGCCGTCGTGTTCACAGAGCGCAGCCCAGTCCAGCACGCCATCGCCGCCCTCCAGCGCAATGATATGCTCCAGGAAGGGCAAATCGGGCTGCATGGTGCGCACCATCTCCAGGTGATCCACGCCCCAGAACTCTTCCGGTTGAGAAAATGTGACCACTGCTTTTGGGCGGGTGCGTTCGAACCGGGCGCGCACCTCGCCTGGATGGCGGCGTAAGTTGATCGGCACCAGCAACAGATCCGCCTTTGCTGCCGCGAACAGGGTGATCACGTACTCCGGCAGGTTGGGCAGCATCACGGCCACCCGGTCGCCCGGACGCAGCCCCAGGTCGATCAGCGCCCCGGCCAGGGAGATCGCGGCCTCCTCCGCCTGAGCATACGTCCAGGTGCGTTCGCCCAGGCGCAGGTAGGGACGCTTGCCGTGGATGCGGGCCTGGGTGGTCAGCAACTCGCCCAGGGTGGTGTGATAGAAATGGGTGAAACTCATGCCTCCGTCTCCTTCAACGTCCTTGCCAGTCCATACCCTTCGGCGATCAGGCGGCGGTCTTCGCCGTACACGCTCAGGCGATAGAGATGAGTGCGTCCCTGACCACCGCGCCGCACGGCCTCGGCCTCCAACCGCTCGCCGATTCGCGCCGGGGTGAGAAAGGTCATATCCATGTGCACCGCCACGGTGGGCGGGTTTCCGGCGTTGCAGGCCGCCGCGAAGGCGTAGTCCGCCAGGGTAAAGATCATCCCGCCGTGCGGCCAGCCGAGCACGTTGCAATGTCCCTCGCACACCGTGATGGCCGCCTTGGCCACACCAGGATGCACGCTCAGCAACTCCGCTCCCAGCGATTGGGCGAAGGGATCCGCCCGCAGCCGCTCCTCCTCCGACACCTCAAATTCCTCAAATACCTCTGCTTCTCATGGTGAATCGAGTGCAAGTTACAGGTGCGCTACACATACACCCGTACTACGTCCGGTGAAACGCCGATGTCCTCCGGCGAGGCAATGCAACCTGCCACGGCGGAAGCTGCCGCCACCGCGGGACTGGCGAGGTACACTTCCGACTGCATGTGCCCCATCCGTCCGCGGAAGTTGCGGTTGCTGGTGGACACGCACCGCTCCCCGGCGGCCAGCACGCCCATGTGCCCGCCCAGGCACGGCCCACAAGTGCTCATACTGACCACACACTCGGCGTCCATGAAGATGTCCACCAGTCCCTCTTTCAATGCGTCGCGGTACACCTGGGGCGTTCCGGGGATGATGATGGCTCGCACGCGCGGATGGATCTTGCGCCCGCGCAGCACTGCCGCCGCCTGTCGCAGATCGTCCAGCGTGCCGTTGGTGCACATCCCGATCACCACCTGATGGATCTCCAGCCCCGCCACCTCGGAAACCGGCACGCTGTTCTCTGGCAGATAGGGCACGGCCACCTGCGGCTCCAGGTCGGAAAGGTCAATGTCCACCACGCGGGCATAATGTGCATCCGGATCGGGCCGATAGGCCACGCCGGGGCGCGCACCCGCGCGCTGCAAGAACGCCATCGTAACCTCGTCGGCCTGAAACAGCCCGGCCATCGCACCGGCTTCGATCGCCATGTTTGCCATGGTCAGACGGTCGCTCATTTGCAGATACCCGACCGCCTCCCCGCTGTACTCAATCGCCATGTAGCGCGCGCCCGCCACGCCGACGACCTTGATGGTATGCAGAATGATGTCCTTGCCCACCACGCCAGGGCGCGGGCGTCCATGGTAGACGACTTTGATGGTCTCCGGTACTTTGAACCATAACTCGCCAAGCGCCATGGCTGCCGCCGCGTCGGTGGACCCGATGCCGGTGCCCAGCGCCCCCAGCGCGCCGTAAGTGCAGGTGTGCGAGTCCGCGCCGGCAATGATGTCCCCCGGCGAGACCAGCCCTTGCTCCGGCAGCAGCACGTGCTGAATGCCCGCCCGTCCCACATCGTACAGACGGATACCGGTCTCCTGGGCGAACTCGCGGCACTTTTTCACGATCTCGGCGCTCTTGATGTCTTTGTTGGGAGTGAAATGATCCATCACAAAGACCACTTTCTGCGGGTCGAACACCCGCGCGCCTTTGATCTTGCGAAAGGCATCGATGGCGACCACACCGGACAGTTCGGACGCCAGCACCAGATCCACTTTGGCGTTCACGAACTCCCCGGCGTGCACCTCGGTTTTGCCGCTGTGCGCGGCCAGGATCTTTTCGGCCAACGTCATTCCCATAATGGCTCCTTGTTTGCCCTCACCTCTCCCCCCCCGGCCCCCCTTCCCTCTCCCAATGGGAGAGGTGAGGGGGAAAAGAAGGGGGTAGGGTAAGGGTTATCCCAACTGGGCAATCAACGCATCGATCCCCGCCTGGCGACCCGCCGGCACGCGCCCTTCCGCATCCCAGCCGCGTTCGGCGTAATACTCGTCCAACATGCGCTGGAACTGCTCGCGGTCTACATGATGACCTTTGGTCTTGCGGGCTGGTATCGGGTCGTCGAAGTACCGTTTAGGCAGCGTGTCGTCTGCACGGCTGAGGCCAAAATCCGCGTTGATCATCCGTTCGGTGTCCAGCACCCGCCGCCCGACGGCTCGCAGCGTCTCTGGCGTGTAGTGTAGACCGGTGGCTGCCTCGATCAGATCGCAGAACTCCTGGTAGCCCAGCAGGTGCGGACTGTTGAAGCCACGCGTGACGAACTTGCAGATGCCCAGGCAATCGGTCACGGCGAAGATGTCATCGCTCCAGGCCACAATCAGGCCCTTGTCCCTGTAACCGGTGGGGTCGGGGTCGTTCACGCGACCGTAGATGCTGGCGCGTACCTCGTCCGGCAGCTTGAAGACCTCCAGCGTGGGGCGGTTGCGCAGGTGATCCGCGCCCCGGCTGGCAACCGCGATACCCAGCGCAAAGCCCTTAAAGTAGCGCACATCGTGCGGGTCGGATTGCGGCAGGTTCTTCACGGCAATCAGGTAGTCTTTCGCCTCCGGCGGGAAGAAGCGCGCTGCCTGTGTGCTCTCCGCCAGCACGTCGCCGAAGCCGCGCCGGTAGGCGATCTCCTCAATCAGGTCATACACCCGTTCATAGTCCCCCCACAGCAGCGGGCCTTCGGTCATCTCGTCGTCGATCAGGCCCCGCTGGTAGAGTTCCATCGCCCAACCCAGGATGGAGCCGGTGGACGAGGCATCCAGCCCCAGGTCGTTGACCAGGTTGTTCAGCGTGATCACCTGATCGGTAGGCGCAATGCCGATGTTCGCCCCCAGCAGGCCGATGGTGGAGTACTCCGGCCCTTCGCCGCCCAGCGTGTTGCGATGCCGGCAATGCACCACGCACGAGGTACAGGCCAGCATCTTGTCGGAGTACTTTTCGATCTCTTCGGCGTTCAGCGTGTCCTCGAAGTAGTTTTCCTGGCTGTTGCGGGTGCGGATGGCTCCCAGCCGGTTGCTGACCTCGTAAAGCAGCGGCGTGCCCACCCGTCCCAGCACCTGCACAACCTTGGACTTCTTCAGCGCCTGTTGCTGCTGGATGCGGATCTGACGCAGGGTCTCTTTCTGAGCGACGGCGATGGCCTTGCCACCGCGCGCCACGACCGCTTTCAGGTTCTTGCTCCCCATCACCGCGCCCATGCCGCCACGACCGGCGGCGTTCTTCTTGCCCGTCATGATGGCCGCCATGCGCACCTGATGTTCCCCTGCCGGGCCGATGACCGCCGAAACCGTGCCAGGACCGTGGCGGGCCTTGAGTTGCGCCTGCGCTTCGATCACGCGCGTACCCCACAGATCACCGGCGTCCAGGATGTGTACCTGACCGTCCTCCAACAACAGATAGACGGGGCGATCCGCGCGTCCCAGGATGACCAGACGGTCGAAGCCAGCTTTGCGCATGGCCGCGGCAAAGAATCCGCCGCAGTTCGCATCCCCCAGGATGCCGCTTTCCGGCGAGCGAGCGGAGACGTTGAAGCGCGCCGCGTTGGGCGCGATGGTGCCGGTGAGCAACCCCGCGCCGAAGATCAGCGGGTTTTCCGGCCCCAGCGGGTCCACCGCGCGCGGATCGCCCGCACGCCGCAGGTAGTGGCGCAGGTAGGCCATGTTCAACCCGCGCCCGCCCAGGTAGGCTTCCACCAGCGCGCGTGGCGTTTCGGTGTAGCGGACTTCGCCGCGAGATAAGTCAATGATCGCTGTACGGCTCATGGTTTTGGATCATGGGAATGCAGGATAAGTTAATGAGGGATGCGGAATGGGGGAACAGGTGCGGTACTCTCCATTCCGCCTGCGATCGGCCAGAGCAGATGCACCCGATCGCCCTCGGAAAGCAGGGTTTCCGGGTCGGCTTCGTCGTCGTCCAGGAAGAGCAACGGCGGCGCAGCGCCCATCTCCGTCTCCAGATCAGGGTACATCTGGCGGAGATGGGCCAGCAGGTCGGCCAGGCTGCTACCCGCCGGCAACACGACCTCGACTTCACGCTGGCCCACCACCCGCCAGAACGGTTCACCCAGGCGCACGTGAACGCGCATCAGTCCTGGTACACTTTGCGCTTATCGAGCACACGCTTGGCTTTGCCGAGCGAGCGCTCGATAGTGTGCGGCCCCATCAACTTGACCTCGGCATGAATGCCCAGCGCTTCGGCCAGCTCGGCTTCCGTGCGGCGCTTGAGTGCATCCAACGCCTGCATGTCCACCGGCTCGAAGTAACGCTTGCTGGCTTCCACCCAGACTTCCAGGTGGTCCAACTGGTCTTTGGGGCGATCCACCACGATCTGGTAATGCGGCTCCAGACCGTCAATGCTTAACAACGTCTTCTCCACCAGCGAGGGGAAGACGTTCACACCGCGCACGATCAGCATGTCGTCGGTGCGACCGCGCACCTTCTCCATGCGCACCATCGTCCGCCCGCAGGCGCACTTCTCGGCGTGCAGCACCGTGCGGTCACGGGTGCGATAGCGGATCATCGGCATGGCCTGCTTGGTCAGCGTGGTGATCACCAGCTCACCTTCCTCACCATAGGGCAGTTGCTCACCGGTTTCGGGATCAATGATCTCTGGCAGGAAATGGTCTTCAAAGATATGCAGGCCGTTGTGATGCTCGCACTCCACCGAGACACCAGGCCCGATGATCTCGGTCAGGCCATAGATGTCGTAGGCTTCCAGGCCAAGTTTCTCCTGGACACGCAAACGCATTTCCTCCGTCCACGGCTCCGCACCGAAGATACCCACACGCACCTTCATGCGGCTCTTGAAGTCGAAGCCCTGCTCTGCTGCTTCTTCGGCCAGTACCAGCGAGTAGGACGGGGTGCAGGTGAGCACGGTGGCGCCAAAATCCTCCATCAACATCAACTGCCGTTTGGTCAGGCCACCAGAGATAGGCACCACGGTCGCACCCACGGTTTCAAAGCCCAGGTGAAAGCCCAGGCCGCCGGTGAACAAGCCGTATCCGTAGGCGTTGTGGCAGATGTCTTTGTCCGTCACGCCCGCCGCCGTTACGGTGCGCGCCATCACCTCGGCCCACACTTTCATATCATGCGCGTTGTAGCCGCCCACGGTCGGTTTGCCGGTGGTGCCGCTCGAACAGTGGATGCGTACCACCTCATCCAGCGGCACGGCGAAGAAGCCAAAGGGGTACTCGTCACGCAGGTCCTGCTTGGTGGTGAAGGGCAGCCGCTTCAAGTCATCCAGCGAGCGGATGTCCTCTGGGGTGACGCCGGCCTCCTTGAACTTGCGCTGATAGAATGGCACCCGCTGGTACACCCACTCGACCACCTGACGCAACCGCTCCCCCTGCAACTTCGCCAACCGGTCACGATCCATCGTTTCGAACTCAGGGTTCCAGATAGGCATGGTTCCTCCTCCTCACAGCAGAAATGGGTTAAACGCCGCCGGCCTCCACACAGGTCAGCGTTAAGACAGCCTTACGGTTGTCGAGACAGTTCCCATTGACCTTCGTAGCCTGCCATAAACGCCTTCCGGTTCACCTCCTTATACTTCTGCGGAACACGGGCCAGCACCACTTCCAGCCAGGCCTCCATCGGCACATCCAACTGGCTGGCAAGCGCGCCGAGCAGCACGGTGTTCGCCGCGCGTCGGTTGCCCATCTGCTCAGCGATCTCCACCGCATCAATCAACAACACTTTGCCCGCCCGTTCCTGAAACGCTTGCATAACCTGATCCTCAGCGGGATAGGGCACGCTGCCAAACACGGTGGACGTGGGCGGAATACGGTGATGGCTCAAGATCGCCGTCCCGCCAGGGCGCAGGTAATCCACAAATCGCAGCGCCTCCAGCAGTTCCTGGGCGATCAGAATGTCCACCTTGCCTTTCTCGCACAGGGGGGAGTAGACTTTCTCGCCCCAGCGCACATGGCTGGTCACCACGCCGCCGCGCTGGGACATACCGTGCACTTCCGATTTCTTCGCGTCCAGGCCGACATGCAGCCCCACCTCAGCCAGAATGTCGCTAGCCAGCAGCGTGCCCTGGCCGCCCACACCGGCGAGCAGAAAGTTGACGTTCTTCGTGGTCATCGTTACCTCGGTTGTGTAGTCTGTGTGGTGGTCGTGGTCTTTGTAGTCAGCGTTGTCTGTATCGTCATTGTGGTTTGTGGTAGTCGCTGTGGTCTAGATGGTCGTCGGTGTCGCCTGGCGGTCAGTGCATCACGCCTCTGACACCTTTGACGCCTCTGAATCTCTGATACCTCAGAGACTTCTACCACCTCGGACACCTCCAAATCAGACCGTCACCTTCTCCTTCCCCGGCTCAATGGCCTGTCGCGGACACACGTCGAAGCACAGGCCACAGCCCACGCACTGCGCCGGGTCAATCCAGGCTTTGGGACGGTTGTACTTTTCGTCCATCTCCTCGCTCTTGTAAATCGCCGGGCAGCCGATGCGGAAGCACATCGTGCAGCCGTTGCAGGCTTCCAGGTCAACCGTGTACGCCTCGCGCGGGTGACTGGCGACGAACACGCACACCGTCTTGGCGACCACCACCGCCGGGCCGTTGAACTTCATCGCCGCGCGGATGGTCTGTTCCAGTTTCTCCAGGTCGCGGGCGTCCACCTCTTCGACGAACTCCACGCCCATCGCGCGGCACACAGCAGCGATGTCGATGCGTTTACCTTCCTCGCCCTTCAGCGTCTCGCCAGAAGCCGGGTTGCCCTGATGACCGGTCATACCGGTGGTGCGATTGTCCACCACTACCACCGTGATCGGCGTGTTGTTATAGACCGCCGTCGCCAGCGCGGGCAGCCCGGCGTGGAAGAAGGTGCTGTCGCCAATGGTCGCCACGTTGCCCTTCTCCAGACCGGCGTGCCGCATACCCATCGCCACGCCAATGCTGGCGCCCATCGCGCCGATAGTGTCGGTGGCGTCCAGCGGCGGCAACACGCCCAGCGCATAACAGCCGATGTCCGAGTTCACCGTCACCTTCATCTTGCGCAGCACCCAGTACACATCACGGTGCCCACACCCGGCGCACAGCACCGGCGGACGGCGCGGCAAATCCGAGGGCGTGGGACCGTGTCCGTTGCCGCCATTCTTGCTCAGCAGCCCACCTTCGATGGCCGCATGCCGCACCCGCTCCGGCGTCAATTCGTCCACCAGCGGGAAGATGTTCTTCCCTTCCACCGGGATGCCCATCTGACGCACCCACTCTTCGATGAAGGGATCCAGTTCCTCGATCACCACCAGCCGCTCCACGCCCTCGGCGAACTCGCGGATCAGCCGCTCCGGCAACGGCCAGACCATGCCCAGTTTCAGGAACGAGGCGTTGGGGAACACCTCGCGCGCGTAGTTGTACGCCGCGCCACAGGAAATGATGCCCAGCGAGCGGTCACCCCATTCGATACGGTTGATCTCTGCCGTTTCGGCCCATTCGCGCAATTTACGCGTGCGCTCCTCGACCACCGGATGCCGCTGGCGCGCGTAGCCGGGGATCATCACGTACTTGGACGGCTGCTTGACATAAGGCCGCTTCTCCACCGGGTGGCGCTCCTCCAGCGTGACTGCCGTCTTGGCGTGCGAGGTACGGGTGGTGGTACGCAGCAGCACCGGGGTATCGAACTGCTCGCTCAAATCCAGCCCCAGTTTGACGAAATCCTTTGCTTCCTGGCTGTCCGAAGGCTCCAGCATGGGCACTTTGGCGAAGCGAGCGTAGTGCCGGTTGTCCTGCTCGTTCTGCGAGGAGTGCATGCCGGGATCGTCCGCCGTAACGATCACCAGACCGGCGTTCACGCCGGTGTAGGACGAGTAGAACAGCGCCTCCGAGGCCACATTCAGGCCGACGTGCTTCATCGCCGCCAGTGCCCGCTTGCCGGCGTAGGCTGCGCCGATGGCGGTGTCCAACGCCACCTTCTCGTTGGCCGACCACTCGGCGTAAATGTCCTCATACAGCGCCACGTTTTGCAGAATCTCGGTGCTGGGCGTGCCTGGGTAAGCGGTGGCGACCTCCACCCCGCCTTCCCATGCGCCGCGAGCAATGGCCTCATTTCCGCTCATCAAGGCTCGTTTCATGGGTTCGCTCCTTTGTCCGTTGCTCGAAGGTTGTTCAGTGACCGAGGAAGTTATAACATACCCTTCGGGCACTCGCGGATGGTCTCTCCGTCGTCCAAGATACGCTGTCTGCACCTGCTCATTGGCAACCAACTCCTGCGCCGAGCCGGAGAGCACCACGCGCCCGGTTTCGAGCACATAGGCGCGGTCGGCGATGGACAGCGCGGCACGGGCGTTCTGCTCCACCAGCAGAATGGTGGTGCCCTGGTCACGCAGGCGGCGCAACACACGAAAGATTTCCTGCACCAGCAACGGGGCCAGCCCCAACGACGGCTCGTCCAGCAACAGCACCTTAGGGCGCGCCATCAGGCCACGCGCAATGGCAACCATCTGCTGCTCCCCGCCGGAAAGCGTCCCCGCCAGTTGTTTATGTCGCTCGCGCAGCACCGGGAAAAGTTCGAACATCGCTTCGATGTCCTGCTCCACGCCGGCTTTATCCCCCCGACGCAGGCGCAGGTAAGCGCCCAGCAGCAGGTTATCACGCACGGTCAACGTGCCGAACAGTTGCCGCCGCTCTGGCACCTGGCTGATGCCGTGCGCCACGATGGCCTCCGGCGAAAGATGGGTGATTTCATCGCCATCGAGCAAAATCTGGCCGGACTTCGGCGGGACAAGCCCCGAAATGCTGTTCAGCAGCGTGGTCTTGCCCGCGCCGTTCGCGCCGATCAGGGTGACGATCTCACCCTGGTGCACCTCCAGAGAGACCTCCTTCAGCGCCTGGATGCGTCCGTAGAAGGTGGAAATGCCGCGCACCTCAAGCATGGGGCACCTCCACATCCGAAGCGTGAGAAGGCGGCGTGGGCTCCCAGAACAGACGGGTATCGCCCTGCCAGTCGGTGCCCAAATACGCCTGGATGACTGCCGGGTTGTTTTGCACCTCGGATGGCGTGCCATCGGCCAGTTTGGTTCCGTAGTGCAGCACCACTACCCGATCGGCAATGCCCATCACCAGGTCCATATCGTGCTCCACCAGGAAAATCGTCAGGCCGTTTTCGCGGAGGCGCTGGATGATCTCGTCCAGTTCAATCGTCTCCGTGGTGGTCAGCCCGGCAGCCGGTTCGTCGAGCATCAGCAAACGAGGGCGGGCGGCCAGCGCGCGGGCGATCTCCAGCAAGCGCTGCTTGCCAAAGGGCAACGCGCCAGCGGGCAGTTCGGCCTGGTCGGCCAGGCCGAACATCGCCAGGATGTCGCGCGCGTACTGACGAAAGCGACGCTCCTCCCGACTCGCGCGCGGCAGGCGCAGCATGGCTTCCACCAGTCCGCTGCGTCCGCTGCGATGCAGACCCACCATCACGTTCTCCAGCACCGTCATGTTGTGGAAGATTTGCAGGTTCTGGAAGGTGCGCACAATGCCGCGCGCGGCGATCTGATGCGGTAGCAGATGGTCAATACGTTCCCCCTCGAAGGTGATCTCTCCACCGTCCAGCCGGTGAAAACCCGTGATCAGGTTGAAAATGGTGGTCTTACCCGCGCCGTTGGGTCCGATCAACGCCAGAATTTCGCCGCGCCGCACCTCGAAATCCACCCGGTTAACGGCCAGCACGCCGCCGAAGGTTTTACGTATCTGCTTTGCGGAAAGCAACACTTCTACCGACATATCCATCCTTTACTTCCGACGATAGTCCTTCACGCGGACGGCCTTCCCCGGCAGACGCGGCAATTCGCCGGGACGCAGTAACCGCACCTCCACACGCAACCCCAACAGGGTGTGGATCTCGTCCTCGATCTGCTGCGCCAGCGCTGTCTGGTGCACCGCTTCCGGCGCTTCCACCGAAACCCGCATATGATCTGCGCCAGCCACACGCTCGACTTCGATCAGGTAATCGTTCCCGACCTCAGGATGCTGAAGCAGCACGCTCTCCACCTGGCGGGGGAAGAAATTCACCCCCTTGACCTTGATCATATCGTCTGTCCGGCTGAGGATACGATCCACCCGCAGGCCGGTGCGCCCGCAGGCACAACGCTCACGGCTCAGGATGCGGGTCAGGTCATGGGTGCGGAAACGGATCACCGGCAACCCTTCCCGCGTCAGGGTAGTCACCACCATCTCGCCGAGTTCGCCGTCGGGCAGCGGTTCGCCGGTTTGCGGGTCCACAATCTCCACCAGGTAATGGTCTTCCCAAACGTGAATACCGTTATGCTCCGCACAATCAATGCCCAGGCCCACGCCACCGGTCTCTGTCATGCCAATAATGTCGAAGGTTTCGATGCCCATTCCCTCCTCGATGCGTTGGCGCATCTCGTCGCTCCAGGTCTCCGCGCCGAAGATGCCCACGCGCAGTCGAGTATCGCGGCGGAAGTCGAAACCTTCCTGGGCAGCCACCTCCATCAACCGCAGCGGATAAGAAGCAATGGCACCGATGGCTGTGGTTCCCAGGTCTTTCATGAATTGCAATTGCATGGAGGTGCGCCCCGGCCCGAAGGGGATGATCATGGCTCCGATGGCGCTGGCGCCGTAGTGAAAGCCAAACCCTCCGTTGAACAACCCAAATGAAGGCGTGATCTGGATCACATCCTCGCGTGTAACGCCCGCCGCCGTCAGGCAGCGAGCCATGATCTCGCTCCACTGCTCCACATCCGCTTCGGTGAACGGACAGATCACAGGCGTTCCGGTAGTGCCGGAACTCATGTGCATCCGCACGAAGTCCGTCTGCGGCGCGCAGGCGAACCTGAAGGGGTACGCCTTGCGCAAATCCTCTTTGGTCAGGAAGGGGAACTTGCGGATGTCTTCCAGGCTGTGCACATCGTCCGGCCCCAGCCCTCCCAGGCGGGCGGCGTACTCCGGGTTGCGCGCGTGAATGCGCGCCAGCGTGGCTCGCAACCGATCCAGTTGCAGCGCCTGCAACGTCTCACGCGACAGGCTCTCCAGATCAGGTTGATACATCGCCCTTGACCTCCTTTCTCCGCTGCCAGCGGCGCAACAGGTTTATTGCGCCGGCTACCAACCCCTCCGGCATGGCAATCATAATGACCACCAGAATCACGCCATAGGCGATCAATTCGTACTCTCCAGAGCGGAAGTTCAGCAAGCGCGGCATGATCTCGCGCATCAAAGGACGGATGAGATGCACCACCCCGGCACCGAACGGCGCGCCCCAGATGCTCGCCAGCCCACCCACGGCGGACATCACCACCAGTTCCACCGAACTGATGAAGGAGAACGACGACGGGCTGACGTGCAGGTTGTAGTGCGCGCGCAGCGAGCCTGCCAGGCTGGCAAACATCGCGCTTACGATCAACACCTGGAGTTTGTAGCGCGCGGTGTCCACCCCCAGCGACTCCGCCGCCACCTCGCTACCGTGGATGGATCGCAGCGCCCGTCCAATCCGCGAGTGCACCAGGTTGAGCGCCAGCACCATCACCACCACCACAAAGAACCAGACCAGGTAGAAATAGCGCACGTCGTTATCGAACACCAGCGAACCTACCGACAGATACGGCACCCCCGGCAGGCCAGTCGGCCCGCCTGTCCATTTCTTAAGGAACTGCTTGAACATCAGATGCACGATGACCCCGAAGCCCAGCGTAGCCATCGCCAGGTAGTGTCCCTTCAGGCGGAAGATGGGGATGCCGATCAGAAAAGCGACCAGGCCGGTGAAGATCATTCCAAGCACCATCGCCAGCCAGGGGTTGAGATGCAAATACACCGTGGTCATGGCCGAGGCGTACGCGCCCAGCCCGTAGAACGCGGCATGCCCCAGCGAAATCTGCCCGGCGTAGCCCATCACCAGGTTCAACCCAATGACCAGCAGGGTGAATATACCGATCCGGATCAGAATGGAGAGATGGTACGGGCTGCGATCCACCAGCGGGATCAGCCCCATCAGCAGAGCGAGCAGCGCCACCTCCATCTCGCGTTTGTGTTCGCTCCACAGGGTTTGCATCATGACAAGGCTCCTACAACCCGGCCCTGGCGGTCTCGCGCCGACCGAACAGGCCCTGGGGTCTTGCAAACAGGATCAGGATGAGCACCACGAAGGCAATGGCGTTCTTCCAATCCGAAGAGACCATGCCGGCGCTGAGGGATTCCAGCACGCCAATCAGCACCCCGCCGACCACCGTACCCAACGGGTCGGTGAAGCCGCCCATCACGGCAGCCACAAACCCTCGCAACCCCCAGGATAGCCCCACATCGTAACTCACCAGACTGAGCGGGGCGATCACTATGCCTGCGACTGCGCTCAGCCCGGCGCTCAGCGTGAAGGCCATCACCGACATCCGGTTGGGGGAGATCGCCATCAACCGCGCCGCGCGCCGGTTGATGGAGCAGGCGCGAAAGGCCTTGCCGATCAACGTATGATAGAAGAAAAAGTACAGACCAATCAACAGCACCACCGCCGTGCCCATGATCCACAGGCGCTGGAGGCTGAGCACCGCGCCGAAAATTTCCAACGGCGGCCCTTTGGTGAACACCGGCAACCGGTGCGGCGTGGTGCCCCAGATCAGCAACGCAATGCCCCGAATGGTGATGTCCAGGCCGATGGTGATAATGATCAACGTGACCGTCGAGGAATGTCGCGCCGGGTAGATGGTGGTGCGCTCCACCAGCGCCCCGACCGCCAGCACCACCAGCACCGAGATCAGGAACGCCGCCGGCAGCGGCAGATGCGCCTCCACCAGGGTGTTCGCCAGCATGGCCGCCAGCATAGCAAACTCGCCCTGAGCAAAGTTGATCACGCCAGTCACGTTGAAGATCACCACGAAGCCCAGCCCGATCAGGGCGTAAATACTCCCCGTGGAAACCCCTGAGAGCACAAACTGAAGGTAATCCGAAAAAGCATACGCGGTCATAATGGGTTTCCCGGAGGAGGGGAGAGAGGCGCTCCCCTCCTCCCTTACCGATTCAGGCTATTTGCCCCATTCCTCCTCAGGCAGATACACCCAGTCGCCGTTCACCACTTCCACCATGATCAGGTCGTCCGAACTCAGGCCGACATGATCTTGCGGCGAGAAGTGGAAGACACCGCCCGTGCCGATAAAGGTCATGTTTTCGATGGTGTCCCGGCAGCGCGAGCGCTGTTCCTCCAGCGAGATGCCATCCGGCAGGCTTTCCAGACACTTCAGGGCGATTTGCAAACCGTCCCAGGCGTGCCCGGCGAAGGTGCTGCGTTGTTTGCCGGAGAATGCCTCGTAATCTTTGATGAACTGGAGCAACACCGGTTTCTGCGGGTCGTCATCAGGCAGGTTCTCCGCGCCGATCATCTTGCCGATGGGGAAAACCACGCCATTGGCAGCTTCGCCCGCCAGGTCGATGAAGGGTTTCATTCCCACGCCGTGGTTATGGATCAACGGGATGTCCAGCCCCAGCTCGCGGAACTGCACGGTGATGGTGGACGCCGCCGGCGGGATCGCGTGCACCACCAGCGCCTGGGCATCACTGGCTTTGACTTTCGTCAGTTGGGAGGTGAAGTCGGTATCGTCCGCCTCGAAGGACTCTTCCACCACAATCTCAATACCGGTGCCCTGGATAGCATCGTACAGCGCCTGGCGCGAGTCCTCACCGAAGGCATTGTTCACATACAGACTGGCGATCTTGGTGATGCCCAACGCCTGCAAATACCTCACCTGCAGCGGAGCCACGTGCTTGTTGCTCTGCGGGGTCTTAAAGGTCCAGTGCCGCTCCTCAACCGGCTCCACAATGGCGCTGCTGGAAGCCATCGAGATGAACGGCGTATTGGCGTTCTCGATCACAGAGACCGCCACCGGCACGCTCACCGGGCTGCGGGTGCCGCCCACGATGACCACCACCTGATCCTGGTTGATGAACTTCTTCGCCAGTTCGATGCCGGTGTCCGGGTTACCCTGGGTGTCCTCGATGATGATCTCCACCGGATGGAAGACGCCATCTGGACCAACAACACCACCACCCTGCTTCTTGAGTTGCTCGATGACCATCAGGGCCGCGTCGCGCTCCGGCTCACCGAGGAAGGCGGCTTTGCCCGTGATAGCGGCCATGAAGCCGATCTTATAGGTGGTGCCGACCTTCTGAGTCTCTTCCGTCTGACCAGGCGCGGGCGCCTGGGTGGGAGTGGCTTTGCCGCCTCCGCATGCCGCCGCGAACAGGCTGATCACGGTCAGCACAATCAAAACTTTTAACCACCTGGTGTTCATTTGTCACATCCTCCTCACTGCGCACAGACAACCTACGGTTGACCGAAAAGTAGACTGCCTCCTGCTCTTCCTCCGCGATACACACCACCTCCTTTCTCTCATTTCCCGGTCGGGGATGCGCCTCCCGACGCTTATCTCACTGGAACAGAGTCTCCACGTCCATGTCCTCCACGTCTTCCTGGCGGCGAAGACGCTCACGCAGCACGCGCACCATGCGCAGCACGTCCTCCTCCTCCAGCAGACGGTTGGACCGCTTGGCGGCCTCAAGAATCTTCTTCAGGAAAAGGGGATGCTCCTCAATGCCGCGCTGCCGCAGGTAGAAGCGCACGTTGGATTCGCCGGACATCGGGCCGATCTCGATGCCCTGTTGCCGCCCCACCATGCTGGCGGGCACACCGCAGTACACGCGGTCGGCCAGCCAGGTGTCGCCCTTGTCCAGCGCCTTGATGATGGCTGCCGCGTGGACGCCAGTCGAGGTGCGGAAGGAGTCCGCGCCGACCACAGGGTAGTTGAAGGGGATGGGTACGCCACACTTCTCTGAGATCACCTGGCAGTACTCCGGCAAACGGGTGAGGTCGCGGTCGGCCCAACCGAGCAGGTTCAGGTTGACCAGCAGCAGTTCCATCGGCGTGTTGCCGCTGCGCTCGCCGATGCCCAGACCGCAGGCGTGCACGCGGTCGGCGCCAGCGCGGATGGCCGCCAGCGTGTTCTCGATGCTCATGCCGCGGTCGCGGTGCCCGTGCCAGTCAATGCCCACTTCCGGATTGACCTCGTCCACCACCTGGCGCATGAACGACACCAGCGCATACGTACCTTCGGGTGTGGCATGACCCACCGTGTCCGAGAGGCAAATGCGCTGCGCACCGGCGCGGATGGCGGCGGTATAGACCTGACGCAGCACGTCCGGGTGGGCGCGGGTGGTGTCCTCGGTGACGAACATCACCGGCAGACCATGATCCACCGCAAAGCGCACCGACTCCTCCGTGCGTTGGAGCAGGAAGTCCAGCGTCCAGCCCTCGGCGTACTGGCGGATGGGGCTGGTGCCCAGGAAGATGGCCGCCTCGATGGGGATACCCGCCTCCTCGGATGCGTCCACAATGGGCGCGATGTCTTCGATCATGGTGCGGGCAGCGCTCTGCGGCTGGATGGGCATGCCCTGGTTGGCGATCTCGCGCGCCAGCACGGTGACGTGGTACTTGAACTTCTCGCCCGCCCCGCACAGCCCCAGGTCGGCGGCGTCCACGCCCAGGTCGCGCATCAGGTAGAGCAGGTACACCTTGTCTTGAATTTCGGGATGCGTGACTGAGGGCGATTGCAGTCCGTCGCGCAACGTCTCGTCGGTGACCAGGACGCGGTGCGTTGGCTTCGGTGGCGCATCCACCTCGTTCCAGTCGTAAATCAGTTCACGGCCTTCTCGTTCGGGGGACATGGGTCTCCTCCTATGCACTTTGCCGCAGTTGTTGACCGGCAGCAAAAGCCTTCAAATTGGGTTCCAGGATTTTCTTCGGCAGACGCATCCGCAGTGCCTTAAGCCAGGTCTCTTCCGGCAAGGGCAGCAGGGTGGAGAGCGCACCGAGCATAACCACGTTCGTCATGCGCACATCGCCCAGGTCGCGGGCGATCTCCGAAGCGGGCACCACCATCAGCCGCACGCCCTGTTGTTGCAGATATTCCAGCGCGTGATGGGGATACAACTCCGCCGCGTTGGCGACCGAGGCAGGCACGATCTCAAAGTCGTTCACCAGCACCGTGCCACCTTCCCGATCCACGTAGTGGGCGAAGCGCAGCGCTTCCAGTTTCTCCAGCGCGACAACCACGTCGGCTTCGCCGGGGGTGACTGTGGGCGAATAGACCATCTCACCAAAGCGGACGTGTGTCTCCACGCTCCCGCCGCGCTGGGACACGCCGTGCACCTCGGTTTGCTTCACATCGTACCCGGCCAACACAGCGGTCAGCGAGGTGATTTCCGCCGCCGTCAGCGACCCCTGGCCGCCCACACCGGCAAACATCAGGCTGTACACTTTGCTCATGCTCGCACCTCCTCAGACAGCCACCGCCATGTCGGCCAGGTGAATGGCATCGGTCGGGCACACCTGCGCACACACAGTGCAGGCGGTGCACTCCTCCGGCACAATGTAAGGGAAATTCGCTTCCGTGCGCTTGATCGCCGGGCACCAGACCTTAAAACAGGCGTCGCACTGCGTACACAGTTCCTCTTCCACCATATAGGGGATGATCTTGCGGCGCTTCATCTCCGGCAGTTGCTGGCACGGGCCTTGCGCGATGACCACCGCCGGCCCGTCGGTGCGCATCGCCTTGCGAATGGAGCGCACCACTTCACGTCGATCCCAGGTATCCACCACCTGGACGTGCTGCACACCAGACGCCTTGCAAATGGCCGCCAGGTCGAGCTTGGGCGCTTCCTCGCCGCGCGCGTTCTTGCCCGCCGCCGGGTGCGGCTGCGCGCCGGTCATACCGGTCGCCGAGTTATCCAGGATGATCAACGTCAGGTTGCTCCGGTTATAGACTGCGTCAATCAGCGGTGGGATGCCGGCGTGCACGAAGGTGGAGTCGCCGATGATCGCCACCGTACGATCCTGACCGGCCTGCTCCAGCCCAACCGCCGTGCCGATGCTGGCACCCATGCAGAAGGTCAGGTGCTCGGCCTCATACGGCGGCAGCGCGCCCATGGTGTAGCAGCCAATATCACCCGCCACGGTGGCCTTCAACTGGCGCAGCGCGGCGAACACCGTGCGATGGCCGCAGCCGATGCAGAACATCGGCGGGCGCGGCAGCAAATGGATGCCCTCGCTGAACGGTTTGGGCACCTCGCCCATCCCTAGCGCCGCCCGCAGCCGACCGGGCGAGTACTCGCCGATCACGCCGAACAACTCCTTCCCAATGATGTTCGCGATGCCGATGCTGCGCATGTACTCTTCGATGAACGGCTCGCCCTCTTCGACCACGTACACCGTCTCATAGCGTGCGCAGAAGTCTTTGAGCAGGTTGTCCGGCAGCGGCCAGGTCATCCCCAGGCGCAGCACGCCCGCGTCCGGCAGCACTTCCTTGACGTACTGGTAGGCAATCCCGTTGGTGACCACGCCAATTGAACTATCGGCGTGCTCCACACGGTTGAAGGGCGCGGTTTCGGCGTACTGCTTCAGTTGTTGCAGGCGCTCCTCCACGTGCGGGCGCAGCAGTTTACGGTAGATGGGCACCGAAAAACGCTTTGGGTCGGGGTCGAAATCCCGTTTGGGCACTTCCTTACGCTCGCCGAGTTCCACCAGCCCCTTGTGATGCGCCAGGCGGGTGGTGGTGCGCAGCATCACGGGAGTGCCGAATTGCTCCGAAAGTTCCAGCCCCTGGATCACGAAATCCTTGCACTCCTGCGCCGTGCTGGGCTCAAGCATGGGCACTTTCGCCATACGGGCGAAGTAGCGGTTGTCCTGCTCGTTCTGCGAGGAGTGCATGCCGGGGTCGCCAGCAGATATGAAAACAAAACCGCCGTTGGTTCCCGCGTAAGGGAAAACCATGAACGCGTCGGCAGCCACGTTCAGGCCGACGTGCTTCATGGTCACCAGCACGCGCAGGCCGCCGATGGCCGCCCCCATCCCCTCCTCGAAGGCCACCTTCTCGTTGGCCGACCAGCGCGGGTTGGTCTCCGGGTAGCGCGCCGCCAGCGTCTCGATGATCTCGGTGCTCGGCGTACCCGGATAACCGGCAGCGAAGGTCACGCCGGCCTCCCATGCACCGCGCGCAATGGCCTGATTGCCCAACAGGAACTCTTTCATCCAATACCTCCTCAGGTGAGAGTCACCTCTCCTACCGGGACGTGGTGCCCGTTTCACCTTCCAGGCCGAGAATCCGCGCCGCGTTTCCGTACAGGATCAGCCACTTGGCCTCCTCCGAGATCGGCAAGCCGCGGATGGCCTCCACGTTGCGCCGCAGGTCGGGATTGCCCGGCCAGTCGGAGCCGTAGATCACCTTGTGCGCCAACTTCTCCAGCCGAGGGAAGTACTCCAGCAACTTCTTGCCCGGCAGGCCGGAGACCTCCATGTACACGTTATCGTGCCGTCGCGCCATCCAGAACGCCTGCTCGTACCAGAACGGCCTCCCGGAGTGCGCCATGATGATGGTCAGGTTCGGGAAGTCAATCGCCACATCGTCCAGGTGCAGTGGATCGCCGTACTTGATGCGTGCGCCCTTGAAAACCGACGACCCGGTGTGCACCAGCACCGGCAGCCCCAGTTCCTGCGCTTTGGCATACAGCGGGTACATGCGCGGCTCGTTCACGTAGTGATACTGGTACACCGGATACAACTTCACGCCGCGAAAGCCCCATTCCTGCACCACGCGCTCCAGTTCAGCGGCCAGATCGTTTTCGATGTAGGGATTGATGCTGGCAAAAGGGATCAGCCGCCCTTTGGGGCCTTCTGGTGGGTCGGGCAGGGCGTTCGCCTGGCGGCAGAAGCGTCCTACGAAGTCGTTATCCGCCACGCCGGTGGTGAGGGGCGAGACCTCCGCCAGCCCAACGGCGTAATCGATCCCGTACTCCTGCAGAGTGCGACGCATCCCCTCCGGCGTGAGCACCTGCTCCATCAGAGCGTCCAGGTCGCCAGAGAAGTTCTTCCGCATCCACTCCATCACCCAGGGCCGCTCGTGCTCCGGGCGGCTGAGGTGGATGTGAAAATCAATGATCACGGCACCACCACCGAACGGATGCCCTCCCCGCTGCGTAGCACGTCCAGCCCGGCGTTGATTTCGTCCAGCGGGAAGCGGGCGGTAACCAGTTCCTTGACCTTGATCTTGCCCTGGCGGGCCAGTTCGATCACCCGCGGGTAGTCCACCGCGCGGCAACCCAGCGAGCCGATGATCTCCATCTCGCGAAACATCACCCGCCCGCTGTCCAGGCGCATGGGCTTGTCGGCGTAACCGACCACCACGAAACGCCCGCCGGTGCGCAGCGACTTGAAGGTCTGCTCCTGGGTGATCGGGTTGCCAATGGCCTCGAAGCCGATGTCCGCGCCGCCACCGGTCAGCTTGCGGATTTCCTTATCCACGCGCTCCACGGTTTTGGCGTTCACGGTGGCCTGCGCGCCGAGTTCCCGCGCCCATTCCAGCTTCTGATCCAGGATGTCCACCGCAATCACGCGCGCGCCCATCGCCGCGGCAACCTGCACCAGGTTCAGGCCAATGCCGCCGCACCCGAAGACCACCACCTGGTCGCCGGGCTGCACCTGGCCGCGATTGACCACCGCATGGTAGGGCGTGGTGGTGGCGTCGGCAATGATCGCGCCCTCTACCAGCGGGATTTCCTCCGGCAGGGGGATCACGTCTTTGGCGGGCGCGAGCATGTACTCCGCGTAGCCGCCGTCCACATGGTTGCCGAACATCACCATGCGCTCGCAGATGTTCTCGCGCCCGGTGCGGCACATGCGACACTGTCCACAACCGTAGACAGCAGGCGCCAGCACACGGTCACCTTCCTTCCAATCGCTCACGCCTTTGCCCAGCGCGGCGATCTGCCCGGAGACCTCGTGCCCCAGGATGATGGGCGGCCGCTTGAAGGTCGGCACGCCGTGGTCGATGTAGTGCAAGTCGGTGTGGCACAGCCCGCAGGCGGCCACTTTGATCAGCACCTCTCCCTCCCCAGGCTCCGGGGTGGGAACCTCTTCGATTCGCAGAGGTTTTCCGGCTTCGTAAAATACGGCTGCTTTCATGGTTGGTTTGCCAGTTTAGCGGTTCATTGGTTTGGTGGTCCCTCACCCGCCAGCCAGCGTTCGTTGGCTTCGCGGATGCGGTCGGGGACGCGGACCTTTTTCCAGGTCTGACGTTCGGCCATCACGGTGACGATGCTGCCGGTGGCGATCAGGCGGTCGTCGGTCTCGGCGAAGGTCTGAAATTCGAAGCGCATGGACGAGTTGCCGATCTCCGCCAGGCGGCAATGCACCCGCAGGGTCTCCTCGAAGTAGGCCGGGGAGTGATAATCGGCCTGAGAGGCGGCGTACAGCAGGTCGAGGCCGTCGGCCAGCAGCTGGGAGTAGCCGTAGCCCAGCGCGTCGCGCAGGTAGCCGGTTAGCGCCTCATCGAAGTAGTTGTAGTGCTGCGCGAAATTGACGTGGCCCTGCGCGTCGGTGTCGCTAAAACGCACCCGTACGGTGGTGTAGTAGCGAAAGGGCGTGGGTTTGGGCTTCGCCATGTGTGCCTCACACCTGGACGTGCAGCACCACCGCTGCCGCCGTGTCGCCTGCCGCGCAGCCGGTGAACAGGCCATATCCGCCGCCCAGCAGCACCAGTTCCTCGATCAGTTCAATGATCAGGCGCATACCGGTTGGCCCCTGGGGATGTCCCCAAATCAGCGAGCATCCATAGTTGTTCATCCCTTCCAGCGGGATGCCCAGTTCACGGCTGAGGAACACATCGTTCACCGCGAAGGGGTTGTGCGTCTTGATGGCTTTCACGTCCTTGAGCGAGATGCCTGCGCGGTCGAGCACCTTACGCACCGCCGGGGCGTTCGCTTTGGGCATGTATCCCTTTTGCGTGCGCCCTTCGGCAAAGGACAGCAGGCGGATTTCGATGTTTGGGTCGCGGCTGAGTTCGCGCGCCCGATCGCGTGTGGTGATGATCATGCCCGCATTGCCATCGGCGGGATAGGTCTGCCCACCAAAGGTCACCGTGCCGTCTGGCAAGACCGGTTTCAGCCGCGCCAGCCCTTCTGCCGTGGTGGGGAACACGCCCTCGTCGTCGGCCACGGTCGCCATCACCCTGCGCCCGGAGGGGTTGACCTCAATGGGCGTGACCATGTACCGCTTGTGGAAGGCGGCACCGTCCGCCAACGCCTGCTGGTACTGCGCGTAGCGCATCAGCACCACCTCGTGCTGTTCCTCGGTGGTGATGTGGTACTCCCGCGCCACGTTCTCGGCGGTCTGGAGCATGCTGTTGCGGGCATAGGGGTCGAAGTTGAAGTTATCCCACACCCAGTCTTCGGCGTCGCCGCGCGCTCCGGGGTTGAGCGGGTTGGGATACACGATGTGCGGGCCGTTGGAAGTGCGGTCTGCGGTGATGCACAGAATGACAGGCTGCTCCGCACGATCACTCTCTACAGCGTGCGCTGCGCTGCCGATCACGCGCGCCGAGGTGGCACAGGCCTGCGAGAAGACCGGGCCAGTGATGCCCTCCGCGCCGATCATAGCCGCCAGCCACGGCGCGCCGTAAAAGGAGTGTTTCGCCGGCACGGTCATGCCGAAGTACAGGTTGGTAAACGTATCTGGCGGGATGTCGCGATCTTGCAGAGCACGGCGGGTCACCTCGGCGGCGAACTTCACCGGATGCAGGTTGGCGAAGTTCCCCTGCCACTTGACGAACGGCGTACACCAGTAGCCGCCGTAAGGAATGTATGAATGTTCCATAGCCATAATCGCCTCCCGTCAGGCGCCCACAGTCAGGCCGCCGTCCACAAAAATGACCTGACCGGTGATGTAAGAGGCCTCATCGCTCGCCAGGAAGGCGTGTACCGCAGCAATTTCCTCCGGCTCGGCCATGCGCCGATAGGGAATCTTCTGGAGCAACCCTGCCATGATCTTTTCGGGGATAGCGGCGGTCATGCGCGTCTTCACGCCACCGGGCGCGATGCAGTTCACCGCGATGTTGTAGCGCGCCCATTCCAGCGCCAGCGTGCGCGTCAGGCCGATCACGCCGGCTTTAGAGGCTGAGTAGTTCGCCTGACCGATGTTGCCCAGCGCAGCCACCGAGGCGGTGTTGACGATGCGCCCGTATTTCTGCTGCATCATGGGCACGGCGGCCAGTTGCGAGCACAGCCAGGTTCCCTTCAGGTTGACAGCCAGCACCGCGTCCCACTTGTCATCGCTCATCAACTTCACTTCGCCGTCCTTGATGCGTGTGGTCAGGCCGTCACGGGT
Organism: uncultured Anaerolineaceae bacterium; assembly: GCA_964435005.1. Lineage (GTDB taxonomy): Bacteria > Chloroflexota > Anaerolineae > Anaerolineales > DRMV01 > CAYSXA01. The sequence goes on along the minus strand of CAYSXA010000001.1, from coordinate 34,585 downwards.
GATGCCTGCGTTGTTAATCAGGATGTCCAGCCGGCCAAAGCGCTCCACGGTGGCATCCACCATGCGCTGCACATCCTCACGCCGGGTGACGTTGACCTCCAACACCAGCACCTCACCGCCCTGCTCCTCGATGGCCTGGCGGCTGCCTTCCAGCCCTTCGGCGTCCAGGTCGGCGATCACCACCTTCGCACCTTCGCGGGCAAAGCGCAGCGCGGTGGCGCGGCCAATGCCGTTGCCGCCGCCTGTGATGATGGCAACTTTATCCTTGAGCAACATGTTCCCCTCCGGTCACGGTCTCTTTGGGTCGTTCCCGCCGCATGAGCAGCGTCCATTCGCCGTCCACCACCACCTCGTCACGCTGGTTGCGCACACGCGCGGCAAAGCGCACCACCCCCCGGTCGGGTTTAGAGGTCTCGCGCTTGTCCAGCACTTCGAGTTCCAGGTGCACGGTGTCGCCGAACTTCACCGCCCCCTTGTAGCGGATCACCTGCTCCATCAGAGCAAGCGTGGTGCCTTCGAAGATGCCCGTCCAGTTCGCCATGCCGGTCGCCATGGCGACGATCAGCATACCGTGGGCGATGCGCTCCCCGAAAGGCGTCTGGCGTCCGAATTCGGCATTGGTGTGCAGGGGATTGAAGTCACCCGACAGACCGGCGAAGGCCACCACGTCGGCCTCGGTGACCGTGCGTCCTTGCGAGATGTAGCGGGCGCCGACTTCGAACTCGTCGAACGTCAAACCGCGTGCCATGATCATTCCTCCTCAACTGAACGGAACCTCAACGGTGTTTCCAGACCGGTTCGCGCTTCTCCAGGAAGGCGCTCAGGCCCTCACGGGCATCCTCGGTGGACATCAATTCCTCCAGGTAGAGGCGCTCCATCTCCGGGAAGCGCGCTGTCCAATCCTTGTATCCCAGGCGCAGCGCGCGTTTGTTCAGGCGCAACGCAGCACGGCTGAGCGCAGCGATCCCGGCGGCTTTGCCCTCCACCCAACCGCTCAACTCCTCCGGCGGCACCACTGCGTTCACCAGGCCGATCTCCAGCGCCTCTTGCGCGGTCAGCGTGCGCCCACTGAACAGCAGGTCGGCGGCGGCACGGTACCCCACCAACAACGGCAAACGAAGGGCCGCCACCGGCGCCAGCGCCGCCAGGCGCACCTCCGGCTGTCCGATGCGCGCGCCCTCGACCATCACCGCCAGGTCGCAGCACAGCACCAGCTCGCAGCCGCCGCCCAACGCGTGACCGTGCACCGCCGCCAGCGTCGGCACCGGAAAATCCGCCAGCGTGCGGCACACCCGGTCGAACAGCGGAATCATCTCGCCCACTTTGTCCTCGGTGTGGTCGGCCACGTCCACGCCAGCGGAGAACATCTTTCCCTCGGCGTCCAGCACCAGCACGCGCACTGAATCATCCGCCGCCAGCGCGCGCAGCGCTTCATCCAGTTGCTGCAACATGGGGATGTGCAGCACGTTCAACGGTGGGCGGTTCAGCGTCAGCCGCGCGAAGCCGTCTTCCACCGTAGTCTTTACAAAGGTAGCCTGTGCGGATTCCTGCATAACGCCCCTCCTCTAGGGCGAGCCATCCGGCCCCATAGGGCTGATGCGCCACGAACCTTCCAGACGGTTTTCCTCCAGCGTTTGCACCGCCGGGACGGCTTCGTGCTCCCCGTTCATCACCGCATCCACAAAGGCATTGGCTTTGGTGCTCAGCAGGGCGCGGTACTCTTCGAACAGCCGCCGGGCGCGAAAGCCCACCCAGTCCGGCGAAAGGAGCGCCACGGGCAGGTTGGGGTCTTTGAGGGGGAAAGACTGGAACTCGTGCGTCAACCAGAAACGGCGCACAAAGCAAACCTCCGGCGGGATGTCCGGCTCGCCGTTGCCCGGCATCGCGCACTGCTCGTATTCGGGCTGGTAGCGCTCGATGAAGCGACGATACTGCTCCACCAGGCCGTCCAGATCCCAACATCGGCGGATCATCTCGCGGTCGCTGGCGTTGCCCAGATGCCGCCCGACGAACATCTCCACGTACTCACGCACCTGCAGGTCGTCCAGCAAACGCTCCAGGTCGGCGCGCCGGTCGTGGGGCGAGATCCAGGTACCCGGCGAGAGCGCCCCAAAGCCCAGCCAGATCAGGTTCTGACGCAGTTGGTGACGGGCGTCGCGCATGGATTCGGGCAAGGAGTAAATCACCACGAACCAGCGGCCATCCCAATCCGTGTACAACGGCTCGAAGATGCGGCGCTCGCCGCTTTTGAGCAGAGCGCGCCCGCGCTCGGTGAGTGAATACCGGCTGCGCCGCCCCTGTCGATGGGCCTTCACCCACCCCTTGCGGCTCATGCGGGAAAGGGTGGATCGCGCCGCACGTTCGCTGACGCCCAGCAAATTCAGCAGATACAACAAACTGGATGTCCAGACCTCGCCTCCACGCGGCAGAATGTAGTCGCCAAACAGGGTGAAGATCAGGAACTGAGTCTGGACGGTGGGACGTTGTTTTGTCAAAGATCACCTCTTGCGCACGTAGACGGTAACGTAGTTCAAACATTCAGCGCTCAACGCGCAGTCCTGACACAGATCATCGAACTCAGCGCGGCGCACCGGCTCCAGCCGCACCTCGAAACCCATGGCGAGGAACATCTCCCGGACCTCTTGAGCGCGCTGCGGGTCGGCCATAAAGCGCCGCTCCCAACCCTCAGCCACCAGGCGGGGGTCAGGTTCAAAGTCCGCCTGGGGAAAGGGCGGCAAATCAGACGGCATGAGCGCCTCCGGCCGCCACCGACTGTCCGGCGCGTAGCTTACGCAGCCGCCGCTGGCCCAGGATAGCCGCGCCCATCGCGGCCACGAACTGCGGCATATCGCCCGGCGGCACGTTGATCGGCAGCTTCAGGCTCTGCCGCACCACGCCAGCCATGGTCTCGAAGCGCAGGATGCCGCCCAGCAGCGTGACTTCCGGCTCCATGCGCACGCGCTTCATCAACTGCACCGAACGGCTGACCAGCGCGGTGATCGCTCCGTGCATGATGTCCGCCGGCGCTGCGCCTTGCGAGAGGTGATTGATCACCTCGGATTCGGCGAACACGGCGCACACGCCGGAGATAGGCACTTCTTCTTTCGAAGTGGAGGCCAGCGGACCGATCTCTTCCGTGGTGTAGCCCATGTAGCGGGCGGTCTTCTCCAGGAAGGCGCCCGTGCCAGCGGCGCACTTGTCGTTCAGGCGGAAGGATTTCACCCGCCGACCGTCGCCCAGGCGAATGGCCTTCATCGTCTGCCCGCCCACATCCAGGATGGTGCGCGTGCGCGGGAAGAGGTGCGTGGCGCCCCAGGCGCAGGCAGTCATGTCCGTCACGTTCACATCGCGGAAGGAAACCTGGTGGCGGCCAAAGCCGGTAGCCACGAGGTATTCCACATCCGAACGGTGCGCGCCGGCGTCGTCCAGCGCCCCCAGCAGCGCACGCTCGGCGGCCTTTTCCAGTTGAAAGCCGGTTTTGGTCATCGCTTTACCCAGGATGCGAAATTCGTCATCCAGGATCACGGCTTTGGTGTAGGTGGATCCCACATCTATTCCAGCGGTCAAAGTCATCTGCAACCTCCCGATGCGGCGTCAGGCCGAGCGCTGAGGCTGTCGCCTGAGCAGGATGTGATCCAGGGCGAACAACGCCGCGCCCAACGCACCCATAAAGTGCGACAGCGGATTGACGTTCAGTTTCACCCCCAGGCCCTGTTCCAGCGCCGCGACCATCCCCTTGTTTTTCGCCACGCCGCCGGTGAAAGTGACCTCCTCCTCGATGCCCACCCGGCGCAGCAGACCGATGGAGCGCGAGGCGATGGAGAGGTGTACCCCCCACAGGATGTCTTCAATCTTCTTGCCCTTACCCAGCCAGGAAAGCACCTCCGACTCGGCGAACACAGTGCAGGTGGTGCTGATGCGCACCGGCTTCTCGGAATGCAGCGCAGTGGGGCCAAGTTCGGACAGGGGGATCTCCAGCGCGGTTGCCGCCGCGCCCAGGAAGCGCCCGGTACCCGCCGCACACTTGTCGTTCATGCAGAAATCCAGAATTTCGCCGTTTTCGTTCACCCGAATGGCTTTGGTATCCTGTCCGCCCATATCGAGCACCGTGCGCGTGTTAGGGAACATGTGCACCGCGCCGCGTGCATGGCAACTGATCTCGGTGACCTGGGTGTTGCCAAAAGTCACACGGTAGCGACCATATCCGGTGCCAATCACGTACTCGACCTCTTCCTCGCGGATATCCGCCGAGGCCAGCGCATTGCGGAAGGCTTTCTGCGCCGCCAACATCACGTTGGAGCCAGTGTCGATCAGCGCCTGCCCCACGATGTTGCGTTTCTCGTCTAAAATAATGGCTTTGGTTTGGGTGGAACCAACATCCACTCCGGCTGCGTACGCCATACAATCCTCCTTGGGTGAAATCAGGCCAGCGCAGCGGCCCTGCGCGCCGCCAGCCCCTCGAAGAAGGCGTCAATGCGGTTCTTCAACTGCGCTTCGGAGACCACCCGCCGATCCATCATGTCCGATTCGATGAACAGGCTGGGCACGTCGCGAGATTCCAGCAGCGCGCGCCGCCCGTCGGCCAGGCCAGTGGACACGGTACGGCAACTCTTGATCGGGTGGTACACCACACCGTCGATCTTGTAAGAATCCAGCGTGCGCAGCACCACCTGATCCTGGTGGAACATGCTATCCATCGCATCGCGCACGCTGATCAACACACCTTCGGCCAGGCTTTCCAGCGGGCGGTTCAGGTTGTATTCAAAGCCCATGTTGGCCCCGCCAGAAGCGAACATCAGATACGTAGAGACCACAAACGTGCCGCCCCATTCGGTAAACAGTTCATTGAAGCGACGGAAGATGGGGTAACATGGCACACCCACGAACGTGAGCCGGTACTTCTCATCCACCAGGGTGCCGATGCCGTTGGCGGCCTTGTACTCCATCTCCTCCACCAGGCGCTCGAAGAACTCCGCACCCTCGTGCGTGCCGCGAAAGGCGTTGGAGACGCCCAGATAGATGGTGCCGTCGGTCAGGGCGTTGAACAAACTGGGCACGCTCTGGTTGAGTTCCAGCACGCGTGCCCAGTTCTTGTTCATGCGATTGGCGTAGCCCAGAATCTCGCGCAGGCGGTCGATGTCGAACTTCTTGCCGGTGACTTCTTCACAGAGGGCAATCAGTTCGCGCAGTTGACCTTCCACGTACCGGCGGTCGCGCTCAAAGCCAGGATCGCCTGGCCAGGTCTGCGCGCCGCCGCGCCGCGTGGCAGGCACATCCAGCACGAAGAGCGGGGCCTTGTACATGCGCTCCCAGGCCTCACCCCATTTGATGTAGGTGTTGCAAGCGTTAGTCGCCACAGCAATCATGGGACGCGGCACCTTGCCCATGGGGTGCTCGCCGCCACGCAATTGCAATGCAATATCGGCCTTCACGTAGCCGCAGATGTCCGGCGAATAACCGTAGTCCTCCGCAGCGCTCAGATACTCATGCGCCACATGGCGCACGGCGGTTTGCAGCGAGGTGATTTCGGGGAACACGGTCGGCAGGTCGAACACGCGCAGGATCTCGGCCATACTGCCCATCACGAACACGTATGCTGCGCCCTCATTTCGCTCCGCCCGTTGGGTCAGATCTGCGAACCACTGCCGGAACAACGCTGCGCCCTCGCGGTTGCCACGACCTACCAGACCGTTTTCTGATTTCGCCATGCCTCTACTCCTTCACGCAAACAGCAGGTTTTCCACAAAGGTCTCCAGTTGGATCTCCAGGTGGTCGAAACTGGTCATGTTCTCTTCGAATTCGGTGACAAAGAAGGGCAGCCCCTCCTTGTCCAGAGCATGGGTATAGGCCACCTGATCTTCCAGGCCAGGCTCGCACATCTTGGCGGCGGCGACGATGGCCGTCCCGGCGCGGCTGTCGCGCATCTTTTTCAACAGCATGGCCTCTTTGGGCTTGCGCGCGTCGTGCTGCACCGGACTGTAGAGCGATTTATCGATGTACGCCTCTGCCAGATTGAGCAGCGGATCGCCCTCCAGCGGCACATCTTCGGTGATCCAGCGCAGCCCCACCATCAGGTCGTCGTCCACCACGTAGCAGGAGCGGGCGATCACGGTCAGGAAGTCCAGCGGGGGCTGCTCGCAGAAACCACCCTCGAAGACCACACGCATTTTGTCCTGTGGACGCGCCTGGCGGGCCTCAATCATCGGGATCACGGCCTCGAGCATGGCGTTATGCTCTTCGCGCGGGATCATGCCACCCACGGAGATCAGGGTATAGGCCTCGTCCACCGCCAGCAGCCAGGGCTGTTCGCGCTTGATCTCGTATAGCCGGCGGATCAAAGCGCGGTTGCGGTTAAACACCGCCAGCGAGCGCCGCAGGTCATCCTCGGTCACTCGCTGGCCAGTGATACGCTCACACTCGTGCAGCACCCGCTCGTACTCGCCTCGCAGATACTCCACCGCGTAGGCGGAATTGGCGTTCTGGGGCAGGTAGAGGATTTCGCAGGGATAGTCGAAATTGCGTCCCCAGATGGCCGCCAGGTTGCGGGCCGCGTCACAGATCGGGTGGGTGACGAATATGTCCAGTTCCACCCAGCCGCGCAGCACGATCTCCAGCGAAGTTTTCAGGATAGAACACAGGTAGGAGCCGAAACGCGAATCGGCCTGCATCGGTTCGACCGGCGCGCCGCGCACCTTGAACGGCAACATCCCGGCCGCGTGAGCGACCTCCTCCGGGAAGTACACCTGGAAGTGCCCCAGCACCTTGCCACCGGCCTCCCGCCAGCGCCGCACGGTGGGGAAGGACATATCTTCCAACAACTCCCGGCACAGGTGGATCACCTCGTCGAGGTCTTTCCCCTGCCAGGCGTCGAATACGGTGACCGTCATAGACATCTCCTGTTTATGCGTCGGTTTTTCAGCGACCGTATGAAATAGTGAGACATTTTCAGTATACACAGATTTACCGGTTTGTCAACAAAGTGACATTTTTCACGATAAAGAAGACAGCAAGCCAGAGCAGCGTGATACCGCGCAAGAATACGCGCTTCATGAGCGTAGCCGAGTGGCGCGCCTGGTACCGTTCAGCGACCGACGCCCCACAAAGTCCCCCACAGCATCAAATTTCGTGATATGCTTCTCAAGACCGAAGTTGACCAGTTGCTATGCCACGAGATGCGCGACGCAGAACACCACCACATGGAAACCGCATGAGTGACAAAGTGCTTCCGCTTTCAGAAGCCATCGCCCGCTACGTCCGCGATGGCGACGCGGTGGCGCTGGGGATGGCGCAGGAAACACTGATCCCCTTCGCCGCCGGGCACGAGATCATCCGCCAGGGTAAACGCGACCTCACGCTGATTGCCCCGATCTCGGACATGCTGTTCGATCAACTGATCGGCGCGGGGTGCGTGCGCGCGGTGCACGCCGCCTGGGTGGGCAATGTGATCACTGGATCGGCCTACAACTTCCGCCGCGCGGCGGAAAGCGGTCAGATCCAGGTGGTGGATTACTCCAATCTGCTGCTGGCGATGGCCCTGCGTGCAGCAGCCTGGGGATTGCCCTTCCTGCCTACCCGCAGCGCGCTGGGCAGCGACCTGCCGCAAACCAACCCCCATCTAAAGATAATGCGCGATCCCTTCAACGAGGAGTTGCTGCTTGCGGTGCAGGCACTGCGCCCGGATGTCACCATCCTGCACGTACAGCGCGCCGACCGTCGGGGCAACGTCCATCTGTGGGGCAACCTGGGCATGTGCCGCGAAGCTGCCCTGGCCGCCGACCGCGTGCTGATCACCTGCGAAGAAATCGTGTCCGACGAGGTGATCCGCTCCGACCCCAACCGCATACCCTTCCCGAACTGGAAGGTGTGTGCGGTGGCGGAAGTCCCCTGGGGAGCGCACCCCTCGCCCGTTCCCGGCTGCTACAACCGCGACCACCGCGCCTTTCTGGAATACCGCGACCAGAGCCGCACAGCGCAGGATTTCGCCTGCTGGCTGGAGACCTGGGTGCTCGGCGGCGATTGGGAAGCCTACCTGGCCCGCCTGGGCGCGGCGCGGCTGGATGCGCTCCGCATCCGACATCCCGCCCCTTCCGCGCCGGTGGATTTCGGGTACTGACAGAAGTTACGCATCACCCGTGGTCCATGACCGCTTCACCGCTGGAAACGCCGGGAACGCAGAGAAAAACGGGCTTTTTACCTCATCTGTGCACTTTGCGCCTACGTGGTGAACAATCGCGCAACCGCGCAAGTACTGGTACTGAGCGGCCCACGAGCGGAGCATGGTTCCTGGAGAGGTCCCAGCTCATTTGGACGTGCTGGGCACCCACCCGCGCCCAGACAACCTGCTGGACTTTACGGCTGGGCAGTGCACAATACCCCCACACCCAGGCCGCAAACTCAACTCAGGGAGCAGTGCCATGAAATCGCTTTTCCACAACAACCCTGCCTTTGTTCTTCATCGCACCCATTTTCGGCAAATTGTTCTCCGGCTCCCCACCGCTGAATGAGTTCATCCACCCGCTTGCCTTCACTGCTCTGGCAAGCCTACCATCGCGCACGTAAGCAAATAGCGCCAGCGACTGCTGCCCCTCAAAGAGGCACCGCCATTGTCTGAGTATCATCCAGTCTCTAAAGGACACACACTTCTATTCTGGTTACCAATCATCCACGAGAAACCATGAATGCGTTTTATGGAATTTTCCACAACCACGTCCTGATCCTGGCGCTGATCGCCTGGGGGCTGGCCCAGGCGCTCAAAGTGCCGTTGGGGTACTTCACCAGCCGCCGCTGGAACTGGGCGATGCTGCTCAGCGCCGGCGGCATGCCCAGTTCGCACTCCGCGCTGGTCACGGCAACGGCACATGCTATCGGGCTGTACCATGGCTTCGATTCGCCACTGTTCGGGCTGGCCGTGGCCATCGCGATGATCGTGATCTACGACGCGACCGGCATCCGCCGCCAGGCAGGGAAGCATGCCGAATTGATCAACGCTATGATCAGAGATCTGGCGAGTGGGCATCCGCTGCGGCAGGAGCATCAAAAACAACTCCGTGAAGTGCTCGGCCATACACCGCTGGAAGCCCTCGGCGGGGTGATCCTGGGTCTGGCGGTAGCTCAGGTGGGGTATGTGATCTGGCGGTAAAAGTGTGACGCACCCTTGGGGTGCGTCACACTTTGCCTTAATTTCCTAATCGGGCTCGCTCTTCTTCGACGATTGAAGGATCGAGTTTGCGGAAGAGCGGTTTCGGCTTTTGCAGCGGCTGCCCCGGAGGCAGGTCGCTTGGCGCCCAGCGCCCGGTGGCTTTCTCGGGGTAGTAACGCAACACGGTGTGCTCACCCAGCCCATCTTCCACCGTCTCCACCCCCTGCTCACCGAACATCGGGGAGGTGTACCCCAGGTATGTGTGCAGCCGCTCGCTGCTGTGCGGCAGGAAGGGGGCAAACAGCACCTTGAGCGAGTCGATCGCCCGCAGCGCCACGTACACCGTGGTCGCTGCAGCCTGTCGATCTTCCTTGATCTGGAACCAGGGAGCTTTCTGATCCAGGTAGCGGTTGACCTCACCTGCCAGCCGCATGGTCTCGTTCAACGCCGCACGCAGGTGCACAGCGTCGATCTCGGCCCCCACGGTCTCAAAGCCTTTCTCGATCTGCGCCAGCAGTTCGCGGTCCCGCTCGTCCAGTGCGCCCGGCTGCGGCACACGCCCTTCCCAGTGCTTGTAGGCAAAAGAAAGCATCCGGTTGGCAAGGTTCCCCCAGGTAGCCACCAGCTCGTCATTGTTGCGGCGCAGGAAGTCGGCCCAATCCCAGTCGCTGTCGCGCGTTTCGGGCATGGTCACGGTCAGGTAGTAGCGCAGAGGGTCGGGGTCGTAGCGCGAGAGGAAGTCCAGGCCGTACACCGCCCAGTTGCGGCTGCCGGAGATCTTGCGCCCTTCCAGGTTCATGAACTCATTGGCCGGCACATCGTAAGGCAGGTTGAGCCGGCGTCCCGGCCCGTTCTCGAACAGGCGGTCGAAGGCCTCACCTGCTCCGTACAGTTGCGCCGGCCAGATGATCGCATGGAAAGGAATGTTATCTTTACCGATGAAGTAAAAAGCGCGTGCCGGCTCGTACCACCAGGCATGCCAGGCCTGCGGATCGCCGGCCAGGTGCGCCCACTCAATCGAGGCCGAGAGATAGCCAATCACCGCCTCGAACCACACATAAAGGCGCTTTTCCTCCCATCCTTCCACCGGCACTGGGATACCCCACTCCAGATCGCGGGTGATCGGACGCCCACGCAGCGGTTCCTTCTCGATCTGCCCCAACGACTGGCGCAGCACGTTCGGACGCCAGTAGTGCTCACGCTGCCGCAGGAAATCCACCACAAAGTCCTGCAATTTGCCCAGGTCGAGGAAGAAATGCTCCGTCTCACGCAATTCCGGGGTGGAGCCATCGGTCTTGGTGCGCGGGTTGATCAGCTTTTCCGGGTCGAGCAGGTTGCCGCACTTATCGCACTGGTCGCTGCGTGCGCCCTCGTAGCCACAAATGTAGCAGGTGCCTTCCACGTACCGGTCGGGCAGAAAACGGCCTTCTGTGGGCGAATACCACTGCTTCTGCGTATCCCGGTACAGATAGCCGTTCTCTCGCAACGCAAGGAAGATGGCCTGCGATACACGGAAGTGATTCTCTGTATGTGTGGTGGTGAACAGATCGTAAGCCAGCCCTAATTTCTGGAAGAGTTCCAGGAAACTGGCATGGTAGCGTTGATAGACCTCCAGCGGCGTGGTGCCCTCGTCGTCCGCGCGCACGGTGATCGGCGTGCCGTGGGCATCGGAGCCAGAGACCATGATCACGCGGTTCCCTGCCAGGCGATGATAGCGGGCGAAGATATCCGCTGGCAAATATGCACCGGTCAGATTGCCCACATGGATGTAGGCATTGGCATAGGGCCAGGCGACGGATACCAGAATGTTCTCGGTCATGGGTCGTCCTCCAGAACAGGATGATAACAAAACAACAGGCTGGCCGTAGCCAGCCTGATTGCCGGAGCCGGGCAACGCCGGCCAGGGCGGTTCCTCAGGCGCGGAACCGCTCCGGCAGACTGCGCATGGACATGCCAATCATCGCGCTCATCATGTTGTTAGTTTACCATAAACTCCGTCGCCGGAGTGCCCCTGTCCGAAGGTGGGTGCGGAAAAATTCGTGAGAAAAAAAGACCTGACGGGGCTAGTGAACCCCGTCAGGTCTCCTAACAGACTTCATGGGTTTCGATCTCGATTTAACCTACCAGCACCGGGCGGAACTTGTAACCGTACACCAGCATTCCGCGTTCATCCCCGTCGGAGCGCAGCCGGCGAGTGACCATTTCAACCGGCATACCGATTTCCACCTCACGCCCATCCAGATCGGTGAGTTGAGCTGTAACCATCGTTCCCTCATCCAGTTTGACCAGTGCCACGGTGTACGGCGCATCCCCGGCATAACCCTCCGGTGCGTTCATGTACACATGGGTATAGGAATACACCACCCCGCGACCGCTGAACTGGTAGTCCGTCTTCGCCTCCTGGCCACACTCCGGGCACACATCACGCGGGGGGAAGATTTTGGCATCGCAGTGGGGGCAGACCTCGCCCACCAATGCGTAACGTTGCTTTTTCAATCTCCAATGGCGTGGAATCTCCATTGTTGCACTCCTTCCTCATCAAGGATCTTACTAATCAAGGATCTTACTAACGGCCTGAAGTGTATGCCTGCGAAGCTATCAGAAACTATCAATCTTCCAGGCGGGCCAATACGTGCGTCGCCACGGTGGATGCCAGGCCGCCAAAACACTGCACTAACGCAGTACGCGCGCCTTCGACCTGGTTCTCGTTGGCCTCTCCGCGCAGTTGCAACGCAGCTTCCACGATCTGATATACCCCTGTCGCGCCACCCGGGTTGCCACGTGCTTTCAGTCCGCCGAAAGTGCAGATCGGGATGCTCCCATCGCGGCGCAGCGCGCCGTTCTGCGCCAGTTCCCACCCTCTGCCAGCCGCCGCAAAGCCCGCGGCCTCCAGCGATAGCGCTGCGTAGATCGAATACGCATCGTACAGTTCAAACAGATCCACCTGCTCTGGCTTCAGGCCAGCCTGCTGGCAGGCGATCTGCACCGAGCGCTCCGCCGCACGCAGCCGCAGCATATCCGGGCGGTCATGCAACGCCAGCGTATCCGTGCTCACATTGGAGCCTGCCACCCCCACCAGCGGATGCGAGAATTCTGGCGGTAGCAAGTCGCGGCGGGTGAGCAGCACCGCCGCTGCACCATCCGCATCCGGGGCTTCGTCAAAAACATTGAGCGGATCACTGGTAAGTGGTGCGCGCTGGTAGATTTTCTCGCTGATCGCACGGCGGAACATGGCATTTGGATTGTGCACGCCGTTCTCATGCGCCACGATGGGGAAACCAGCGAACGCCTCACGCGGCACTTCGTACTCGTACATGTAACGCCGCATGAGCATCCCCGCCTGCGCCGACGGTGTGACGCCCTGCACAGATTCATAATCGCTGTCCAGCATAATGGTCTTGGCCGCATCCACCCGCGAGCCGACCTGGTCGGTGAGTTTCTCCACGCCGACCACCAGCGCCGCATCCACTGCGCCCGAGGCCACCGCCAGCAACGCCTGCCGAAAAGCCACCCCGCCAGAAGCGCCAGCGGCCTCCACCGTCATAGCTTCCACACCCCACAGCCCGGCGAAGTCGGCGATCAACGCGCCAAGATGCCCCTGGTGAGAGAGCACCGAGGCCAGCATGTTCGCCACGAACACCGCCTGTGGGCGGATGCCGCCGGCATCTTGCATCGCAGCTTCCACCGCATGAAAGGCCAGTTCACGCAACGAGAAATCCCAATGCTCGCCCAATGACGTCTGTCCGACGCCTGCGATGACAACTTCTTTGGACACGGTTTACCTCCCTTATTTCAACGTCAGAATGCCACGCATGCGGGCATACATCGCGTAATCGATCGGCGTGCGGCGACGGATGTAATCCTGGGTCTTAGGCGCCAGATCGCGGCGCTCCGGCAGTTTGTCCGTCACGCGGATGATCATGGCATCCGAACCGGCGCCTGACCCGAAGGAAGTCAGCAGAATGCGATCCCCCGGTTCAGCCACATCCAGAATAGCCGTCAGGCCGATGATCGCCGAGCCGGAGTAGGTGTTGCCGATCACAGGCACCAGCAGCCCCGGTTCGATCTGCTCCATGCTGAAGCCCAGTTGCTTCGCCACACGGGTAGGGAACTTGGTGTTCGGCTGATGGAAGACCGCGTAACGGAAGTCTGCCGGCGTGGTACCGGTGGCTTCCATGATGGTCTTCGCTGCCGAGGTAATGTGTTTGAAATACGCTGGCTCGCCGGTGAAGCGCATTCCATGCTCCGGATACTTCTGATAAGCGCGGCGCCAGAAATCGGGCGTATCGGTCACAAACGAGTATGTACACTCGATCTCAGCTAGCGCCTCTTCCGCAGGGCCAAGGATGTAAGCCGCGCCGCCCGCAGCTGCCGTGTATTCCAGCGCATCGCCAGGGCGGCCCTGGGCGGTGTCCATGCCAATGGCCATCGCATAGCGCGCCATGCGCGAGCCGACCAGGCCAATGGCAGCCACTATGGCTTCCGTGCCAGCCTTGCAAGCAAACTCCCAGTCACCGGCCTGGACGTGTGGCGCCGCGCCGATGGCCTCAGCCACGATCGTACCGGTCGGCTTCACTGCGTAGGGATGGGATTCCGAGCCTACCCACACCGCGCGCAGTTCGTGCGCCGGGATCTGCGCCCGTTTAAGCGCGTTGCGCGCCGCTTCGATCGACATGGTGATCACGTCTTCGTCCATGCCGGGTACTGATTTCTCCTGTACCGGTAAGCCACCGTGGCCTTCTCGCCACACCCGCGCAACTTCGGTCGCTGGCAGGCGGTATCGCGGCACATATGCGCCGTAGCCCACAATACCAACAGGATGGGCAGGCTTCAACAGGGAAGGCTGGTTCATTTCTTTTGCTCCATTACCTGACGTAGTCATTGTCCATCTGCGATCTCACGCAAAATCTCCTGCGCCCGATCCAACCGGATCACGCCCGATTCGACCAGGCGTGCCACCACAGCGTCGATCTGATTGCCTTGAGCACCGGCGGCAATGGCAACCTGGCGAGCGTGCAACCGCATGTGTCCGCGCTGGATCCCTTCGGTCGCCAGGGCACGCAAGGCAGCCAGGTTCTGCGCCAAACCCACCGAGACGATGATCTCAGCGAGGTGTTCTGCAGTGGTCACACCCATCAGTTTGAGCACCGCCTGGGCGGTGGGGTGCACACGGGTCGCGCCGCCCACGATGCCCACAGCAAGCGGCATTTCCAGCGTGCCGACCAGGTTGCCGTCCGCATCCACGCCCCAGGTGGAAAGCGAGGTATAGCGCCCGCTACGGGCAGCGTAAGCATGTGCGCCGGCCTCCACTGCTCGCCAGTCGTTGCCGGTGGCGATCACCACCGCGTCCACGCCGTTCATGATGCCTTTGTTGTGTGTGGCCGCGCGGTATGGATCGGCTGCCGCGAACGCCCAGGCAGCCACGATGCCATCGCGCACTTCCTCGGCAGAAAACTCGCCAAAGGCCAGTTGATTCAGGGGAATGGTGCAGCGGGCGCGCGCCAGACGTCGGTCGGCCAGATTAGAGAGAATGCGCAGATGCACTCGCCCCCCTGTCAGCCGCTCGATGCGCGGCGCCAGTCGCTCACAGGCCGTGTTGACCGCATTGGCACCCATCGCGTCGCGCACGTCGTAGATCAGGTGCACCACCAGAAATGGACCGATGGGCGAATCCTCGATCAGCCGCACCTCCAGGTCGCGCGGACCGCCACCCAGCCGCTGCAGCACCGGATCGATCTCTGCAGCCTCGGCAAGCAGGTCGTCACGCGCTTCGAGCACCGCCAGTCGCGCCGCGTGCAGGTCGGCCACGTCGAGCACCTGCATCTGGCCGATCATCTCCGGCGGGGTGGTATGCGCCTGGAAGCCGCCGCCTGCGCGTGCCAGTTTCGCCATGAATGACGCACCAGCCACAATGGACGGCTCCTCAACCGCCATGGGCACCAGGACATCGCGCCCGTTGATCACAAAATTCAGCGCGATGCCCAGCGGCAGCGCGTGCGTGCCGACCACGTTCTCGATCATGTAATCGGCCTGCTGCGGCGAAAGCGGCGCCGAACCCGTCAGCGCCGCTAGTTCCTCCGCGCTCAGCAACCCCAGTTGCGCCATGATTTTCTGCCGCTCTTCCAGCGACAACTTGTAAAAGCCAGGGATCCGTGATGAGATCATTGCTCCTCCATAGTGCTACCCCCATTTTAGGGCGAAGACCTTTCAAAAACTATCAGGTTGAGCAACAAGCAGGGAACTGCAGATACCGGCAACCACAGGATGCGGCTACAACGATTGTTCGACCAGCGGAACCACATCCTCCAACCGATGCACCACGGGACATGGTGCATCAGGGAAAATCCCCTTCGGATCCATCAGCACCGCCCGCAGACCAGCCTGCTGCGCCCCAACCACATCGGCATAGTAATTGTCTCCCACAAATAGCGCATGTGCCGGGGAGACACTGATGCGTTTCAGCGCATGGTGGAAGATATCCGGGTGAGGCTTCCACACATCGATCTCGCCTGCGGCCAGCGCATAGTCCACCAGATCACCCAACCCCAATTCGCGCAGATACTCGTCCACCGCCTGTCGTCGATTGGTGACCACGCTCACCGTAAGACCACGTTGCCGCAGTGTAGAAAGCGTCTCCAAAGCGCCAGGCATCACATGATCCTCCGGCTGCCAGTCGCTCTCAAAGCGTTGCCGCACCTGTGGAGCGACCTCAGCAGCGATTTCGGGTGGGCACCCCAGCGCGATGAGGAAACGAGCCGTGAAGTGAACCCAAAAGTCAGCGCTAAGTTCACCAAAGCGGGCCACATCGGCTGCGAGTTCGTCCGAAGAAGCCCAATAGGCATGCGACCAGCGCGTCGCAGCGGGCAGGCAATCGGTGCATACTGGCGCACCCAGATCGCGGGCGAAGTCGTAAATCGCCTCCAGCGCACCGGGGCGATGGAAACGCAGCGTACCGTCCAGGTCGAAGAGTACCGCGCGGATGGGTTCCATCATTACCCTCCGATCTGACTCATGGTGCGGTTGAGCGGGATATCCCCATCGGACAGACGGTGCCCCCACGGCTTCTCCCACAACGCGGTGCGAATCAGGTCAGCCAGGTCGTTTGCGCTCGCGCCCTGGCGCAGTGGCGTGAGCAAATCCACTTCCTTCTCCCGCAGCAGGCACAGGCGCAGGTGACCGTCCGCGGTCAGGCGGGCGCGAGTGCAGGCGGCGCAAAACGGTTGGGTGACTGAAGAAATGAAACCCAGGTCGCCGCGCGCGTTCGGCAGGCGGTATAGCCGCGCCTCGCCGTCCAGCGCGCCGCCGTTCACCGGCTCCAACGGCCCCAGCGTATCCTGGATACGTTGCTTCAGGGCATCGGCAGTCACCAGTTGCTGGATTTGCGTTCCGGTCACACCAGCGAAAGGCATCATCTCGATAAAGCGCACCTGCCAGGGATGTTCCAGCGTCATCCGCGCCAGGTCCATCACGTCCTGTTCATCGTTGTAACCACGCACCACCACCACATTGATTTTGATCGGCGTCAGCCCGGCTTCTTCCGCCGCACGGATGCCGTTCCACACGTCTTCCAGGTTCCCCCAACGCGTCAGGCGGCGGAACTTTTGCGGGTCGAGCGTGTCCAGGCTGATGTTCACCCGATGCAAGCCGGCCTCTTTAAGCGGACGCGCCAGGCGCCCCAGCAATACGCCGTTGGTGGTCATGGTCACCGTACGGATTCCCGGCGTATGCGCAATTCCCCGCACCAACGAAACCACATTGGCGCGCACGGTGGGTTCGCCGCCCGTCAGCCGGATTTTATCGAACCCCAGGGATGCGAACAGGTGCACAAAGAACAGAATTTCGTCATCTTGCATCAGTTCCGCCCTGGGGCGAAAAGTGATGTCCTCCGGCATACAATACACGCAACGCAGGTTGCAGTGATCCGTCAGGCTGATACGCAGATAATGGATGCGTCGCCCAAATCGATCAAGTGCCATGCGGTCATTATATCAGCAAAAAGGTCACATTTAAGCAAACAAGCGCACCAGGCGGT
Organism: uncultured Anaerolineaceae bacterium; assembly: GCA_964435005.1. Taxonomy (GTDB): domain Bacteria; phylum Chloroflexota; class Anaerolineae; order Anaerolineales; family DRMV01; genus CAYSXA01. Next base: position 17,414 of record CAYSXA010000001.1, on the reverse strand, counting down.
GCGCCCCGTACCGACTGGAACCGTCAACCAGTCAGAGGTATCCCTTCAACTGGCGCGCGCGGCTGGGATGGCGTAACCGCCGCAGCGCCTTGCCCTCAATCTGGCGAATGCGTTCCCGCGTCAGGCCAAACTTCTGACCCACCTCTTCCAGGGTATACGGCCGGTCGTCGTCCAGGCCATAACGCATACGCAGCACCAGTGCCTCACGCGGCGAAAGGGTGCTCAACACCTGCTCGATCTTTTCGCGCAGCATGTTCTGGTAGGTGACCTGAGTCGGCGAGGGCGTGTCCACATCCTCCACAAACGCCCCCAGCTCGCTGGAGTCTTCGTCATCCCCCACCGGGCTTTCGAGCGAGAGCGGCAACATGGCCACCCGTTGCATCCATTCCAGGCGATCCACCGTAACACCCAGCGCCTCCGCAAGCTCCTCGCTGGTCGGCGGACGGCCCAACTCCTGTTCCAGCTCGTGGCTCTTGCGATACATCTGGCGGATGCGATCCGACATGTGCACTGGCACGCGGATGGTGCGCCCCTGATCAGCGATCGCGCGGCTGATAGTCTGGCGGATCCACCAGGTGGCGTAGGTGGAAAAGCGGAAGCCACGGCGGTAATCGAACTTCTCAACCGCCTTCATCAGGCCCAGGTTCCCTTCCTGGATCAGATCGAGGAAAGGCACGCCACGCCCTACATAGCGCTTGGCCACGCTGACCACCAGGCGGGTGTTCGCCTTGATCAGGTGGTCTCGCGCGGCCAATCCGTCCCGCACCAGGGCTTCCAGCTCACGACGGCGCGCCGTCTGACGGCGATCCAGCGTTTGCAGCTCGGCCTGCGCCTGTCGCCCGCGCTCGATGCGCTTTGCCAGTTCCACTTCTTCCTCGTTCGTGAGCAGCGGGACGCGCGACATCTCTTTGAGGTACAGCCCTACCGTGTCATCGACGTGCACGTGATCCAGGCTGAACGGTGCTTCTTCAGGTGGCACTTCGGCTCCGTGAAAGGGCTCCTCCTCATCGACCACATCCACGCCCAGACGACTCAGATACGCCACCAGATCCTCCAGCGGGACGTCCAGCGTATCCTCGTCGCTCTGCAAGTAGGCGTCCAGCTCCGCCGTGGTGAGGAAACCCTGCGTTTCCGCCTGCTCTAACAACTGCAGGAAACGCGCATCCAATGGAACCGGGGACCCCTGATCATCCATAAGTACGCTCCTCGATGTCACTCGGCTGATGCTTTGTCATCTGGGTGTAACAGGGATCGCAACGCCGCCAGGCGCGGATCCACACCCGCGGCGGAATGACCACAATCCACCCGGTTGCGGTTCTCGCCACACTCCGGGCACAAGCCAGCACAACCAGCGTGACAGATCGGGTTGATCGGCACAGCCAGCCAGAGGTACTCACGCAGCAATGGTGCCAGGTCCACAAAGCCGTTTTCCGGTAAAATCAAGCCGGCTTCCGTCACCGTCTTATGGTTGAAGGCATACAGTTCGGAGAACTCAACGTGCAACCGAAGGCGAAATGGCTCCAGGCAACGCACGCATTCCGCCTGAATGTGTGCCTCAGCGATCACCTCAGCGAGTAGACCGCGGGCCGTGCGGCTGAACTTGGCCTGTCCGGCCAGACGCCAGACATCCAGATCGGGCGGCAGGAACAGTTCCGGGAACTCAAAGGGGAAGGTTCGCGAGTAGCCAACGTTCTCATGGGCGATGAAGCCCACGTTGATGCGGAGGAGGGAAGCAGGAAGTTTCACGGAAGGGCACTATGTTTGCAAAATATGCTTGCAAAATATTTTCTAAAAAGTGACCTCATTATAACATGCATAGCAGGTATCGTCAAGAGAAATAATACATAATATCCAAACCAAAGGAGTTCAAATATGCCTGTCCTGATCGCCACTCAAAACCCCGGCAAGATCCGCGAAATCCGCGCCGTGCTCTCCCCTCATGGGTTTGATCTGCTTACCCCATCTGACCTGGGGCTGCACCTCACCGTGACTGAGGACGGCCAGTCCTACCGCGAGAACGCGGCGAAAAAGGCACTGACCTACGCCCAGGCCGCCGGACTGATCACCCTGGCCGACGATTCCGGCCTGGAGGTGGACACGCTGGACGGCGCGCCCGGCCTGCACTCGGCGCGCTTTGCCCCGTGGCCGGACGCCACGGACGCCGACCGGCGTCGCCTGTTGATCGACCGGTTGCATCCCCACCCCCGCCCATGGACAGCCCGTTTTCGCTGCGTGGTGGCCATCGCCACGCCAGACGGCATAGTGCATTTTGCCGAAGGGGTGTGTCCGGGGGAGATCATCCCGGAAGAACGCGGCACTCACGGCTTCGGCTATGATCCGATCTTCCTGCTACCCGACCGCGGCCAGACCATGGCGGAAATTCCACCAGCGGAGAAGAACCAGATCAGCCACCGGGGACGCGCCTTGCGCGCAGCGATCCCGATAATCAAAGACCTGTCAGGTCAGTGAGGCCTGACAGGTCTTGAGTTAGCAGACGCACGAAGCGCCTCAGGCTACTTCTTGCGCGAGTACCACACTGCGCCGCCGACGATGATCACCACCAGGATGATCGCGCCGACGATCAGGCCCGTGTTGCCGCCTGAGGGTGCTGGTGCGGGCACTTCCGTAGGCACAGGTGCCTGGGTCGGAGCAGGGGCTTTGGTGGGTTCAGGCGCCTGTGTGGGCGCTTCTACCGTGGCCTCTTTCTCCTCGCCACCTGCACCGGCAGGCAGCGTCTGCGCGTAGGCCATCACCTCCGCGATCTCCTCCAACGACCAGGCGCCGGTCGCGGAGTTCGGGTCGAGCACAGCGGGCATCTCCTCGCCTGGTTGGCCGAAGCGCACCTTGTGCAGGAGCTCCCACGGATTGTCGTTGGCAATCGTGCCGATGAACTCCTCCTCATCGGGCGCTGCGAAGTTAATCGCCGTGCCATCCGGGCCATGGCAGGCAGCGCAGACCGCCTCGAACAACTCCTTGCCCTCATCAACGTCGCCTTTGATCGCCTTGGTCTCCGGGTCGATAACCGCGTTGGTGTCGATCAGTGCGCTGCTCAGGAAGGCAGCCATATCGGCCATATCGGTCTCGCTCATCCAGGCCGAGAAGTCGTGGTCGGCGTTGTTCGTGCCGTCCAGCCATTTAACGATTTCCTCTACCGGCTGACCGGATACACCCAGCACGCCGGGGAAGCCAGTGTAGTGAGAGGAGCCTTCACCGTAAGCGCCGTCCTTGCCCTTGTAGTCCCAGCCGTGGCACTCCTTGCAGCGCCAGGTGTCCGCACCGGAGCGGGTGTTCGTGGTCTGCGTAGCCCAAAGCGGCATATCGCCTTCCGGCGGGTCGATGCCGAGCACCTTCCACCACTTGTCATACATCGCACCGCCGCGTACCACGTCACCGGCCACCTCGACCTTCTCCGTGGGCAGCGTCGTGGCGTACACCCAGACATCAGCAGCCTCGTCCAGCCCCCAGCCAGCGGCGTAACCCGAAGGCATTTCCGTGCCGGGCTGACCGAAGCGCACTTTATGGATGAACTCCCACGGATTGTCGTTGGCAATTGTACCGATGAACTCCGGCTCTTCTTCGTCGCCAAAGACGATCGCCGTGCCGTCCATGCCGTGGCAGGCAGCACAAACCGCCTCGAAGAGCTCTTCGCCCTCTTCCATGGCCTCTTCTTCATCGCCGACGAAGGCCTTGGAGGCGTAGTCAATCACGAGGGCGTCGTCCGCCAGGCCGGCGCTCAGGAAGGCCGCCAGGTCTTCCAGGTCAGTGGCGCTCATCACCGTCGAGAAGTCGTGGTCGGCGTTGTTCGTGCCGTCCAGCCATTTGACGATCTCTTCCACCGGTTGACCAGCCACGCCTATTACACCCTTGATGCCGGTGTAGTGGCTGGAGCCTTCGCCGTAGGCGCCGTCCTTGCCCTTGTAGTCCCAGCCGTGGCACTCCTTGCAGCGCCAGGTGTCCGCGCCGCTCTTCTTGCCCTCGGCAGGATACAGCGGGTGGGTCTCGGTCGGGGCATCCGCGCCAATCACCTTCCACCACTTGTCATACAGCAGACCGCCGCGCGGCACGTTCCCTTTGATCGGTTCCGTGGGTAGCGTGCTGGCGTAAGCGATCAGGTCGGCGAAGTCCTGCGCCGTCCAGGTGCCGGTGGGCGAGTTGGGAGCCAGCGCCGCCGGCATCTCAGTAGCCGGCTGGCCGGCGCGCACCTTGTGCAGGAACTCCCACGGATTGCCTGACGCCACAGTTCCAACGAACTCGGGATCTTCGTCAGAGCCAAAATTGAGCTGTTGACCCGTCACGCCGTGGCAGGCCGCGCAGGTCTCAAACAACTCCTTGCCGTGTTCGGCGTTGCCGCTGATCGCGGCCTTGGTGGCATAGTCGATGATCTGGCTGGCATCGAACAGACCTTCGCTCAGGAAAGTCGCCAGGTCGATCACCGCCTGCTCATCGTTGAAGAACTGGGCAAAGTTGTGATCCGGGTTATTCGTGCCGTCCAGCCACTTCACAATCTCTTCCACCGGTTGACCAGCCACGTCCATCACGCCCTTGATGCCGGTGTAATGGCTGGAGCCTTCACTATACGCACCGTCTTTGCCCATGTAATCCCAACCGTGGCACTCTTTGCAGCGCCAGGTCTCTGCACCGCTCTTCTTGCCCTCGGCAGGATACAACGGGTGATTGCCGGTGGGCGCTTCCACGCCCAACGTCTTCCACCAGTTATCGTACATCTGGGCACCACGGACGATGCCAGGAACCTCGCCATGCGCCAGGGCGGTACCCACCAGCCCGGCGACCAGTGCTACGAGGATCACAGCCGTCCAGAACCAGGTTTTATGCGCTTTCATCTCACACTTCCTCCTCAATCAGATCTTGGGGTACGGGACATCAAACCTGTACGGTATCGATCGGTTCACCTCCTGCAGATTAAACGCAGATGAATCACACCTTAACCATACCGAAAAGAGGTCTAAATCTGGTCTATGGGGCGTTGCAATCCAGTTACCCACGACAAACGAGACAGATGTCCCGTTTTTTGGACAGGACATCTGTCTCGTTTGTCTTGCGGATGGTTTCCCTCTCAGGGCTTTTCAAAAATCGAGTAACTGCTCAGGCGGCAATCGGTCGAGTGAACACGGAACGCGGATAAGACGGATACGACGGATTTCCACAGAAAGTAATTTTTCGATTTTGATCCGTGGGAATCCGTTCGATCCGCACAATCCGCGTTCTATTTCCCATGCTGAAAAAGCGCGGAGCGCTCAATCCGCTGGAACGAGCAGATAGCCGTATCCGCGTTCGGTGAGGATACGGCGCGGGTGCTGCGGGTCATCCTCCAGCTTGCGGCGCAGCATCCAGATATAGCGCTTGACGTATTCATTCTGACCGCGGTACTCCGGCCCCCACACCCGCTCCAGGAGCGCCTCGGTGGAGCACACCCGTCCCGGACGTTCGGCGAGACAGGCCAGCAAACGGAATTCGGTAGGGGTGAGGTGGATCACACGACCATTGCGCAGCACACGCTGCTGGTTAAGATCTATAACCAGGTCGCTGTACACCAGTGGGCCATGTGCTGGACGACCGGCGGCACGCTGTGCGCGATGCAATACAGCGCCGATGCGCGCAATCAACTCACGGAAATCGAACGGCTTGACCACATAATCGTCCACCCCCAGATCGAAGCCCCGCAGCCGGTCATCGGTCTCCCCCTTCGCAGTGAGCATGATGATCGGCACATCCGAGAGCTCGCGGATGCGCTGGCAGGTCTCCCAACCGTCCATGCCGGGCATCATCACATCGAGCACCACGAGCGCGGGGCGATGTTCAAAGAGCAACCGCAACCCCTGCAGGCCGTCAGCGGCCAACAACGGCGTGTAGCCCGCATCGCGCAGGTGCTCACCCAGCAACTCGCGCAACACAACGTCATCGTCGATCACCAGCACGCCCAGGTTGCTCATCCTTCTCCTCCTTCACAGACGCCAGCGGCAGCCGCACGGTGAAGCGACTCCCTTGCCCGACCCCGCTCTCCAGGTGAATCTCACCACCCATGGCTTCGGTGAGCCGCTTGCAAATGAACAATCCCAGGCCGTAGCCATACACCCGCTGCGCATCGCCACCGTCCAGGCGGTGGAACTTATCAAAGATGCGCACCTGCTCTTCCGGCGGAATGCCCGGCCCGTGATCCGTGACGGTAAGCGTCACCCAGCCGTCATCACGACGGCAGTCGATCTCCACCGGCGTCTCTTCGGGAGAATAGCGCAATGCATTGTCCACCAGGTTGAAGATCACATCGTGCAGATGGTGAACATCCGCCTGCACCCAGACCCCGGCGTCTTTTGGCCACCGCAGGCGCCCAGCATCAGCGACAAACTCCGCCGCAAGCGACTGGAGCACTTCCTGCAAAAACACCGGCTCCAGGGAAAGCGCCATCGCTCCGGCTTCAATGCGCGAAACATCCAGAATGCGACGCACCATAAACGCCAGACGGTCGATCTCGTCGAGCACGATGGGTTGCATGCGAGCGCAGGTGGCGTTGGGTTGAGTGCAACGGCTCTGCATCAACTCTACCGCGCCGCGGAGATTGGTCAGCGGGCCACGCAATTGATGGTTGACCAGCGAGACAAACTCGCTCTTCAACCGGTCGAGTTCCTGCAAGCGGCGGTTGGCGGCCTCTAACTGGCGATTGCGTTGCGCCAGATCGCGGGTGCGCTCTTCCACCTGCCGCGCCAGATCGGCGTTCAGGCGTTCGATGGCCCGTTGATGCTGTACCCGCTCGGTCACATCGTGGAAGATCGCAGCCACTGCCAGCGCTTCACCCTCCACCGCCGGAAGCAGCGTGAGAGAAACTTCGGCTAGGCGCTCATCCCCCATCGCATCGTGGAAGGTGAGCACCTGCCCATGCACCTCGCCCTGCTGCACAGTCTGCTGTAGCAACCGTTGTAGCGCATCTGCTTCAGCCTGTAGCAGATGCTCGATGGACTGCCTTAGCGCTTGAGTTGTACTATAGCCGAACAACCGCTCCGCACCCCGGTTCCAGGAGAGCACTTCGCCTTGAGGCGTCAGGCTCAGGATGGCATCTGGCGAGTGCTGGGTGATGGCCGCCAGGTGACGCTCCATGGTCAGAGTGTAGCGCGTCACATAGCGAATGTAGCCGATCACCAGGGAGACGGCCAATGGCCCCACTACGCCGAAAAGAAAGATCTCCTGACTCCAGCCAGGACGCCGCAGTTCAGGTGACCAGACATGGTGCTCTACCACTTCGAAGCCGGCAGCCACAAAAAACAGGATGAGCGGCAAAAACACCTGTGCGTAGCGCAACGCTCGTTGCGTATCCGCACCGGAGACCACTTCGTGCAAGCGCGCCTGCAAGACCGACCGCATGGTCACCTCCAGCCGGGGAGTAACGTGAGTATATCATGAGTGGAAAACGAAAAAACCTGCCAGGTCTATCCGACCTGGCAGGTCTCTGGGCCTGCCTCAAACAGGGCCGCGCTACTTTTTGGGCGTACCAGCGGGAATTACCGGGCCTTTTTCCGGTGAATCCGGTGGGCGTCCGATAGGCATTGCCCGGCTGACCAACATCTGGTACAGCTTGGCTCCTTCCCAGTTCCCGCCGCCGAGGATGTCCTCGCCCGGCGCATCCGCCGAGGTGCGACGCGCCCCAGCCAGGATTCCGGCATACGAGGTCAAGTCCAGTTGCGCAGCAGCGGCCTTCAGATCGGACCCATGGCAGGAGCTGCACGCCAGCGCGCCATCGAACCACAGGTTAGCCTGAGTAAACAGCGGCAGTACATCCGCCTCGAACGTGCCCTCACAGGCCGTGCCGAACGCATCGGTGAAGTCAAACGGCTCGGTTTCCGGCGTGCCGGCCTGCACCCAGGCGCCAATCAGGTCAACAGCAGCGATGTTGCACGGCAGCGCGGCGGCTTCACCACCCTCGCTCACGCCCAGGTCAGGCGCCGGCAACGTGGCCGGCGGCAGGGGCGGAATGGGGGTGCGCTCACCGGGGGTATCGGGCACGCGGGCACAGGCGCTCACCACGAGCATCAGCCCGACCAGAATCATCCAGAGTTTCGTGTTCTTCATCGCAACCACTCCCGTTACGGCGTCTGCAAGGTGCGCAGGTAGTTGACCACGTCCCAGCGCTCGCGCACGGTCAGGTTCTCGCGCAGCGCAGGCATGGCACCCGGCACGCCGTTCGTGATCACCAGAAAGATCGCGCCGTCGCTGTCTTCCTTCACCACACCACTGGTCAGGTCAGCAGGCGGCTCCTTCCGCAGGAAGGGCGCGATTGGCCCGTTCCCTTTGCCGTCATAGCCGTGACACAGCGCGCAGTTGATATCGTACAGGATCTTGCCGCGCTCCAGCGAGACCTCATCCGCCTCGACCGGGTTCACCGGCGAGCCCACGCCCTTCACATAGGCCGGGCCGTCAATCGGCACGGAGTCCGCCGGCACGGGCAACGGGTCTTCCATCGGGCGATAGGAAGGCTGAATCTCCATGAAACTGATCCAGTCCACCTTCACCTTCTCATAGGTAAACAGCAACCCCACGACCAGCGGCACGGTGATAATCGCCAGAGTGATCGCGATGCGTTTTCCCAAACCGTTCATAGTTTCTGCGCCTCCGTTCGATGCACCCATTCCGCACCCAGGTCAGCCATCACGGCGTGCATTTTCTCATGAATCTCCGGCGGGCAATTGAACACCAGCGCGATCTTGCCATCGGAGATACCGGGGTGATACACCTTCGGCCCATAAGAGGGGAAGACACTCTCCCACAACACACCGAGGAAGGTGCTGATCAGCAGCCCCAACATGCTCAGCTCAAACGTGAGGATGATCGTCGGCGGGATGGGCAAAAGCGCCTGTCCACCGACGTGCACCGGGTAGAGCAACGGCGTGCCCCAGTTCAGCGCAATGCTGGCGGCGAAGCCGACCAGAAAGCCGCCCATGCCGATCTTCCCCACGTTGCTCCAGCGCATCGGGCGCCCCAGGATGTGCTCGGAATACGGCACACCTGATACCACGCTGATGTCGTGTTCGTCCAGCCCCAATTCACGCAGGCGATCCAGCGCGTGGGTGACCTTTTCAATGTCATCAAACAACGCCAGGTGAGTTGTTCCTTCGCTCATCTCATCCGCTCCTTATACCGCTACTCCAGCTCGCTCACCGAAGGCACCACCGTCTTCCCGATGCGGCGCAGCGTGTGCGCCAGTTGCCCTTCCTGCACCTCCCAGACCGGGATGAGCGGGATCAGGCGAGACATCACCACGTACAGGAAGAGGAACAGTGCGAGCGAACCGATGCTGATGGAAATCTCCACCCAGGTGGGGTTGTACCAGCCCCAATCAAAGGGGAAGCGGTTGCGGCTGAGCACGCCAGTCACAATCACATAGCGCTCGGCGTACATTCCCACGTTCACCAGGGCGGTGATGATGAACATCAGCGTCGGGTTACGGCGCACCTTGCGATTCCACAGCGTGAGCCAGGGGATAAGCACGTTGCAAATCAACATGGTGTACCACACCCAGGCCACTGGCCCGTGCGCCTGGAAGGTGAGCAGTTGCTTGCCGACCTCCTCACCGCCGTACCACTCCAGGACGTAATCGTTGAAGAAGAAGTACGCCCAGGACATGGAGAAGATCAGCACCAGTTTCCCCAGCGCGTCGATGTGCTCCGGACGGATGAAGTAGGTCATGTGCTTCATCGTGGCGCGGATGGTCACCAGCACCATCACCACCGCCGAGACGCCGGAGAGGATCGCGCCAACCACAAAGTACGGGCCGAAGATGGTGGAGTGCCAGCCGATCTTCATCGAGACCGCGAAGTCCCAGGCCACGATGGTGTGCACCGAGAACATCACCGGGATGATGGCGAAGGCGAAGATGTTAATCGCGGTGTGCAGATGCTTCCATTCGGCCTCCGTACCGCGCCAGCCCAGCGCCAGGATGCGGTACAGGTGATAGCGCCAGCCTTTCGAGCGGTCACGCGCCATCGCCAGGTCAGGGATGAGCGGCAGGAAGAGGTACATCGTGCTCCCCAGCAGGTAGGTGGTAATCGCCAGCATGTCCCACACCAGCGGGGAGTGGAAGTTTGGCCACAGCCAGCGCTGGTTGGGGTAAGGCACCATCCAGTAGAAGCGCCAGGTGCGTCCCAGGTGGATCAGAGGATACATACCCGCCGCCGCCAGGCCGAAGGTGGTCATCAGTTCCGCCGCACGGGTGAAGGGGCGGCGGAACTCCGCCTTGAATACGCGAAGGATGGCGGAGACGAACGTCCCGGCGTGGCTGATGCCGATCCAGAACACGAAGTTCACGATGAACACGCCCCAGAAGATCGGGCGGCGGATGCCGGCCACGCCCATGCCTTTGGTGATCATGTAGCCCCAGGCGCCGAACAGGGCGAACGTCACCAGCCCGCCCAGGATGGCGACCGCAGCCCAGAAGCCCGGCGTGGTGCTGGTCATGGCCTCCATGACCATGCGGTTCATCTCTTCACGCGGGCGCGGGTCGAGCAACAGGTGCTCTTCGCGCAGTTCCTGCTCCTCACCCACTTGTCCGAGGTGCAAAATTTCCGTTTGTGCGCTCACGGTTGCCCTCCCTTGAGGTAGATCACTTTGGGTTCCGTGCCGAGACCCTCTTCCAGGCGCATGGCGCGCCCGCTGCGGGCCAGCTGGCTCACGCGGCTCTCCGGATCGCTCAGGTCGCCGAACACGATGGCGTCCGCCGGGCAGGCCTGCGCGCAGGCGGGCTGCACCTCACCGTCAGCCACCGGGCGGCCTTCGGCCTTGGCGTCTTCTTCTGCCTTGCGGATGCGCTGCACGCAGAAGGTGCATTTTTCCATGATGCCGCGCCGTCGCACGGTGACATCCGGGTTCAACTGGTAAGTAAGCGGTTCCGGACGCTCCCAATCAAACCAGTTAAAGGTACGAGCGATGTAAGGGCAGTTGTTGGCGCAGTAGCGGGTGCCGATGCAGCGGTTATACACCTGCACATTGATCTGCTCAGCCTCGCTGTGATAGGTAGCGAACACCGGGCAGACCGGTTCGCAGGGCGCGTTGCCGCACTGCTGGCACATCACAGGCATGAAGCGCGCCCGCACGTTGGGGAATTCGCCCTCCCAGTAGCGTACCACACGAATCCAGTGCATGCCGCGCCCGTAGGCCGCCTGTTCTTCGCCCACGGTGGGCACGTTGTTCTCCAGCGAACAGGCCGTCACGCACGCCTGGCAGCCGTTGCATCGATCCAGGTCGATGACCATGGCCCATTTGGCTTGTTCCACGTTTTCACTCATGGCAGATGCTCCTCCATCCGGCTCACGCGCCGTCGCCGTACACGCCCACGCGGTTTTCATAGCGCGCCAGTTGGCGGCGGCGCCCGGTCTTCTCAATCTTCACACGGGTGGCGACAAAGGCCAGATCGCCGGCCGCGTTCACCTTCGCGCCGAGCAGGGTCAGAGGGTTGACACCGCGTCCTTCGGCATAGCGTCCCAGCGCGGTGTGCCCTTGTCCCAGCGGGATGGCAATGGTATCCGGACGGATGGCCGGGTACAAATACACCACTGCCTCCACCGAGCCATAGGGCGAGGTGATGCGCACCACGTCATCGTCGCGCAAACCGAGTTCGCGCGCCGTCTCCGGGTTGATCTCCACCCACGAGTTCCACATCACCGTGGTCATGGGATCGGGGGTTTCCTGCAACCAGGGGCGGTTGGCGCCACTACCGTCGCCCAGAGTAGGCGAAGGGTACACATAGAGCGTGAACTCGCCCTCGCCATCAAACTCGGCTACCGGCATCTCCAGCGAATGGCCGAGCGCCGCGCCAGAGGTGGGCGCTTCCAGATTGGGAGAAGCCGACCACCAGCCGCCAAACTGCTGGAAGCGGGCGAAGAAGGTCTTGATCTCCGGAGCCGCGTAAAAGCCCTGCTCGCGCAACAAGGCGGTCACCGACTGCTGGATGAAGTCCACTTCGTCCTTGTAAGGCACCTGATCGGCCAGGTTGCCGCCGATGCCCTGGACGGCAGCCAGCAGCACGTCGGCAGTGGCGCGCGTGTCATACAGCGGCACAACCACCGGCTGCGCGCCGGAGATCACCGCACGATCGGCGCCCACGGCCACCTTCTGATATCCCCAACCCTCCAGCGGCGTGTGGTCGGGGAACACATAATCCGCCATCTGAGCAGTCTCATCGGGGAAGGACGCAAAGGAAATCACCAGCGGCACGTTGTTCAACGCTTCAGCGAAGCCCAGCGCCGCCGGCAGTTCGTAGGCCGGATTCACGCCGTGCACGAACAGCACCTGAATCTTGCCCTCATTCATCTGCTTGACCAGCCGGGTGATCTGCGCCAGGGTGGCCGGTCGGTGTGCCAGATCGGCGTTCACCGGCAGATCGGGGGCGAAGAACACGCCACCGGGTTTACCCAGGTTATCCACCAGCGCGTTGAGCGCCAGGATGGCCTGCGCGGCCTGGAAGCCGTTGGTGTGTCCCAGCGCCGCGCCGCCGGGGATAGCAACCTTGCGGCTGGCGCGGGCGAACATCGTCGCCAGACGATGCAGGTCTTCTTCCTTAACGCCAGCCTGCTTCGCGACAGCCGCCACATCTACATCGGCGAAAATCTTCGGCGCGGGAGCACCCAGCGCTTCGGCGACCAGTTTGCCCAACGCCTGGGCCACCAGTCCTTCCGTACCCGGCGTAATCGGGAACCACTCGTCGGCGTTGGCCGCGGTCAGCGACATGCGCGGTTCAAAGTGCACCAGATATCCGCGCTGACCAATCTCCCCGCGCCGCATCGCGCCGTAATCGTTGCCATAGGCCACCGGCGAAAGCCAGGTCTCCAGGAAGTTTGCGCCAAAGGAGAAGGCCATCTCAGCGTGATGCAGGTCAAAGTGCGGCAACGCCGCCTTGCCCAGCACCTTACTGGCGGCAGCAATCAGCGTGGCGCGGCCCTCCAGCAGCCCCAGCGCCCCAAAGCGCAGCGGCTCAGGTGCGCCCAGCGCCTGAGTGATCTGCTGCACCAGATCGAACAAATGGTCATGGTTCAACCCCATCAGGAAGGCGATGCCCTCCGGGGCGGTGTTCGCCAGCGCGTCCTGCACCACCTGCACGGCGGCATCCCAGTCCACCGCCTCGAACGAGCCGCTTCCGCGCTGGGCCTGCTTCACCGGCCCCTGGATGCGGTCGGGGTTGTACAGGCCCTGCAAAGAGGCCTGGCCGCGCGAGCAGGTGCGCCCACGGCTGACCGGATGGTTGGGATTGCCCTCCACCTTGATTGCGCGCCCTTCCACCGTGCGGACGATCAGCCCACAACCGGCGGGGCACTCGCGGCAGGTGGTGGCATAGTAGGTGCTCTGACCAGGCAGGGTGTATTCCGGCATCTCGGTGTACGGGCGGCGGGTGACGTAGCGCGCCACCGGGCCACAACCGGTCAACACCGCTGCCGCCGCGGCACCGGCACCGCTTAGTTTGAGAAAATCTCGTCGGGTGATCTGTTCACTCATTCCAGCCTCCGCTCATTTGTGGCACGTGGCGCAGTCGGACAGTTTCACGAAGTGCTCCGGTGCCAGACCCTTGTGGCAGGACAGACACCAGCCCATGTTCTGGCCTTTCTGCGGCTCGGCCACGGTCATCTTGCTCACATCCCCGTGGCAGGTCTCGCAGTTCAGACCAGCGTTCACGTGAGGCCGGTGACTGAAGTACACAAAGTCCGGCTGCATCGCCACCGGCACCCACTCCACCGGCTTGCCCGATTGGGCGTATTCCATCAGCGCCTTCTTGCCAGGATTGTCACCGGCGTCAATCTGCTGGTGACAGCCCATGCACTTGCTGATGGTGGGCAGCCCGGCCGTCTGGCCACGCAACGCCCCGGAGTGACAATACAAACACTGCACACCCAGGTTGACGTGCACGGAGTGGTTGAAGGCAATCGGCTGCGGCGGCGCGGCCTGCGTTTGCTTCAGGCCGAAAAAGCCCGCTGCCAGCAGCAGCACAACCACAACCGCCACGACCGGCAGCAACTTCTTCGGTTGCCGAAACCAGGGGGTCTCTCCAGCCATGCGATTCTCCTTCCTTTGGGATTTTCGTCGCTCGCGGCCTTCCAGGCGAACGACGCTCTGTAACGCTTCGATCAGGTCGGATTGATGAGTCAGCGTGCGCTCCACGTGGTGATACAAATGCAGGCGGTTATCTTCCAGGCTGATGCGAATCAGCCGCACGCCGCTCATCTGCGAGAGCAGAGGCAACAATCGCTGCACCAGGTCGCCATCGTCTTCCACCAACAACACATCCGGCTGCAGTTGTTCCAACTGCTCCAGATCGGCCCCGCCGACGAATTCGCCGCTCAGCGAGAGGTTGGCCTGCTCCAGGATGGCATGAACGGTATCACGTAACAGGGGGTGCTTCCAGATCAGGAAAATGCGCAGTCGCCTCATGGAGATTAAGATACCATGAGAGACTGTGGGCGGGTATCGCGCAGATAGGGATTCACGTGTCGTTAAAAACGTGACATCCAGGGTGAAAATCATCACACCAACGGGTGACGAACGGCTTTTTCCCCCAACAGCCGATCAACCCAGGTCAATCAGGCCATGACGCAGAGCGTATTTCACCAGGTCGGCGCGGGTCTTCAGCCTCAGTTTTTCCAGGATGCGTGTGCGATGGGTTTGCACCGTACTGGGACTGATGACCAGCGCCTCGGCGATTTCGGCGTTCGTCTGTCCCTCTGCCAGGCGCTGGAGCACCTCCATCTCACGCGGGCTGAGCACTTCGTGCGGCGCCGGTTCACCTGGCGCCGGCATCTGGTTGTGCGACAGGAAATGCTGCACCAGGATGGTGTTCATCCGTGGGGAGAGGTACACCTCGCCGCGCTTCACCACGCGCAACGCTTCCAGCAGCTCCTGGGAAGAAGCCCCCTTGAGCAGGTAACCCGCTGCGCCAGCCTGCAAGGAGCGGAAGAACAGGTCGCGGTCTTCGTGCATGGTAAGCATCAGCGCGCGCACAGCGGGTAAGCAGCGGCGGATTTCGATCAACGCCTGGATGCCGTCCATTTCCGGCATACTGATGTCCATCAGCAACAGATCGGGACAGGCTTCCAGGGCAAAGCGCACCGCATCGCGACCGTTCGACGCCTCGGCCACCACACGGAAATCGGGTTGCCGGTCAAGCAACAGACGCAGTCCCTCGCGCACCAGGGTGTGATCGTCCGCGATCAGCACATGCGTGACCTTAGCCATGAGCTTCTCCGTCCAACGGCACGGTGAGTTCCACGCGCGTGCCGCGTCCAGGCGCAGATTCCAGGTGCAGATGTCCGTTGACCATACTCGCGCGTTCCTCCATGCCGAGCAGTCCCACACCGCGCAGATCGCGCGGGCCGGGGCGTACGCTGCGCGGGTCGAAGCCCGCGCCGTCGTCCTGGATGACGAGCACCAGACGACGCGGCTGAAAATCCAACCGCAGGACCACCTGACGCGCCCGCGCGTGGCGGTACACGTTACTCAGCGCCTCCTGAGCAATGCGGAAGACCGCCAGTTCCAGGGCAGGCTCCAGACGGCGAGGAGTTCCTTCGATTTGCCAGCGCACCTGCGGCCCGTCCTGGCTGAACAGGTCGTCCACATACGATTGCAGCGTCGGTACCAGCCCCTGGCGGTCGAGCAACGGCGGGCGCAGGTCGGGAATCAGCGCACGGATGGCATCCAGCGCCTGCTGCGCGGATTGACGCGCCAGCCGCAAACGGGACGCCTGGGAGGGGTCGTCCAGCGTCAGCCCCTCGCTGGCCAGCACGAACGCCGTTAGCGCCTGGCTCACCCCGTCATGCAAATCACGCGCCACGCGCTTGCGCTCCTCTTCCTGGGCGTTGATGACCGCCTCCAACAGGCGACGGCGCGCCTGTTCCTTGGCCTGCAATTCGGTGTACAGGCGGTCGCGTTCGATCTGGGAACGCTGCAGGCGGTGAAACACACTACCCATCCAGTGCAGCGCCAGCCCGACCACAATCGGCCCCACCACGCCGAAGAACAAAAAGTCCACCTGAAAGCCATAGCGCGCCGCGTGGGGGAAAATCGGGCGCACCCCGTGCTCGTACGCCTCAAAGAGCAGCACCAGCACCGTCAGCGCCAGCGGCACCATCCAGCGCGCACGGCGCAGCAGGCGATAAAATTGGTCGGAAGACAGGCCGGGCATCGCGCTTAGTATACCACCAGGACTTATCAGCGTTCTGAGGCCTGCCACTTTCCCCCCTCCCCTCCCCAGCGCTGGGGAGGGGAGGGGGGAATGAAAGAGGGGAGAGGAAGGGAAAATCCGCAAATCGGAGGAGAATTGACAAGCCCTGGTATACCCCCTTCCCTTCCTTATCATCTCTCCATCCGGTCATGGTATGATAGCCTCATCCATCCCATCCCATTCGGAGCGACCATGAAACTCACCCTGGCGCTGGCACAAATCAACACCGTGTTGGGCGATGTGAATGCCAATCTGGAGCGGCACCTCGACCTGATCCAGCAGGCGCACCGTCAGGGCGCGGATTTGCTGGTCTTCCCCGAACTCTCGCTGACCGGTTACGTGCTGCAAGATCTGGTACCGACGGTGGCCCACCGTCCGGTGTCCGAAGACCCGGTCTTTGGGCCGTTGCTGGACGCCAGCCGCCGCATCGACCTGGTGGTGGGCTTCGTGGACGAAGACCGCCGCCACCGTTTCTTCATCGCTGCCGCCTATCTCTCCGGCGGAAAGGTGCTGCACGTGCACCACAAAGTCTATCTGCCTACCTACGGCCTGTTCGACGAGGGGCGTTTCTTCGCCTGGGGCGACGCGGTGCGTGCCTTCGACACGCGTTTTGGCCGCGTGGGGATGCTGATTTGTGAAGACTTCTGGCACGCTTCGCCGCCTTATTTGCTCTGGCTGGACGGCGCCGACCTGATGCTGTTCACCTCGGCCTCGCCAGGGCGCGGGCTGAACACCGCGCCGCAGCTCGAATCCGCACGCTGGGTAGAGCACATCAACCGCGCTTACGCCAGCCTGTTCACCTGCTTTGTGGCGCACACCAACCGCGTGGGCTACGAGGACGGGTTGAACTTCTGGGGCGGGGCGACGTTGTTCGACCCGAACGGCGAACTGCTCGCCCAGGGGCCGTACCACGAGGAAGCGCTGGTGCTGGCGGAAGCCGACCTGAACCAGTTGCACCGCACACGCGCCCGCCTGCCGCTATTGCGCGATGAGCGCACCGCGCTGGTGCAGCGCGAACTGAACCGCATCCTCGCCGCCGACCGCAGATGACCGTTCCGCACATGCTTCGTCGCCGCCGGGCACGCGCCGCCCGAGCGCGCCACTCGCTCGCCCATCGCCTGGGACGACTGGGCGGGGCGCTGACGCTGGGGCTGGCGCTGGCCGTCGCGCTGGGGGCGCTCGCGTGGAGCGCCTATCGCGTCGCCCC